>JAISOL010000068.1 GCA_031275645.1 Deltaproteobacteria bacterium
GTCTCTCAAACCCGACTCGCTATTCAATTGTCAAAGAACCGTAACCGCTTTTTCAGGAGCGGAGAAATACTTTATCCACCCTGTCCGTACAGGTCAAGTCTTTTCTCAAAAAAATCCCCACAAGAAACTTTCCTTCATGCTCCGCGGCTTCCTGCCTCGGGAGATTTCCGCTTGACTCCGGACAAAGCCGGGAATACTTTCCCGGTAATCCTCTTCTTCAGAGAGAAAACGACCGCGCCCCGCGCCCGCCTTAAGGCCGCCGGATGACTACGTCCCGGCAACCTTGAGGCGGGCGCGGATTGAAACATTCATTCCGGAGTGATACCATGGCCAAAAAGTCGAGCGCAACAGCGGAAAATGTCAAGCTGGAGGCCCTCAATACCGCCCTGACCACCATTGAACGCAAGTATGGCCAAGGTTCGGTCATGCGTCTCTCTGACGATGCCCATGTAAATATCCCTGTTATTCCTACCGGTTCCATAGGTCTGGATTTGGCCTTGGGCGTGGGCGGGCTCCCTCGCGGCCGGGTCACTGAAATCTACGGGCCGGAGTCATCCGGCAAAACTACCCTGGCCCTGCATGTGATTGCCGAAGCGCAGAAGCTGGGCGGAGTATGCGCCTTCGTGGATGCGGAACACGCTCTGGACGTCAACTATGCCAGGCGCCTGGGCGTCAAGACGGAGGAACTGCTAATTTCCCAGCCGGATTACGGCGAGCAGGCCCTGGACATAGCGGATATGCTGGTGCGCTCCGCCGCCGTTGATCTTGTGGTAATTGACTCCGTGGCCGCGCTGATCCCCCAGGCCGAACTTGAAGGCACCATGGGCGAGATGCAGGTGGGAGGGCAGGCCAGGCTTATGTCCCATGCCCTGCGCAAGCTCACCGGCACCATCCATAAATCCAGAACCGCGGTCATTTTCATCAACCAGATCCGCATGAAGATAGGCGGTATGCCCGGCGGCTACGGCAACCCGGAGACCACCAGCGGCGGCAACGCCCTCAAATTTTACGCCTCGGTGCGCATGGATATACGCAAAATCCAGACCTTGAAAGACAAGGAAGAAGTCTTCGGCAACCGGGTAAGGGTGAAAGTGGTAAAAAACAAGGTGGCTCCTCCTTTCCGCGAAGCCTTGTTCGACGTGCTGTACGGCCAGGGGATTTCCCGCACCGGTGAACTTCTGGATATGGGGGCTGAAGTCGGTATCGTGGATAAAAGCGGTTCCTGGCTGGCCTTCAGAGGAGAACGCCTGGGCCAGGGCAGAGAGAATGTGCGCTCCATGCTGGACGAAAACATTGAATTGCGCCAGAGCATTGAAAACGCTCTGCTGGAGCACCTGGGCATGCATCCGGAAGTGGCCGCCCCCGCGAGAGGCGACGAGGATTATGCCCCTCTGGACGACGAATAGGCAAACAGCCCCCCGGAGCCGACCCATGCTTAGCACAAACGAAATACGTCGCCGTTTCCTGGCCTATTTCCGGGAGAGAGGCCATGAAATGGTCCGTTCCTCCTCCCTGGTCCCCAGGGACGACCCCACGCTGCTTTTTACCAATGCCGGCATGGTGCAGTTTAAACAGATTTTTCAGGGTCTGGAAAAACGTCCCTATTCCCGCGCGGTAACCGCCCAGAAATGCCTGCGGGTGGGGGGCAAGCATAATGACCTGGAAAATGTGGGCCGCACGGCCAGGCATCACACTTTTTTTGAAATGCTGGGAAATTTTTCCTTCGGCGATTATTTCAAGGCCGAAGCCATAAAATATGCCTGGGATTTTGTCACCGGAGAGCTCGGGCTGCCCCCGGACAAGCTTTATATCACAGTCTACAGGGATGATGACGAGGCCGCGGAACTCTGGCTCAGGCACAGTTCCGTGCCCGCGGAGCGCATTCTGCGCATGGGAGAAAAAGACAATTTCTGGAGCATGGGGGATACGGGCCCCTGCGGCCCCTGTTCAGAAATACTCATCGACCAGGGCGAACAGATGCGCTGCGGGCCTGACTGCGGCATAGGCCGGTGCGACTGCGACCGCTTTCTGGAAATATGGAATCTGGTCTTCATGCAGTATAACCAGCTTGAACCCGGAAAACGCGAACTTCTCCCCAGACCCAGCATTGACACGGGCATGGGGCTGGAACGCGTGAGCGCGGTCTGCCAGGGAGTATACTCCAACTACGATACCGACCTTTTCCAGTCCATTATAAAATTCACCGCTGATCTGGCCGGAATAGGCTACAGCCGCAGCGCGCCCAACACCAATGACACGGATACGGCCCTGCGCGTCATCGCCGACCACAGCAGGGCCGTCGCCTTTATGATCGCCGACGGCATCATGCCCTCCAACGAGGGGCGCGGCTATATACTGCGCCGCCTGATCCGCAGGGCCTTCCGCTTTGGCCGCCTTCTGGGGCTGGACGGAGCTTTTCTGCACAAGAGCGTTCTCACGGTGGTGGAACACATGCGGGAGGACTTTCCCGAGCTTCAGGACTCGGCTTCCTTCATGGCCCGCGTGGTGCGGGAGGAAGAAGAGCGTTTTGAAAAAACTCTGGACAAGGGGCTGGCTCTTCTGGAGGACGAACTGGACAAGCTGCCGGCCGGGAAGCGCGTCCTTTCCGGCGACGTTGCCTTCAAGCTTTACGACACCTTCGGCTTTCCTCTGGACATCATCAACGATGTGGCGGCCAAAGAGGGGATTTCCATCGACGAAGCCGGCTTCAAGGCTCTGATGCTGGAACAGAAAAAACGGGCGCGGGAATCCTGGAAAGGTTCGGGAGAATCCGACCCGGCCACGCGCTTCGCCGAACTTCTGGAAGAAGGGCTGCGTTCCGAATTCACGGGTTATTCCGCCCTCAGGGATTCCAGCCGCATCATCGCTCTTCTGAACGGGCAGGGAGAGCGCGTCTCCGAACTCGGAACGGGGGCGTCCGGCTGGCTGGCCTGCGCCCGCACGCCGTTTTACGGCGCTTCCGGCGGGCAGACCGGCGACACGGGTAAGATTGTCTCTTCCTCCGGCACGGCCCTGGTACTGGATACGCAGCGTCCTTCCCTCGCCCTGACAGTGCATCGGGTGGAAATCGGCAGCGGTTTCCTCTTTTTGGACGCCGAAGCGGAACTGGAAGTTGACGCCGAAAAACGTCTGGCCGCGTCCCGCAATCATACCTGCACCCATCTTCTGCACGCGGCCCTGCGCTCGGTGCTGGGCGGACATGCCCGGCAGGCCGGCTCCCTTGTGGATCCTGAACGTCTGCGTTTTGACTTCACGCACAGCGCGGCCCTGAAGGAAGAAGAACTGGCCGCGGTGGAAGAACGCGTCAACCGCGCCATCATGGCGGATCTCGCCGTGGAGACGCATGAAAGCAGCTATGCCGAGGCCGTCGGGGCAGGGGCCATAGCCCTGTTCGGAGAAAAATACGGAGAAACAGTGCGTAGCGTACGCATTGAGGACGAATCCACGGAACTGTGCGGAGGAACGCATCTGCAACGCACCGGGCAGGCCGGATTTTTCTCCATCATTTCCGAAAGCGGCATAGGCTCGGGGCTGAGACGCATTGAAGGGGCGACGGGCTGGGGCGCTCTGCGCCTGTATAAAGCCCGGCAGCAGGAAGCCCGCGCCCTGGGGGAACTGCTCAAGGCCAGGCCGGGCGAGCTGCTGGAAAAAACCCGGATTCTGTACAATGAAGTCCGCGCTTTGCGCAAGGATCTGGAAAAGGCCGCCGGCAGATCAGGCTCCGGCCAGGGAGAGGATCTCCTGAGCGGCCTGCGCGAAATAAACGGACTCAGGCTCCTGACCGCCCGCAGTTCAGCCTCCGACATAAAAGCTCTGCGGGAAATAGCCGACGATGTGCGCTCCAGGCTTGCCTCGGGCATCGCCTGCCTGACCGCCGAAGGAGACGGCAAGGTCAGCATGATTCTCACTGTCTCCAAGGATCTGAGCGAACGTTTTCCCGCCCCGGAACTGATCCGGGAAATAGCGCGGGAAATCGGAGGCTCCGGAGGAGGCCGCCCGGACATGGCCCAAGCCGGCGGCAACAACCCGGGCGGCATTGATGCGGCCTTTGCGCTCCTCACCCGCCGCCTGCAAGGCAACTGACAGATTAGTTCATGGCCTTCCGCGAATGACGTGACAGCGGACGCCCGGTCTGGTCCGCCGCGCCGCGCAGCGGTGGAGCGAGCCGAAAGCCGCGCTTTTCTGCATTTTTTCTGGAGGATGATTGCAAAATGGCCCTTACCCTGGCTCAGAAGATCCTGGGAGCGCACAGCATCGCGCCCGTGACCGCCGACAACCTGGAGGCGGGAAGCATGGTCAACTGCCGGCTGAACCTGGTTCTGGCCAACGACATAACCGCGCCCCTGGCCATAAAGGCCCTGAAGGACATGGGCGTGGAACGGGTCTTTGACAAAAGCGGAGTCGTCCTGGTCATGGATCACTTCACTCCGCAAAAAGACATAGCCTCGGCGGAGCAGGTGAAAATCTGCCGCGATTTCGCTCTGCGGCAGGGGCTTGAACATTATTACGAGGGAGGGAATGCCGGGGTGGAACACGCCCTGCTGCCGGAACTCGGCCTGATCGGGCCCGGGGATCTGGTCATAGGAGCGGACAGCCATACCTGTTCCTATGGAGGCCTGGGAGCCTTCGCCACCGGCATGGGCTCCACCGACATAGCCGGAGGCATGGCTCTGGGTGAAAGCTGGTTCAAAGTTCCGGAAAGCATACGGGTCACTTTTTACGGTATTTTGCCTCCACATGTGCAGGGCAAGGATCTGATCCTCTGGACCATCGGGGAGATCGGCGTGGAGGGAGCTCTTTACAAAGCTTTGGAATTCGACGGGCCGGTCATTGAGAATCTGTCTCCGGAAGGACGCCTGACCATGGCCAACATGGCCATTGAGGCCGGGGGCAAGGCCGGGCTTTTCGCCGCCGATGCGGCGACTCTGGCCTACTGCCGGGCCGCCGGCAGAAAGGGAGACCGCCTCCTGGCCCCTGACCCCGGAGCGGTTTACGAAAAACATCTGCAAAGCGATGTTTCAAAGCTGGAACCTCTGGTGGCCTGTCCCCACACGCCGGAAAACGTGAAACCGGTTTCCGGAGCCGGAAATATAGCTGTGGACCAAGTCTTTATCGGCTCCTGCACCAACGGGAGGATCGAAGATTTACGCCAGGCCGCCTCCATTCTCAAGGGGCGCAAGGTAAAACGCAACCTGCGCTGCGTGGTTCTGCCGGCTACCCCCGCAATCTGGCGTCTGGCCCTGCGGGAAGGTCTGCTGGAGATCTTCGCCGCGGCCGGATGTATTATCGGGCCGCCCTCCTGCGGCCCCTGCCTGGGCGGACATCTGGGCATACTTGCCGGCGGGGAAAAGGCCGTCTCCACCTCCAACCGTAATTTCAAAGGCCGCATGGGGAGCCCGGATTCTGAAATATATCTGGCCAACCCCTTTGTGGCCGCCGCTTCGGCCGTAACCGGCAGGCTTACCCACCCGGGGATGTTGTAAAGAGGAAAGCATGATGAAATTAAGCGGAACAGCCCTCTGCCTGGGCGACCATATAGACACCGACGCTATTATACCGGCCCGCTTCCTGGTCAGCAGCGATCCGGCCGAACTGGCGGCCAACTGCATGTCCGGCCTGGATCCGGAATGGATAAAAAAAGTCACTCCCGGGGCCAGCATTCTGGTTGCCGGGCGCAACTTCGGCTGCGGCTCGTCCAGAGAACACGCCCCGCTGGCCATTGCCGCGGCCGGCATCCCGGCGGTCATCGCCTGCAGTTTTGCCCGCATCTTTTATCGTAATGCCTTCAACATGGGCCTTTTGCCCCTGGAACTGGGCGAAGCCGCCTTTACCTTCAAGGAAGGAGACCTGGTGGAGGTGGATACGGAAAACAGGAGCGTCAGCAATAAAAGCTCAGGCCAAAATTTCTTCTGCCCTCCCCTGCCTCCGGTCATGCAGGCCATCCTGGACGCGGGCGGCCTGGCGTCCTTTGTGAAAAAACGCTTGCAGAAACGGGATAATACAGTCACCTCTGCCGAAGATGATCTGCTATCTCCGCCATGAGCCATTCTGAGTTAAATCCCGTCCATTCTCCCGCAGCGTTGCGCATGTTGTTTGGCCGGAGTACGAGGAAAACCTCGGCCGGAAGCCAATGTGGTTGACGCAATCGGCCGGCGGAGTAGCCGGCTGGAATCAGCACCAATTCTATCCCTATGCTGTAGGCAGACAATGATTACGGCTCTCGAAATCCTGATTGAAATTGCGCGAACGGGTGAAAAGCCTTGAATTGAGGAATATATTGCCGTGTTGCGCAACCCCTCTCTTCTCAAAATCAACATCCGACCCTTCGGCATTATAGAGCATTTAACTCTTGAAATAGTCTAAATAATTTTTTATGCTGAACTCATGAGCATAGCAAGCCCTGAGATTCGAAAAATAGCGGTCGAGGCGTATCTGTCCGGCAAGGCAACCCAGCAG
>JAISOL010000008.1 GCA_031275645.1 Deltaproteobacteria bacterium
GGTCCGCGGTCCCGGGCCCTCCCGGGCCCATGGGCGAACTTGATCCGCGGCAGCTCCCTCCCTCCCTGCGCGTGCGCCTGGCAATCGACGCCCTGCCCGAGCCGCGCGATCCCGGCGCCCCGACGGCGAGGGAATTCACCCCGGCGCACAAGGCGTTCATGAAGGCGGCGGCCCAACGTTACAACGTGCAGGACGCGAACGTCCTGACCTCGCTGCTGGGGGTGGCGAAGAACCAGTTGGGGGATATGGCGAAGCTGGCCTCTCTCAACACCACGCCCAATCTGCTGGCCGAGAGTCTCAGAGGTTTGCTCGGCACGTACCAGCTGGAGCAGAGGCGCCCGGACGCGCCGGCGCTGCCCGCCAACGGCATGGAGATCATGCTGGATTTGGCCGTGAGCCTCGCCGGATTTGACGCCGCGCAGATCAGGAACTTTGCCGCCAACATGCGCGGCGAGGACGCCGCCGTTGTGGCCGGCGCCGTCCTCAACGGCGCCGAGGGCGGCTTGCCCGGTCTGCCGCCTGAAGGCAGACGCAATTTCAGGGCTGCATACGACATGATGAAAGCCCTGTACACGGTATCCGGCATACGGGAGAACGGCCAGGCCGGGCAGGCCGACAGGCACTTCAGCGACATCGTGCCGTTGCATCGCGTACCCGGCGGCAGCAACGGCTGCATGAGCATTCTGGCCCAGATGGCCGGCCCGGGCATAAGCCGGGGAGCGCTGGCTCTCTCCTACATTCTGCCGCCTTTCAGCCAGGCGGAATGGAACGCCCTGCTGCCCATCACCGCCAAGGCCGGGCAAGGCCCCAACGCCGACTTAGCGGCCGAGCTGCTCGCCCTGGCCGGCCAGGATCTTCTGGCCGCCCTGGCGGCCAACGGGGGACGCACCCTGAGCAACGCCCAAATCTGGGAGGCCGTCACAGGCGGGCCCATGCCCGCCGGAGTCAGGGACGCCAATTTCGGAGAGCGCCTGTCCGCCGCTTTCTTTGACGGATACATGGGCAGCCTGCGCGGGATAGCGCCGCAGATCGATGACTATAGGCGGGATATAAATGCCAGGGCGCTCATCATGACCGGAGGCATACGCCCGCGGCGGCTGCTGGAGCTCACCCGGCCGGGCGCGACCCTGACCCTCGCGGACATCCGCGGGGACATGCACATGAGTTCGTTGAACAACTACGACGCAAAAACCGCTTACGGGCTGCGCACCGATTTTCTCCGGACTCCCTCGGCGCTGCCCATGAGCTTCACGGACGCCCAGGGCAACAACCATGTCACCCACAGGCCGGCAGGGGGCGGGCACAGCAATGATACCCTGGAGCCGCAATTTCAGGAGATCATCGGCTGGGTGAACGGCATGACCGGCAACCGCGAGATCCAGACCGCCCGCGTGCTCCAGGCTTTTTCCCAGGCCCCGCAGATAACCGTCAGCATGTACTCCAATGTTTTCGGCCTGCCGCTGGACATCAACGGCAATTTCTCCATATCGGCCACCGCCCGGGCGGACGGCCGGGTGCTGGTGGAGATCACGCACGACCCCGCCCGGGGCCTGGAGCCGGCGGCCAGGACGGTGCCCATCTTCGCGAGGATGGAGTTCAGCATAAATCCCGACGGCTCGCATGACTGCACCGGCTTAGAGATGAGACGGACGGACATCTAGACGTTGTATTCTCCGCCGCGGCCGCCGCTTTTGTGCAGAAGACGGCAGTTGACGATGCGTATATCTTTCTGCACGGCCTTGCACATGTCGTAGAGGGTCAGGGCGGCGATCTGCACGGCGCAGAGAGCCTCCATCTCCGCGCCGCTACGCCCGGAAACGCGCACCTCGCTCTGGAGGTGGATGCTGCTGCCTTCCGGGTCCAAGGTAAAGGACAGATCCACGAAGTCCAGTTCCAGGTTGTGGCAGAAGGGAATAAGATCCGCGGTGCGCTTGGCGGCCATGATTCCGGCTGTTTTGGCGGCGGCAAGAGCGTCGCCTTTGGGCAGGGCTTTGCGCCTGAGCAGATCAAAGGCGAGAGGATTGAGGATCACGCTGCACCCGGCCCTGGCTATGCGTCTGCTGACGTCCTTGCCGCCTATGTCCACCATGGTGGCGGAGCCGTCTTCCTTGAGGTGGGTGAATTCCGGCGGCAATTTAGTCAAAGCCCATGGCCTGGCCGGCTTTTTTGAAGACCTTTCTGGCCTTGTTCAGGGGTTTTTGCTCCTCCAGCTCCTCAAATTCGCGCAGGAGCTTTTCCTGGGCCGCGCTCAGGTGAGTGGGGGTTTTCACCCGAATTTCCACCAGGAGATTGCCGCGGCGGTTCTGCCCCGGATAGGGGAGTCCGGCTCCGCTTATGCGAAAGACCTGACCGTTTTGCGTCCCTTTGGGCACTTCCAGGTTTATGGGCTTGTCCAGGGTGGGCACGCTGGCTTTTCCGCCCAAGGCGGCCTGGACAAAGCTGATCTCGCGCAGCAGGAGCAAATCCTGCCCCTGGCGCTCGAACTCTTTGTCTTCGCTGACATGCAGCACCACATAGAGATCGCCCGGAGGCCCGCCGTTAAGACCGGCCTCGCCTTCTCCCCTGAGGCGCAGGCGGTTGCCGTTATCCACCCCGGCCGGGATATTCACGGAAAGTTCGCGTACCTGCTCCACCTGCCCCGCGCCTCTGCATTTGGGGCAAAGGGTGGGAATGATGCGTCCGCTCCCCCGGCATTGCGGGCAGGGCATGGAGATTTGGAAAAAACCCTGGGAGCGGCGCACCTGGCCCATTCCGTTGCATTGGGGACAGGTCAGGGGAGAAGTCCCGGGAGCCGCCCCGCTGCCTGAGCACTCCGCGCAGACCACATGCCTGGGCACGGATATCTTGACTTCTCCGCCCCGGGCCGCTTCCCGGAAACTCAGTTCCAGGTTGTAGCGCAGATCCTCTCCGGGATGGGGCCTGTTGGGGTTGCCGCTCATGCGGGAGAAGCCGAAAAGATCCCCGAAAATATCGCTGAAATGAGAAAAAATATCCTCGGTGGAGCTGAAGCCCTGCCCGGAACTCAAACCGGCATGTCCGAAGCGGTCATAGCGGGCCCGCTTCTCTTCATCCTGCAGAACGTCATAGGCTTCGGCCGCTTCTTTGAATTTGGCCTCGGCCTCCGGATTGCCGGGGTTGTGATCCGGGTGATACCTGAGGGCCAGCTTGCGGTAGGCCCGCTTGATGCTTTCCTTGTCCGCGTTGCGTTCAACGCCCAGGATTTCGTAGTAATCGCGCTGAGTCATGTCTTTCAGGCAAGGCCTGTCCGGGGTTTAATCGTCGTCGTAGCTTTCGTTTTCCCGAGGATGCTCAATGGGAGCGTAATAAGTCAGATCCTCGGGCAAAACCTTGCCGGCGGCTATTTCGCGCAGGGCGGTGACGATTTCCTTGTTTTTGGATTCCACCAGGGGCTCGTAACCGGCGCGATATTGCTGGATGCGCTTGATGGTCATCTGCACAAGCAAAAAACGGTTGTCCACGCGCTCCTGGCAATCTTCAATAGTTATCCTGGCCATGAAAACTCCTTTGAGCCGATTTGCGGATTTGCGGCAGTTTACGGCTTTTTCAAGACTGACCGCTCAAGATTGACCGGGAGCGGAAATATTGCCCGCTTTTTGCCCGGAAGCGCTTCGCCGCCGCGCCGGAGCACAAAAAGCAATGAACTTCAAATAATACAACACTAAACTATAATCCTGAAAGCGGATATTGTCAATATCCTGTGCGCTCATAATTCGCCTTCCGCTCCGCCGCGGCGTCCGGCGCACTGGAATACGTCGCCGGATTTGTCAATCCGGACAAGCCGGATGTGAGGGTATTGGGGCGCGTCTTTCAGAAAGAAAGTCCTTCCAGGCGGAGCAGGGTTTTCTTGATTTCCAGACCTCCGGCATATCCCCCCAGGGTATTTCCGCTGCCGATCACCCGGTGGCAGGGGATGATGATCGCAACGGGGTTTCTGTGGTTGGCCATGCCCACGGCGCGGCAGGCCCCCGGGTTCCCCATGCGCCGGGCTATATCTTTGTAACTGGCCGTGCCGCCGTAGGGTATGCGCTCAAGTTCCGACCAGACCCGCCGCATGAAGGGAGTTCCTTCCGGCCGCAGGGGCAGATCAAAGGCGCGCAGGCGCCCGGAGAAATAGGCCCGCAACTGCCTTTCCGCTTCCAGGAGCAGGGGAGGGGCTTCGGAGTAAGACGCCGTCTCCTCCCCGGCTTCATACGAAGCGCTTTCAAAAGACAGGCCGACAAGCCGGCCGTCTTCTTCTTGCAGGTATAAGGGGCCGACCGGGCTGTTGAAGATATGTCCGTGCATAAGGCAAGTTCCGGGGAAGAGGTCGCGGGATGTTCCATTTTCCCGATCCCGTTCCGGATATTCCTTTTATCCGGAAAAGTAAATCCGGCCCGCCTTCGTTTCGCGCCTTCGGGAGCGGGGCTTTGCCGCGGCCCCCCGCGGTCTCAAATATCTTGCCTGGGGCGGGATCAGCCGCTATATTTATCCCATGCACATATCCATTCAGAACATAAGCAAATCCTTCGGGGGAAAGGACATTTTCAACGATTTCTCCCTGGAGATTCCGTCCGGGACGCGGCTGTGCGTCTGTGGGCCCAACGGCTGCGGCAAGTCCACTCTGCTCCGCGCCCTGGCCGGAGCCGGAACCCTGGATGCCGGGCGCGTTGTCCTGCCCCGGGGCTGCCGCCTGGGTTATGTGGAGCAGGAGCTGGACGAGGACAGCCTGGATTTGCCCCTGATTTCCTTTGCGTTGAAGGCGCTGCCGGACTGGAGCTCTTTTTGGGCGGACTGGGCCTCGGCGGAAGCGGAAAAGGACGTCGCGGCTCTGGAGCGTCTGTCCGCGCGCCAGGCGGAATTGGAGCAGCAATACGGATATAATCCGGAGCAGAGAGCCAGGGAGGTGCTTTCCGGCCTGGGTTTCGCGGAGCCCAGGCAGGAGATGCCGCTCCGCTCCCTTTCCGGAGGTTGGCGCGAAAGAGCCAGGCTGGCCAGAGTGCTCATAGCCGGGGCGGATGTTCTGCTTCTGGACGAACCCACCAACCACCTGGATCTGGAAGCCGTGGAGTGGTTGGAAAGTTTCATCCTGAACTACCGTGGCATTCTGGTTTTTGTGGCCCACGACCGCGTTTTCATGGATAAAGCCGGCACGCATATCCTGTACCTGGGGGCCGGGAAACCTCTGTTCCGCAAGGGAACTTTCAGCCAGTTCGTCGCCCTGCAGGAGGGATTTGAAGCGCAGCGCGAGCGGGAGGCGGCCCGCCTGCAGGACGAGATGGAACGGAAGCTGGATTTTGTGCGCCGCTTCAGAGCCAAAGCCACCAAGGCCCGGCAGGCGGCTTCGCGCCAGAAAATGGCCAAACGCCTGGAAAAGGAACTGGAAGGACTGGCCGCGCCGCAGAAGCGCCGGGAGCTGGACTTCAGCTGGCCCGAGCCTCCGCGGGGGGATCGCACGGTGCTGGCGGTGGCGGATTTGCGTTTTTCCTTTCCCGACGGTCTCAGGCTGTGGGACAGCCTGAGCTTCAATCTCTACCGGGGAGAGAAAATCGCCCTGGTGGGCCCCAACGGCTGCGGCAAATCCACCTTGCTCAAACTTATTGTCTCCGAGCTGGAAAGAGACGGAGGCAGCATAGTCCTGGGGCAGGCGGTACGTCCGGGCTATTTCAGCCAGCACCAGTTGGAAACCCTGCGCCCGGAGGGCAGCGTGCTGGGCGAAATACGCCGCCTTTCAGACCCGGGGACCACGGAAGAAGAGCTGATGAGCGTGCTGGGCCTTTTTCTGCTGGGGAAAGGCTATTTCGAGCGGCAGGTTTCCGTCCTTTCAGGCGGGGAAAAAAGCCGCCTGCTCCTGGCCTGCCTCTTTCTGGCCCGCTGCAACTTTCTGGTGCTGGACGAACCCACCAACCACCTGGATCTGGAAAGCAGGGAGGCTTTGGTGGAAGCCCTGGCGGAATTTCCGGGCAGTCTGATCATGGTGGCCCATGATCGCTACCTTCTGGACTCCGCCGCGGATCAGATCTGGGAACTGGGCAAAGACGGCCTGCGCGTTCACGAAAACGGCTATGCCGGCTACAGCGAAGCCCGCCGTCAGGCCTTATGCTCCTCCCTTGACTCCGACCGGAAAAAAAGCGAGGCCCTGCTTTCCCGTGAGGAGCAAAAACGTCTCAAGCGGGAACAGGCCGATTTGCGCAACCGGCTGTACAAAGAACAGAAACCCTTGCAGGACGCTTACTCCCGTAAGGAAAAAGCTCTGGAATCCCTCCTGGCCCGGCAGGGGGAAGTGGAGGCTCTGCTGGCTTCTCCCGAGGTCTATGCCGATTCCGGCCGGACCACGGAGTTGCTTAAGGAGTTTCACCGGCTGCGGGCCGAGGCTGAAAACCTGATGGAAGAGCTGGCGAAACTGGAGAAAGAGCTTTCCTGCCTGGAAGGACGCAGGACTGCCCTGGGAAGGGCAATATCCTGACCGGAGAATTAACTCATGCCGCAGATGCATCTATGCAGCGTACGCGCTCTTGTCCCTCTGGGGGAGGGAGAAAAACGGGGATTTTTTTCCCTGCTTCTGGAAGGCTGCGGCCTTCCGGACTGGACTCCCGGCCAGTTTGTGATGCTCCGTCCGGAAAGCTGGAGCAGGGAACTGCCCTGGGCCAGGCCCTTTTCCATAGGCCGCTGGGACGGAAATGGCCTGGAGATTTTTTTTCAGGTGGTCGGGCGGGGCACTTCCCTTCTGGCCGGGCTCAGGCCGGGAGAAAGCGTCCGCATATTCGGGCCGCTGGGGCAGGGCTTCGCGCGGGAAGAAAACAAGCCTGTTCTGCTCCTGGCCGGAGGCATGGGCATAGCTCCCTTTGCGGGCTATATCCCGCGCCGGGCCGGGGCGCCGAATCTGCGCCTCTGTTTCGGGCACAGGGCTCCTCTGGCCTGCTATCCTTACGCGGCTCTGGCCGGGAATTGCCTCTCGGAACATTTCCCCGATGAAAGGCCGGGCGATTTGCCGTCGTTTCTGCGGAGGATGGAGGAACTTCTGGCCGGTAACGCGCGGGAAGAGGGCCTGGTTCTGGCCTGCGGTCCTGTTCCCTTTTTGCGGGCGGTGCGCGATCTCAGCCTGAAGCATGGCGCGCGCACGCAGATTTCCCTTGAAAACCGCATGGCCTGCGGCCTGGGAGTCTGCCTGGGTTGCGTGGTGAAGCCGCTTATGGATGACAAAGGCAGAAACAGATCCCGGCAACCCGTGCCTCCGGCGCTGGAACAGGGCCTGCCTGTGCCGGTCTGCTCCTGCGGCCCGGTCTTCTGGGCCGACGCGGTGGAGCTGGACGCCTGAACGGAAACAGAGAGGTCTGTTGCGATGGGAAAACTGGCGGTGAATATACCCTGGTCAGGAGGGGAATTCCGGCTGAACAATCCGGTGCTGGCGGCCTCCGGAACCTTCGGCTACGGGGTGGAGTTCGCTTCTTACGGTCCTCTGGAAGCTCTGGGCGGCCTGGTGACCAAAGGGCTTTCGCTCCGGCCCATGCCCGGCAATCCCATGCCGCGCATAGCGGAAACTCCCTGCGGCATGCTCAATTCCATAGGCCTGCAGAACTGCGGCCTGGAGAGGTTCATGCGCGAGTATCTGCCCCGTCTGCCCCGCAACGGCCCGAAAATCATCGCCAACATCTATGCCCGTAACCTCGCGGATTTTTCGGAACTGGCAGCTACCCTGAGCCGGGCTCCCGGAGTGGCCGCTCTGGAGGTCAACATTTCCTGCCCGAATGTGGAGGCGGGCGGTCTGCTGTTCGGGCAGGAGGCGCGGGCCGCGGCCGGGGTGACCGCGGCGGTGAAGAAATTTTCCGGGGATTTGCCCGTGCTGGTCAAGCTTACTCCCAACGTGACGGATATTACGGAGATAGCCAGAGCCTGCGCCGATGCGGGAGCGGATATGCTTTCCTGCATCAACACCCTCTCCGGCATGGGAGTGGATGTGCGCAGCCGCCGCTTTCTGCTGGCCAGGCGCATAGGCGGGCTTTCCGGCGCGGCCGTGAAGCCGGTGGCCCTGCGTTGCGTCTGGCAGGTGGCCCAGGCCGTGAGCATACCGGTGATCGGCGTGGGAGGCATCTATACGGCGGAGGATATTCTGGAGTTTATACTGGTGGGGGCTTGGGCCGTACAGATCGGCACGGCCAATTTTTCGCGGCCGGACAGAATTTTTGCCTTGCCCGCGGAACTTTCCGCCCTTATGGATGAGCTGGATATCGCAAGCTGTGCCGCCTTCAGAGGAACTCTGGCCTGAGTCGGAGCATTAAGAGATTTTTATGGCAAAATATGAACTTGGCGCGGTGTATAAAATATAGAGAATGTTGACATAAATATATCTTTATGTCAACACTCTCTAAAAATTATTTTTAAGGAGGGGAGGCAAGGCGCAGCCGGGCTCAGGCGCCGCGCATCATCTGGCACATTTCGGCGAGCCTCTCCATCATGGAGTCGGCCACATAGCTCAGGTTGGCGCTTTTCAGACCCAGCGTCTTCCAGACCGCCGGTTCCAGAGGGGGGACAATGTCCACGTCGGATTGCCCGGCCACGGTCACGGCGATTATGTCGGCCAGGTGTACCACCGAAGCTTCCATATAGCGCTCCGGCGTTTCCACCTGATGGTGGCGCAACACCGCCATGACCAGGGAGAGAGGCATATTCCAGCGGTGCAGGAGCATACCGCCCAAGCGGGCGTGGTCAAAATCCACCAGTTCCTGTTCCACCATATAGCGGGGCTTGTTGGCGCCCTTGCAGGCCTGTTCCAGATGGACGAAGGTTTTCGGGGCGGTATAGGCCAGAGCCAGAAGCCCGCAGTCGTGCAGGAGACCGGCCACGAAGAGGCGTTCGGATTCTTCGCGCTTCATTACCTTCCAGATTGTCTGCGCCGCCAGGGCCGTGGCGATGCTGTGCCGCCAGAACGCGTCCAGATCGATGATATTGGGGGGAAGCTGGTTGCTCAATGAATTGAGCATGCTGCCCATGGCCATGACCTTGAACTGCTCGAGTCCGAGCAGGGTGATGGCCCTGGATACGGTATCCACTTTGGTGGTGAATCCGAAAAAGGGGCTGTTCACAAGCTTGAGCAGCCAGGCGGTGAGGCTGGGGTCCTTTACCACCACTTCCCCCACAGTGGAGGAAGAAACATAGGGATTGCTGGTCACTTCCTGCAGCTCGCCCAGCACCGCCGGTATGGGGGGCAGATGCACCTCCATCTGCACTATGTTGATGGGGTCCATCGGGATTATATCGGCGGAGGATACGGGAGGGGAGATGTTGTGGCGCGGTGGGTTGCCCTCGCGGGGGAGTTTTTCCAGCAGATAATTGAACAGGGCGGCAGTGCCGGGATTGGTCAGATCCGTGGCGATAAAGCGTTTGCGCAATGCTTCCAGATCCTGGGCGTTGGGCAGGGTGGACAGGGGTGAAGAATTATTTGCGACAGAATTCATGATATATTCAGAGCCAAGTTGATTTGCATAATTTTTCTTAAACAAATTTACATAAAAAGCCAATAATATTTCAAAAAATTTCCCTTGCCCTCTGAAACCTCCACCTTCAGGGAGGGCAATTCACCCGGCTCCAGTCCTCCGGGCGGAGTCATCCGGCGTATGGAGCGGACTGTTGAGTAGGCGCGTTTTTTTCTTGCCAAAAACGGAACTTTCCTGCTAAGCAGAAAACCCGCCTCCGTCCGGGTTCCCAAGGGGGATATCCCTATGGGGCCGGGTAAGATTGCCTCGGGACGGAAACAGTGGAGAGGTGTCCGAGCTGGCCGAAGGAGCACGACTGGAAATCGTGTGTACCCGAAAGGTACCGGGAGTTCGAATCTCCCCCTCTCCGCCATCTGATTTAATAAAACGCCATGTTATAATAGTTATAGCATGGCGTTTCCGCTTTTCTGAGGTAGGCCCGAAAACTCCGCTTGCATTTTTTTACCGGTCGGGCGCAAAAAAAACAGCCGCGTTTCGGATTCTGAAACACGGCTGTGGTAAGTATCACTACCGGTAACCACGGAGGAAACGCCATGCCGAAAAAAACGGCCGACGCCACCGCCACGCACAGGGCTCTGCTGCTGTTCACGCAGCTCCTCTTTTCAGGCAGACGGCTCTGGCTTACCGAACTGGCGGAGCAATTCCACTGCTCAAAGCCCACCATCATGCGGATGATGGAAACCATTGAAGTCTCCGGCGTGGCGGAAATTGAGACGGAGATTGAAAGCAGCGGCCGGGCCAGGGGCAGGCGCTGGTATCAGTTGAAGCATTTGCCGGGGACTCCGCATATCGGCCTGACGCGGGATGAGGTGGAAAAATTGTCTTTCTGCCGGGATTTGTTGCAACGCCTTCTGCCGGAGGGCATTGAGCGCGTCATTTCCAACGGCATCGCCAAGGTGTCCACCCTGATGGAACGCGCCGAGGAAAGGGGAGAAGCCACCCTGCCCAGAGCCGCCCGGGTATCCTGGGGGCGCATTGATTACACGCCGTTTCAGTCCCGCATGGAGACCCTGCTCCGGGCCATTTCCTCTCGCACGGTCTGCGCGGTGGAGTACCGCGAGGTGGAATATAAATTCCCCGGCCGCGGATTGCAGCGATACGAGTTCGTCCCCATGCGCCTGACCGCCGAGGATGAGGCGCTGAACGCGGAGGGCTGGCTGGTGAAAGATAAAGGAAAGCCGGAGACGAGGCATCCATTGACCCTGGCTATCCACCGCATATCTTCCTGCGCCCCGACGAGCCGCGTTCTGGAGTACTGCCCGCCCCTGCCGGAACACCAGGGAGCCTTCGGCCTGGTCGGGCATGAGGCTTTCCCTGTCCGCGTCGTCTTTGACGAGGTTTTCAGCGGCTACATTCAGGAACGCATCTGGAGCGAGGAGCAGGAAATCGTCGCCCTGCCGGACGGCGGGGTGGAACTGCGCTTTCAGGCCGCCGACAGCAATGAACTCATAGGCTGGCTTTTCAGCTTCGGCAACGGCGCGGAGCTGCTGGAGCCAGAGGGCTTGCGCCGGCAGATAAGGGAGGAGCTGGAGTATATGCTGGGCATGTATGCTGACGTCCGCTGAATTCGCCGGGGGCGCGGCGGGGATCTGAGCGGGGAGCGTCAGCGTCCGGCAAGAATGTTGACCAGCCGGTAGACTATGCGCATGTCCTTGAGAGACAGCAGGGGAAGGGAGGCGGCCAGTTCGGCCAGCAGTTCCTCCCGCCCCCGTTCGTGTTCGGTTTCAAGAAGGTCCCGCAGAGGCAGGGCAAGCGCCTCGGCGATATCGGTCAGGCATTGAACGGAGGCGTTGACGGCTCCCCGCTCGATTTTTCCCAGGTGCTTCACGCTCATTCCGGCTTTTTCCGCCAGAGCGTCCTGGGAAAGCCCCCGGCTGACGCGCAGGGAACGAATGCGCAGACCGAGGCTCTTGCTTATCTTGTCCATGAAGCTTCCTTCTTAGCCAAAAAAAGGAAGTATACGCCATAAATTTTGTTTGCATAGAACTGATAGAACTTTACAAGATATAAAAAAGGACTTATTAGTGCTTTTCAAGAATAAAGAGCCGTTTCGAAAGCATTATTCCGAATTTTAAATCTTGAAGGAGGTTGATCATGGGCTCCGTGCGTAAAAACGGCGGTCAGGCCGAGTTTGACGAGGTGTATCGCGTCAAGGATCCCCGGAAAATTTTGCGATGCGTCCTGGGGACAACCCTCGGAATCGGCAGTATGATTTACTCCCTGGTAGGCTATTCGTCTGACCCGAACTTTTCTAATTTTTGTGCGATTGTTTGGCTTATTTTAGCGGTAGCGTGTTTCTTTTTGACCAAAGCCAACCTCGGCGGCATTGTGCTGGATTTTCGGAATGACGTTTTGGAGTTTCCTGGTGGCGGCATCAGTGCCAACGAGATTATCGACTATATCAAGCCCGGTTTTTGGCTGCAGGTCTTCAAGCGCCATGTCGTCCCCCTTTCCGAGCTCAGGGAAATATCCCGCTATGACAAGCGCCACACGCGTAGAAAGAACGGGAGAGTAAGCGAAACCGCCAGTTACTACATCAAGTTTAACGGCTCCTTCGGTGCGGCGCGCCTAAAGTTCAGTAACGAGGGCAAGCGGGACGAACTGTATTCCGCTTTGCGAGAAGTCAATAAAATGGGAGTTCCGGTCGTAAATCAATAACTACTTATGTTATTTCTGATCTATACGCTACGAGTTATTATGTAATAAATTTGAACGTGATTTTGTTTTGCAATCATTAAATAACGAAATTTTCTAGAGATATTTAGCATTTAGAATGTATAAATCTATTTAACAGTGATAAAAGTAGACTTGTTTTCTCAGAAACAGAGAGCTAATAAATGAAAATTATAGAAGAGATATTTGAAACATTTCTTTTCAATTCGCGAATAATCGCCCTCGTGGCTGTTCTTGGCTCGCTTGTTGCGTCATTTGTAATGTTTATAAAAGGAACATTGCAGATTCTGAATGGAATCTTCTCTTTTTACGAATATGCCGTAAATTTTCATCCAGGCGCGACACACGGCCCGGATACGCTCGTGGCGATATTCGTCTCCTCAGTTGATAACTATCTCTTTGCCACGGTGCTGCTCATTTTCAGCATGGGCTTGTATGAATTGTTCATCAGCAAGATAGATCCAGCCAGCCGGTCACCTGAATCACGACCGAACTGGCTGAGGGTGGAAAGCCTGGATGACCTCAAGGCTTCTTTGGGGAAAGTAATCCTCATGATTCTTATTGTTTCGTTTTTTGAACAATCGCTCAGTATTATATACAGCAGCTCCCTTGATTTGCTCTATCTCGGAATAGGGATTCTGCTTGTAGGGGGAGCATTGTATGTGACACATTTGGGTCATAAACACTAAGCGCTCCCGCCTTTCCGCCCGGCGCGCGCGGCGACGGAGCGAGACGACAACCAACGTACTGGCCTTGCCGGAGAATATGGCCTCCGGAGGGATGCCCCGTCGGGGCGGGAGCTGAAATATGGACGACTCACGGGAAAGTCCGCGCACAGCGCGTTGTGAGGATTTCTTCGCGCGTTTCAGGGCGCTATATACTCCTTTTTTTCAGGCCGGCGGGGAGATCAGGTTCTGGGATCTGGCCGCTCTGGGCACGGATGAACTGCGCAACACGTCCATTTTGGGCTGGCTGTTGGATCAGCATGCCAGCCACGGCCAGGGGGACGCTTTTTTTCGTCTTTTTCTTGAAGCCTTGCGCGCTTCTCCCGGCTGTCCTGAAGCCGCCCGCGAGGCTCTGCCCGGACCGGAACAACTTGGCGGCGGGTATGGGACGCGCCTTGAGATTTCGTATGAATCGCCCGAGGATAAGGATTCCCGGCCCGGAAGCCGCGTCGATCTGGAAATGGAGGGCCGCTCCATGCTGCTTTTTATAGAAGCCAAAGTGTACGCGGGCGAGACGGGGAACCAACTGGCCCGCTATGCCGCCATTCTGGATGCCCGGAAAGGCGGCAGGGCGCATGGTCTGGTTTTTTTGACGCCTGAAGGCCGCCCCCCGCAAGAAGAGATCCTCGCGCGAAAAGTCGTCTGCGTCAGTTGGCGGCACATCGCCCGGCATATGTCGCTTCATGCGGAAAAAGGCCTGTCTGCCTCCCGCAGCTCCGGGGAAACGCGTCCGCCCTTCTGGGCGGAACTCGCGCGGCAATACTGCCGGCATATCAGCCAAATGTGAGGTACAGCCGTGGACTATCCTGTTGAACTCTGCCGTCTTGTTATCCGGAACCTGGATATTGTGGAAACACTCCCTGAAGTGCTGTCTTCTCTGGAAACGCGCTTTTTTACGTCTGTCAACGCCCGGGTTGAAGAACGGGTCAAAAGGCAGGGGCGGAACCTATGGAAGGGATACTATAACTTCGCGCCGGCCGGCGAGGAGGAGGATACCTCATTCGCCTTGTCCGTCTGGCCTGATGCCGGGAATGGCGACTATGCCGCATACTTCACTCTGGGTTACACGGAAGAGGGAGAGGCGGAAAGGGACAGGTGGTTCTCCCGCGCCGCCGGGGTGAAGGGATCCGCCTTGTGCTTGAGATTTGAAGCTGATTATGCCGCTTTCGGACTCAAGCCCAGGGAATACAGACAGCGTCTGGCAGCTTTTTATGCCGCTAATCCGGCTTTGGCCCAAGCCGGATTCCATATTTCCTCCTACACGGAAGGCATTTGCCGCCCCTTCTCTTTTGAAGCGGAAAAACTGGCCGCGGCCTGTCCTGATTTCGGGGAAATCCTGACTCCGCTGGACGAAGCTCTGGATGATCTCTTCAAGGTTCAGGACAGTTTTGACGCTTTTGTACGACAATTGGCTGCGGAGCTGCCGCCGTCTTGTCGTAAGGTATGAATTTCATGCCGTTGGATGCTTTTTAAGGGCCGACTAAATCGCCTTGGAGGTGGCCATCAGGTAAAGCTCATGCGGGTCCATGATCAGGATGACGCTGCCGTCGCCCATGATGGTGGCTCCGGAAATACCCTTGAGATCCCCCAGGTACGAGCCCAGCGGCTTGATGACTATTTCCTGCCTTTCCAAAAGCCTGTCCACCACCAGTCCGAGACGGCGGTCGTTATCCTGGATGACCACCACGGAGAGCATTTCATGCTCGTGCATATGGCAGGGCACGCCCAGAAGCTCGGCCAGGCTTATGATTCCAAGAACATCGCCGCGCAGGGTCACGGCCTTGCGCCCTTTGACGTCCGTAAGGCGTCCGGCTTCAATTTTGGTTGTTTCCGAGACGGCATCCAGGGGGATGGCGTACAGGGCTCCGTCCACATTGACCATGAGCGCGTCGATTATGGCCAGGGTCAGGGGCAGGGAGAGGGTGAAGCGCGTGCCTTTGCCCACCTCCGAGAAGGTGTTGATGGTGCCCTTGAGGCTCTTTATGTTGGTGCGCACAACATCCATGCCCACGCCGCGCCCGGAAATGTCGGTGACTTTTTCCGCCGTTGAAAAGCCTGGAGCGAAAATAAGATCCACCGCTTCGCGATCGTCCATGGCCCGCGCTTCGTCCTGGGTGGCGACCCCTTTGCGCACGGCCGCTTCGCGCATTTTTTCCGGATCTATGCCCTTGCCGTCGTCCTCAATTTCAATAGCTACGGAATTGCCCTTATAATAGGCGCGCAACCAGACTTTTCCCTTGATGTCCTTGCCGGCGGCCCTGCGCTCCTCCTCGCTTTCAATGCCGTGATCGACGGAGTTGCGGATGAGATGCACCAGGGGGTCGCCTATGACTTCCACCACGCTTTTATCCAGCTCCGTTTCCTCTCCTTCCAGAATTAGATCCACCTCTTTGCCGCTCTTCCTGGAAAGATCGCGCACCAGACGCGGAAAGCGCGAAAAAACCGAAGAAACGGGAACCATGCGCACTTTCATGATGGTATCCTGGAGATCGTCGGAAATGCGCGCCATGGAATAGGTTGTTTCGGAGAGATCCTGCGCCACCTTGGTCACGTCCACATCGGGATTGCCTTCCATATTGCGGGCCAGCATGGTGTAGCGGTTGCGGTTGATGATCAGTTCGCCGATGAGGTTCATCAGGTGATCGAGCTTTTCGTGATCCACCCGTATGGTGGAAGAGGCTTTGCTGGAAGCGTCGTCCTTGCCCTGGGCCTTGGCCGGGGCTTTGGCGGTTTCCGTCTTATCGGCGGGGGCGGGGGCTTTGGCGGTTTCCGTTTTGCCGGCCTGGGGCGCGGTTCCGTCTTTGGGAGCGGAGGAAGGGGAAGAGGGGGCGGAGACCGGAGGAGCGGAAGGCGCGGGTACGCTTTCCGGTGCGGGCGCGCTGAATTTTTTCAGGGCCGAAACGAGCATATCCTCCACAATGGCGCATTCCTGCCTGAGCAGATCCACCATCACGGAAAAATCCATGGCGCTTTTGCGGCCTTGATCCACCAGTCCGGCCGTGCGCTCGGCATAGACCTTGATCTCGTCCAGACCCATATAGTTGGCGCTGTTCTGCAGGGTTACGAGGCCGCGGAACAGGGCATCGGCGAGCAGGGTGTCCTTCCCGTTGGCCGCGAGGCCGTCCAGAGCGGCCTTGATGATGCTGAGCTGCTGTTGCGCCGTGTCCTTGAAGGCTTCCAGATCCGAGGCGCTTGCCGCGGCCGGCTGCGGGGCGGAGGAAGGCTGGGAGGCGGTCTCCGCCGCGCTTCCAAGAAGGCTGGTTGGCAGTTCGATAGCCCCTCCGCTGGTGGCCTGACGGAGGCTTTCCAGAAGTTCCCCGGCGTCAAAGGGGTTAACCTGGCCCGAATTCAGATCGATGCGCGCGAGCAGGCTTTCCAGCACGTCCACCACCAGGAACAATATGTCCACCAGGGGCGGAGTCACCGGCAATTCATCCTTGCGTACCAGGTTGAGCAGGGTTTCGGCTTCGTGGGTAAGGCCGTTGACCTCCTGGTAGCCGATAATGCCGCTGTTTCCTTTTATATTGTGAAAGTAGCGGAACATGTCGTTGACGGTCTCGCCGTGCTCGTCCGGGTGTTTTTCCAGAACGAGCAGCCCGTCGCCTATATTGGAGGTGTTTTCCCTGGCCTCGTCGATAAAATCCTTGAGATGTTCCATGCCGAAGGCCGAAAGAGCGTAAGAGGGCAGAACGGGCAGGGATTCAATCCATTCCGCCGGGTCTTTCCGCGGCGTAGCCATTGGCGAAGGAGCCGGCGCGGGCGGGGGAGCGGCGGCCGGGGAGGGAGCCGGAGCCTGAACCGGAGCCGGCGCGGCGGAGCCTCCCCCGGCCATGATGGAATCAAGCACGGCTATGATCGGTTCCGTGGGCACGTCGCCTTCTTTTCCGCTGGCTTCAAGGTTGTCCAGCATCTGGCGCAAGGCATCGGTGGCGGAGAGAATGACGTCCATGATTTCAGAATTTACCGACATGCTCCCCTTGCGCATTTCATCCAGCACGTTTTCAGCCCGGTGGGCCAGAACGTTCATGCGGTTGAGGCCCATAAATCCGGATGCGCCCTTGAGCGAGTGCATGGGCCGAAAAATTTCGTTGATCAGGGAGAGGTTGTCCGGAGCCTTCTCCAGTTCCAGCAGATTCGGCTCTATGGTTTCCAGATGTTCCCTGCTTTCAACGATGAAATCGGCGAATATTTCGGAATCGAAATCCTGGCTCATTTAAGGTTGCCCCTTCTTATTTTTCCCCAAAAAGCATCTTTATGTTTTTAACCATTTTTTCGGGTTGAGCCGGTTTTACCATATACAGGTTCGCGCCCAACTGCATACCCGTGGAAATGTCCGAGGGGCGTCCCTCGGTGGAAAGCACCATGATTGGAACATCCTTGTATGCTTCCTGTTCCCGCACATTTTTTATGAAGGTAAAACCGTCCATGCGCGGCATATTCACATCGGAAATAATCAAGTCTATCTTGTCGGCGGAGAATAACTTTTCCAGGCCGTCCAGGCCGTCCTCGGCCATAGTGACCTTGTAACCCTCTTTTTTCATTATGAAAGCCACGAGGTTCCGCACTGTTCTGGAGTCATCCACAATCAAGATGTGCTCATTCATACTCTGTCGTCCTGAAGCCTGGCGGTCCAAGTTTTCCGCCGGCTGTTTCATTGTAGCCCTTATTTTTCCAAAACGTAATCAACAACGCGATCTACCGATACTATGGCCACCAGGCTGTCATCCAGTTTAAGCAGACCGGAAATCAAATCCACATTAATCCCCAGATGCGCTTCAATGCCCCAGTCGATGTCCTTTTGCGGGACTCTGTACATGGTATGCACCCTTTCGATAATCAAACCGAATTGCAATCCCCTGCGCCTGCAGACGATGATGAAGCGGTCATCCGTTTTTCTTTCCTGGCGTATTTCCAGCATATCACGCAGGTAAACCAGAGGAGTCATTTTTCCGCGCAAATTGATCACTCCGGCCACAAATTCCGGCGAAGCCGGAAGTTTGGCCGGTTCCTGGTAGCGAATCACTTCCTGCACGGCTATAATGGGCACAGTGAATTCCTGGGCGCCCAGATAAAAACCCACCATCTGCAACTCCGCTTCCGCCCGCATGATGCTTTCCAAATCTCTGTCTTCCGACATCTCTGCGTGCAGATCTTCTTCCTGTCCGGTCAAGGGGCGCAAGGAAGATATCCTGTCCGCTTCGGACGGAAGCGGAGCTGAGGCGGGGGGCGGAGGGGCGGCAAGCCTGGGTGAGACGGGAGCGGGGGCCGGGGCCGGCTTCTCAGGCGGGGCCTCGGCCGCTTTCGCTTCCTCTTTCCTGATCCTCTCCGCGGGCGGTATGCTGGGGGGAGCGGGCTCCGGTGCCACTGGCGGGGCGGGCGGAATTTCTTCGGCCGGAAGGCGCGGCGGCGCGCCTTTTTCCGCGGCCCCGGCCCAGGCCGAGGCCGCTTCCGTCAGAGCGGAAGCGGCCTCCACCAAAGCCTGGGCGGCCTTGGACAAGCCCGGCTCCGTCTCCTCCGCGGCCTCGCTCTGAAGCTGGGCGTCTTTTTCCCGTTCCGGCGGCGTTCCCGGCCGCTCCGCCTGAAGCTCGGGTTCCGCGGCCTCTTCCCCGATCGGGGGAAGGGAGGAAGGAGCGGGAGAGGCCTGCAAAGCCTCGACGAACTTTGTCATGACCTGCCGCGCTTCCGTTGTGGGGGCAAGCTGCTCCAGGCCTGGAGGCACGATTTTGCCGGATTTGGGCACAAAAACGTCCTCTTCGCCGGCCGGGCCAGTTTGCGGGGAGGGAGAGCTCTGCAAGCTCTCGACAAACTTCGTCATGACCTGCCGCGCTTCCGTTGTGGGAGCAAGCTGCTCCAGGCCTGGAGGCACGATTTTGCCGGATTTGGGCGTAAAAGTCTCCTCTTCGGTCTTCAGGGGCGCCGGCGGGGAAGGGGCGGCTTCTTCCTGAAGCGTCTCGATTCCTATCCTGTGCAACATTTCCGTGGCGTCCAAACCCATATACTTGCGCATAAAGGCGAGCTCGGCCTCGGAAAAGGAACCGCTTTTCTCCGTGGGAGAGGGAACCAGACTTTGTTCCCGGAAATATTCTTCAGGCGATTTATTCATGGCTTAACAACTCGCTGGCGACTTCATCATATTCACGGCCTCCCCTGGTTTCCAGGCCCAGTTCATATATGACCTTGCCCTGGGCGCTGGCGTCACGAAAGCGCGTATCAACGCCTATGACGCTGCGGAACATGTTTTCCGGCATCTTGGCCTGCATCAGTTCAAGTACGCGCTGGCTGGCTTTGGTCCGCCGGTCGAACATGGTGGCCAGGGCCTTGTATCTTATGGGCGAAGGCAAAACCTTGTTCAGAAGATTCACCGTGTCGAAGAGCAGTTTTAAGCCGTGCAGCGCGAGAAAATCCGTTTGAATGGGAATGATCAGCAAATCCGAAGCCACCAGAGCGTTTACGAGCAAAATGCCCACATGCGGCGGACAGTCCAGCAGGGCATAGTCATATTCCCGCTCCACAAGCTTCAGGGCAAGTTTCAGGAGTACGCCCTTGCCCTGCCGTTTGCTCAGATCCACTTCCAGTTCGGAAAGTCGTATACTGGCCGGGACAAGGTCAAAACTGCCTTCCAGGCCGACCCGGACTTTGCCCCATAAATCCGCCCAGGATTCCGGTTCGGAGATAAAGAGGTCGTAACAACTGAATTTCTGAGACTCCGGATATACCCGCAGATGAACCGAGGCATTGGCGTGAGGGTCAAGATCCAGAAGCAGCACCCTTTTGCCCCGGCGCGCGAGAGCCGCCGCCAGAGTGACCGCTGTGGTGGTTTTGCCCACGCCGCCCTTTTGATTGGCTATTGCCAGCACTTGCATAGCTGCGCCAAGTTCGCTCTTTTCCATCGGTTTTCCTTTCAGGACTCTTTCAGATAGACAATGGCCCCAGGGTGGGATTCCGGCTTGAAGCCGCGCGAAATATTGTGCAACGACTCTGAATGTCCGATAAACAGGTACCCGCCGGGCAAAAGGTTGTCATAGAAGGAAGCGACGACCTGCTTTTTCATGTTATCGTCAAAATATATAATCACATTACGGCAAAAGACTATATGCGAGCGCTCCAGGCGTTTCAGCCCGAGGCGGTCGCTCAGGTTGCCCTGCATGAAGTTGACGAGCCTCTTTTGCTCCGGCCTGATTTCATAGAGATTGTTTCTGAAGATGAAATACTTGTTTATGATTTCTTTGGGCGTGGTGCGCAGGGCGTAGTCGGAATAAACCCCCCGCCGCGCCGAGGCGAGCACGGGTTCGGAAAGATCCATGGCGTTGATTTTTATATCCCAGGCCGCGATTTCCGCCTTGAGCACCTCGTGCAGCATGATGGTCAGGGTATAGGGCTCTTCGCCCGTGGAACACCCCGCCGACCAGATGCGCAGTTTTCTGCTTTTCTTGAGGCGCAGATCCTCCAGTACCTTTTTCAGGATAATATCCTGGAAGACCTGCAGTTGCGGCGGGTTTCTGTAAAAACTGGTTTCGTTGGTGGTAATGGAGGCAAAGAGTTTGACCAGCTCATCCTTGCGCTTCAGGTCGAAACGCAGATAATAGCAGTATTCCCCGAAACTTTTGAGATTGAGTTCCTTAATCCTGTTGCTCAGCCTGTTCTCTATCAGATATTTGCGGTTTTCCGCAATATAGATGCCGGACTGCTGGTAAATGAAATCACGCAGTTGAGTGAATTCCTCATCGGTCACGCGCAGATCTTTTTGTGGAGAGGCTCCCTTGCTGGCAAACAACGACGACATGCGTACTATTCCTCCGCGATATGCCGAATTTTTTCAATACACTCCGCGGCCACGCGCTGTACCTCGGAATCCGGATGCTCCATGAGCGGCAGCAGATATTTGAAGGACGCTCCTCCCCCGAGTTCCGCCAGAGATTCAATGGTCTTGATCACCACCAGGGGTTGCTCGTCTTCCAGCAATTTGGCCAGCTCCGGAGCGAGGGCCTGATCGTGTCTTCTGCCCAGGCTTTCCACGCAGCGCGTTCTGACCCAGGGATCGGGATCGCGCAGCCCCCGGATGAGGTAGCGCTCCACCTCCGCGCCGGCGCAGAGGCCCAGGGCGTCCACGCTGGCCAGACGCACGTCCCTGTCTTCATCCTCCAGGCAGGACGCCAGGTAGGCAATGCGCTCCGGCGTAAGCCCCAGCCCGCCGTTGCCCAGGGATTCCACGGCGATGCGCCGGACTTCCGGAAAGTCGTCCCGCAGCCCCACCGCCAGATAGGGCACTATATCCGCATCGTCATTATAAGAACGCAGGGCGTAATAGGCTATACGCCTTTTAAGCTCCGCTTCGTCCTGGGTCATGGCGATGAGGCGCTCCCTGATGCCGGGGGCGCGCACGGACATGATCGCATTCAAGGCCGCCTCCTGCACGTCCTGGTAATCATGGAGGAGGAAAGGCCATACTTTTTCGTCGATCAGCCCGACTTCCATGTTTTTGCCCAGGAAGTACAGAGCGCTTTTAATTATGGAACCGTCTCTGACCCTGTCCAGCACATCCACGAAAAAATCCACATCCGCGTGCCCGCATCTGGAAGCCAGCGCATTTATGGCGGAACGCTGCACGTCGCGGGGCAGAATGCCGAAATTGTCTTTAAGTATGGAAACAGCCCTGGGATCGTCGATATGGGAAAGTATGTCCACCGCCAGCTGTCTGGTTTTATCGTCCCCGCCCAGCAGACTTTCCTCCAGCGCGGGATAATAGCCCATGCCGGCCAGAGTTTCGGCAATGTACTGCATGCGCTCAAGATCCTTGTCCGGGTCCAGGCCGCAGAGCAGGGCGAAGATCGCCCTGAAATATTTCTCCTCATGCGCGGCGGAGAGTCCGGCGATGGCCGCGTCCTGAATTTGCGTGTCCTCGTTGTTCAGGGCTGCGAACATGTATTGCAGCAGGGTGTCGTATTCATTTTTATCAAGTAGTTTTAACGACTTGCCGCCGACAAGCTGTACTATGGCCCTCACTATCTTGTCGGCCAGGGGGCCGCTGCTCTGGGGGAGGCGTTTTATCAGCATGGGCGCGGCCTTGATGTAACCCATTTCACCCAGAGCCTCCACAATGTTGGCCGCCACCAGTTCCGAACTTTTGTCCAAAGCCATGAGGAGCGCGCCCACCGAGGACTCGGCCTTCACTTTGGTCAGGGCTTCGATAACGGCGAAGCGCACCCATTCGTCGTCTTTGAGGGCCTTGTTCAGGGCGGGCGCCGCTTCCGGATAAGCCAGGTTGCCCAGGCTCACCGCCGCCTGGTAGCGCACGTTTACTTCCGGATCGTACAGCAGGGAATGGGAAAGCAGAGGCACGGCCAGAGCGCTGCCGGTGGCCCCGATAATGTCCGCGCCGAAAATGCGTATATCCGCATCCTCGTCGTTCAGCAATTCGGAGAGCATGGAGACTTCGTTGCGGCCGACCTCGCGCAGCACGTCCATGGCCAGATTGCGCACCGGGGCGTCTTCGGATCTCAGCATAGGGATCACCGCAAAAATCACCGGGCGTCCGCCTATTTTGCGAAGAGCCAGATCAATGGCCTCATGCAGGCCGGGGTTGGGGATGGAGAGCTTTTGCACCAGCAGAGGAAGAGCCGACTCCAGTCCGGCGTCTCCGGCCTCATAGGCTCCTTCGCGAATGTCGTCCGGATTATCGCTTTCAAGCATAGACAATATTTGTTGTTCGTCCATAAAAACGACCTCATGAAAGCAGCTTTTTATTTATACAAATTGTCCATTATGCCCGCGGCTATATCGTCGAGTTCGAGAATTTCGTCAGCCAGACCCGCGTCCACTATAGCTTTGGGCATGCCGTACACCACGCAGGAGGCCTCGCTTTGAGCCAGAGCCCTGCCGCCGCGTTTTTTCAGAATCTCCACTCCCGTACAACCGTCGCTGCCCATACCGGTAAGAATAACCCCCACAGCGCGGTTGCCGAACTGTTCGCCCACGGAACCCATGAGCTCGCTGGCCGAAGGTTTGTAAATGGCGGATTTCGGTTCATCGCTGACCACCAGAGTGCGCTGGTTCAATTTGGCGATCGCCCGCAGATGCCTGCCTCCGGGGCAGACATAGGCCCACCCGTCACGCGCCTTCTCTCCGTCCTCCGCCTCTTTGACGGAAATTTTACACATGCCGTCCAGACGCGCGGCAAAAGGCCCGGTAAAAGTCGCGGGCATGTGCTGGGCAATGAGAATGGGTGCCGGAAAATCCTCGGGAAGGGCCGTGAGGACTTTCTGCACCGCCGGCGGCCCGCCGGTGGAAACGCCGATGGCCACCAGATCGCGCGTCTGGCGCCGGCTCTGGGGGCGGAGCACGTCCCGGCCTCCCGACGACAAGTGGTGCGTCTGCGTCACAGCCGCCTGCGCGGCGGCCTGCCTGAACTGGGCGCGCAGAGCCAGCGCCTTGCGCCGCCTGGACACGGCCTTGACCTTCTGGATCAGTTCCTGGCCCAGAGCCGGCGTAAATGCGCCCATGCCTCCCTTGGCCACGAAATCCAGCGCTCCGGCCTCCATGGCCTTGAGCGTGATTTCCGCCCCTTCGCTGGTAAGGGAACTGACCATCAGCACAGGCCGGGGCATATCGCGCATAATATGCTGCAGGGCGGTCACTCCGTCCATCTTGGGCATTTCAATGTCCATGGTCACCACATCCGGATCCAGCTTCTTCACAGCCTCCAGCGCGTCAAGACCGTTCGCGGCCGTGCCGACCACCTCGATTTCAGTATCTTTACTTAAAATATCCAGCAAAGCTCTGCGGATAAAGGACGAATCATCGACTATGAGCACTTTTATCATTGCAACACCCACAATTTATTCATAAAAAATACGGAAGGGAGAGCGGAAAAATAAGATCGTTTTAATTTTAGCTGCACATTAAATTTTATCTAGCACAAAAACAATAAAATCACAGCATTTAAACTTGGCTCCTGAAAAAAATTGTCAAAGAACTTGCCAAGTTCTTGACTTTACTCTATCACATCTCCTTGCGGGATGTGGCTCAGTTTGGCTAGAGCGCTGCGTTCGGGACGCAGAGGCCGGAGGTTCAAATCCTCTCATCCCGACCATAATTTCAGAAACTCCTTGTATAATCAATAGATTATACAAGGGCCTTCGGGTAATTGCGGCTCTTGGGCGGCTGTCGTGAAGCATAGTTTCAGGCGGGCGGCATGAAGATGCGAATGAGAAGGGTTTTCCACGCACACGACACTGCTCCATAACGCGCTTCCCGCCAGGAACGGCGCGCTTTCCCCATTTCTTTACGGCTCTGTTTCCTTCGGGAGACAGGGCCGTTTCGGCATTTATCGTCGTATTCGACGTTCGCTTCCGTTTTGTCCCTGTTTCTGTCCGGCGGCGCGTTTTCCGCCCAGACCGCCGCAAAGACCTATGCCAACAGCATCGGGATGGAGTTCATTCTCATCCCCTCCGGTTCGTTCATGATGGGGGCGGACAAAAATTTTGAGGATGCTGAAGATGATGAGACGCCGCAGCACCGGGTGAGCATCAGCAAGCCTTTTTATCTGGGCAAGTATGAGGTGACGCAGGCCCAGTGGACGGCGGTGATGGGGAAGCATCAGAGCAGGGTCGAGGGCCGGAGCAATCCGGTGGAGGAGGTGTCCTGGAATGATGTTCAGGAGTTCATCAGGCGCCTGAACCAGATGGAAGGGCACAACCGCTATACCATAGGCGGCTCATTTGGGCCTGACCCCTTACGGCGTGCTGACTCTCATGCGCTATCAGCAGGAATATGCCGACGGCTTCAAAACATTGCAATTTGAGAGCGCCACCGGAGAAAAGTCCGCTTTCAGATACGCCTGCCTTGTTCACCAAACACGCATAATTGGACTTCCCCCTGAAATATTGCCAAAGCTTGGACAAAAACCGACTGGACTTCTCCCTGAAAGATTTATAGTCCTTTGGACAAAACCCGGCGGGAGCGACTCCGTTCCTGAACAGAAACAATTTCCAAGGAGGTTGAACATGGAGCCACCGGCTGTGGAGAGGCAAAACGGCTTCAGGGCTGTGCTTGACGCTTTTCTGGAAGAGCGCCTGCAAAAAGAACTCAAAAACGCCAGATCAAAGGAAGAGGAGGAAAGGAGTAGAAAGAAATTCAACCCTGCGATCTGGCTGGAGAATGCGGCCCGGAGAGCTCCCCAGTTGCGGGCCTCCACCCACGTTCTCAAAGCCACGCATCCGGACGCCAGAGGCATAAACCCCTATTGCAGGCCCGCTGACCTGAAGGGAAACGGCTTTGTGGGCAGTTGCCTGCTTCCGGAGGATTTTATCCCGGATGTGACGGGAAACGCCGCGGCTCTGGATGTGTACGCGTTTCTGCGTCTGGAATATGAAGGCAAGACCCTGCTGCGATGGCTGGAGGCCGGAGACGCGGATCTGCTGGCGGCCCTGCATCCGGAGGCGGCGCAAGCCGCTTCTCTGGCCCATGCTTTTGCCGGCTTGCTGCTCCCTGTCTCCTCTCCCGCCAGCCACACTTTCGCCAAGCAGGTTTACTGGCTGGCCGGCGAAGATCCCGTGGACAACACGCATTTTCACCTGCTTGGCCCGCTCTATGCCAGCTCTCTGGCGCAGGCCGCGTATCAGGCTATTGATAAGGATCGTTTTGGCGAAGAAGCCAAATCCGTCCGGGCGGCCAGAAAAACCAAGGTCTGGCATGAGCGGGAATTGCGGGAATATCCGGGGCTGGCCGTACAAAAGCTGGGCGGGACAAAACCGCAGAATATCAGCCAGTTGAATTCCGAGCGTCACGGCAAAAACTATCTCCTGCCCTCCTTGCCGCCGGTATGGGCAAGCCGTGCCCTCCGCCCCCCCTATGGCGCGGATTTCTTCACCGTTTTCGGGAGGCGCGGAGGCCCGTCCGGCATGGTGCGCGACTTGCAAGACTTTCTGAAATCCAATCCGCCGCCCGATAGGGATACCCGGAACAAACGGGACGCCATGCTGACGCGGCTCATTGACGAGCTGTTCGTCTATGTGGGAGGTTTGCGCGGTCTTGCCCCCGGCTGGAGCAGGGACGCGCGTTGCCGCCTGCACCCGGCGGAAAAACGCTGGCTGGATCCGGGGGCTCTGCCGGAGGAACCTTCGGAAGATCCTTCCGGAGAAACGGAATACGGAGGCTTGCCGCCCGTGATAGTGAAGCGTTTTGCCGACTGGCTCAACCACGCTCTGGGGAAAGAACTGCCGCTGAGCGATGTGGAACACGCTTTCTGGGCCGAAAGCCTGGAAGACGCCTGGAAGGAGACGGATCATGGACAATCTGCCTGAGGGTCTGCTCGTTGTCCCTCGCGTACGAATACAGAACGCCAACGCCATTTCCGCTCCCCTGACCTGGGGCTTCCCTTCCATGACCGCCTTCCTGGGGCTGATGTGGGCTCTGGAACGCGAAACCGCCGCTGCCTGCGCATTGGAATTCAACGCCGTGGGGGTTATCTGCCATGCCTGCGCGGCGCAGGTCGCCAGGGCAGGGTATGAGCGCGTTTTTTGTCTGACCCGCAACCCGTTGGATAAAAAAGGCGCCACTGCGGGCATTGTGGAAGAAGGCAGAATTCACCTGGAGCTTACCCTGCTTTTTGCCGTTGGCGGCCGGGTTTTGGATGGAGATTATAAGGAGCTGCAAGGGCTGGCCGACAAAGCTTATGCCGCTATTGAAGAAATGCGCGTGGCCGGCGGGACTATACTGCCCGGCCTTGATCCTCCCGCTCCCCGTCTGTGGCGGCTGGAAGAGGATCCGGACAAGCTGGAGCGGCAATTCGGCCGTTGGCGGCGTTCCTGGCTGCCCGGCTTTGCCCTGGTTTCCCGGCACGATCTCTTGCAGTCCAGGCTGGAGGAAATGCGCGTCCATGACCCCCAGGCGTCCGCTTTGGACGCCTGGCTGGATCTTTCCAGCCTGCACTGGCGGGCGGAGAGGGAAGGAGATGGGGAATACGCCAAAGTGACCTGGAAACCCCACCGCCGTGCCCAGGGCTGGCTTGTGCCCATTCCCGCGGGCTATGCCGCCCTTTCCCCTCTGCATGAGCCGGGGGAGGTGGCCCAGACCAGAGATACCGAAACCCCCTTCCGCTTTGTGGAAAGCCTGTATTCCATAGGCGAATGGGTCGGAGCGCACCGCGTTGCAAACCTGGCCGACCTGCTCTGGTCCGCGCGTTACGACGCGGGCAACGGTCTTTATTTATGCCGCAATGATTACAGCCAAAAAATAACCAAGTGAGGTAGATATCATGACGTTAAACAAGCCTTCAGTGCTGGCCTTTGAACGCAAGCTGGATTTTTCCGATGCCCTTATGTTCGCTGGTTCCTGGGAGGAACGCGAGCGATCCGCTATATGGGAGCCCGTGACCCTGCGGGAAAAATCCGTGCGCGGCACCATTTCCAATCGATTAAAGGAAAAGAATCCGGAGCAGAATTCGGCCAAATTGGACGCCAGCATAGAAAAGCCGAATTTACAAACGGTTGATGTGGCGAGCCTGCCGGCCGCCTGCGATACCCTGAAGCTCTCCTTCACTCTGCGCGTGCTGGAGGGACTGGGCAGGCCCTCCGCCTGCAACAATGTGGAGTACGACAAGAAACTTGCCCGGATTGTGGATGATTATGTCAAAAGCAAAGGTCTGGGCGAACTGGCCCGCCGCTATGCCTTCAATCTGGCCAACGGGCGCTTTTTGTGGAGAAACCGCATTGGCGCGGAGCAGGTAGAGGTGCTGGTTGAACGCCTGAAAAACGGCAATGCGTCCGACTCCTGGCGCTTTGCCGCCCTGTATTTTTCTTTGCACAACTTTGATTTGCCCCGGACCCAGGACGCCGCCTTTGCGGCTCTGGCCGGTTGTATAGAAAAGGGACTATCCGGAACCGAACACATTCTGCTGCGCGTTAGCGCTTTTGTACGTCTGGGCTCTGGACAGGAAGTGTTCCCCTCGCAGGAACTGATCCTGGAGCGGGGAAATCAGGGAAAAAGCAAGACCCTGTACCAGATAAACGGCATTGCCGGCATACATTCGCAAAAAATCGGCAACGCCGCGCGTTGCATAGACACCTGGTATCCGGAGGGAGCGGAAGGCGGGCCCATTGCCGTGGAGCCCTACGGTTCGGTGACCACCCAGGGAAAAGCCTACAGGCAGCCGCGCGATAAAATGGATTTTTATACTTTGCTGGATGGCTGGGTGCTCAAAGACAAGGTTCCTTCACCGGAAAACCAGCATTTTGTCATGGCCGTGCTTATTCGGGGCGGCGTCTTCGGCGACTAGGGCTAAAAGTATGAACCATTATCTTGATATCAAAATCCGCGCTTTGCCCGAGCTTGTTCCGGAGCATATTATGGAAAAGCTGTTTGCAAAGATTCATCTTGCCCTGGTCGAACTGCATAGCTCCGATATCGCCGTAAGTTTCCCGGAAATGAACGAAAGACGCCACTCTCTGGGACATTGCCTGCGCTTGCACGGAGAAAAGGACAGTCTGTCCTCGCTTGTGCAAAAAGCCGGTCTTGCAGGGATGTCGGATTACCTGTTCACGGGAGAGCCCCGGCCTGTTCCTGAAAAGTGCGCTTTTCGCCGGATAAGCCGGGTACAGACCAAGAGCGGTGTGGGACGCCTGCGCCGCAGACTGGCCAGACGCCACAACCTCAGTCTGGAAGAAGCGACCGCGCGTATTCCCGATTCCGTGGCCGAGAAGACCACTTTGCCTTTTGTGCGGGTACGTAGCGGGAGTAGCGGGCGGTTCTTCCGTCTGTTCATTCGCCATGCTCCGCTGAGCGATACCCCGATACCGGGAAAATTCAACGCCTATGGCTTGAGCGACACGGCCACAGTCCCCTGGTTTTGACCCTTTTTGCGGATAAGAAAATTAGGTAAAACTGTATGTTATAAGAGGCCAAAAAGAAATGGCTGAAGCGGGCCTTTTCTTGGAAGCCTTTGTCAGCAAAGGAATTCTGGAGAAAAAGAGTCAGGTTGACTGCCGCATAGGCAGCTCAGAAATATGATACGCAGGCCGGAACAAAGAGCCTGAAGTTGACTGCCGCATAGGCAGCTCAGAAATCAAACTTAAAGGCTCTAGTTGCTTTAATTATTGAAATGTAGTAGATGGTCGGTCAGAGGTGAACATGAAAAGAAGAGATTTTTCAGCTTTTCTGACCAAAATCTGCTCATTGAGTCCAAAACAAAAG
>JAISOL010000048.1 GCA_031275645.1 Deltaproteobacteria bacterium
GTGTGTGTGTGTGTGTGTGTGTGTGTGTGTGTGTGTGTGTGTGTGTGTGTGTGTGTGTGTGTGTGTGTGCAAAAATCAGGCCGAAAACGTTGCTTTCAGCCCGTTTTTCAATCTTTTCCCAAGGACGGAAAACCCTTTGCATACTCATTCCAATGCCGCTCTGAAACAGGAGTTCAGGCTCACGCCGGGAAAACGCGCGCAATAGTCACACTGGAGGACAGATACCCGATTGCTGGGAAAGAGGCAAGAAGCTCAAGGAAAGAATTTTCCGAAAACGGCGGCGGTCCGCGCCGATAATCTCAGGAGGACGTATTCCCGCTTTCTGTCGTTGCCGGCGACATGAAGCCGGCGCGGGGCTGCAACATGCCCTGGCAATCCTGGCCGCTTCTGGCCATGAGGCTTTTCAGCTCGGCGATGAAATCTTTCGTAAAGACTTTGCGGTCTTTACATTTTTGCAGGCGCGCATTTACTTTTTGGGCGCAGAGATCGAGATACTTTCTGAATTCGACATATTCCTCCCTCTCAATCAGACTTACCCGGCAATTTTCGTCAATATCCGTAACCTCGTAACGCTTCAGCGGCTTCCAGGATCTTATGCATAAATTATACAGGCAATCGTTTATGGTGAACAAACCCGTCCCGCCTCCCTCCGTTTTGAAAAGACGCCTGTGCTCTTTTGTTTTATCCACATTTCTGGCCATATATGTATCATTGGAATCATTTTTCCCAAGATCGACAAAAAAATCTTGGGCAGAGTAGTAATATTGAGGAAAGCCGGCGCAATTCATACGTAAACCGTAATCTCCGTCTTCGGCGCCGTAAAGGCCGTAATCCTCGCTCCAATAACCCAGCGCGTCAGACACGGCCCTGGGGATGAGTATGGCCTGTCCGGCCAGGTTGGTCGTGCAGATGCCGAGAATGCCGTCTTCCGTATGCAGAGCGCCGGGATTTTTAACAAGCGTTTCCGGGTCGGCGCCGCCCAGAGTGGATACAGGATCGCCGTGACGCCAGAGCCGGAAGAGCTTCAGCAGCCATTGGGGATCAGTCATGACAGTATCGTTGTCCAGCTTCATGTAGAAGGGCGCCGGGGTCATTTCCCAGCCTATGTTCGCCGCGCAGGATATGCCCATGTTCCGCGGGAGCAGAAACAGATGATCTATGAGTCCGCCCTCTTTGAATTCGAGGAGGCGCCTTACCAGGGCCTGTTCGCTGCCGTTATCCACCACCGTGACTTCAAAGGGAATCTGTCTGGAGGACTTGCGCAAGGCCAGAAGGGCCTTCTGGGTGGCTTCATAGCGGTTGAACACGGGCATGGTAATATTTACCGCAGGCGCTTCGCTCATGGTGTCATCCTTTCCGGAGCGGACGAAAGTTCAAGGCCGGTTTCGAAAATATAGTCCTAAGCCGGGAAATCGGCAACACCGAAGGCGCAGGGGCGGAAGGACGCCGCGTGGCGCGCCTCCGGACGGAAGGCGGATGTGACCTTGTTGGCATTTTTTTTGCTTGCCTGTGTTGAGATGGAAAATTTTTCCATAACCCGAATCCGCACAAGGCGGAACAGGAGGCTTTATGAGCATCAGCGCCTTATCCTCAGCAGATTCCTCATATTGGGAGGAAATTTTAAGGGCCTCGGCAACAACCAAGGAAGCGAAAAAAACAGAGAACAGCAGCAGCCTTGCCGAGACGCTGTTTTCCAATCTTGATGCCGACGGCAGTGAGGGCATATCGCTGGAAGAATCCGGCCTGGATCAAGAGACCTATGATGCCCTGGATACGGACAAAGACGGAAGCGTATCCCTGGCTGAACTGGAAAACGCTCTGGAGCTGCAACGCTCCGCCCTCTTGACTCGCACGAAGATCGCGGGCGGGGAAGAGCAGGCTTTGCCGTTCTCTGAATCGGACGAGGACGGAAGCGGCGGCGCAAGCCAGGCCGGGGCGGAAAGCAGCCAATCCGTCTTTGACTCCATGGATACGAATCAGGACGGAGTCGTATCGGCCGAAGAACTGGCGGCGGCGCTGGCGCAGCAGCAATTTCAGTCCGGCGGGTCTGAATCCTCGGGCGTAGACACGGCCCGGAAATCCAAAGATTTTCTGTCGTCTCTGGCCAGCCGCGCCTATAATTCCCTTATGGAGGCAATGCAGCGGACAAAAACGGATCAGGCCCTCGATCTCAGCGCGTAGAAATGCCGCCCTCACGGCCGGTAGCGCCTGAGACGCGTTTTCAATCCGAAAAGGTGTCGGCGTTGCCGCGCAAGTTTCCACGCCTGCGGGCGAGGGCGGAGTTTCCGCGGGAATTCTGAGCTGGCGCCGGCACCAAAGCCCGTCTGCGGCGATCTCCGGAGCGGAGGCGCCGCGCGTTTTTCGGGTTCCGGTCTTTTCCCGCGCCTTTGGCGGCGAAGGGAGCTTCCATGCCGGGGGGGACTTCCATTTCCGGCCCGTCGAATCCCTGCTCCTTTTCCAGGAGCATTTTAAACAAAGCCGAGGCAAGCTGCAGGGGAGCGGTCTGTTCATCCGTCAGGGCCGCGAGCATGAGTTCGTGCGGATCTATTTTTTTCGAGTCGCGCCAGGCTTCGCGCATGTTCTCCACCCTGGCGCGCAACTCGTCCAGAAGGCGTCCCGTTTTGAGCTCATTCATCTCGCGGCGGGTGGGCAAGCCGGCCTTGCGTATTACAGCGCGCGTGTAACGCATTATATCCCGCAATTTGTATTGCTCGCGCGGGGTGACAAAGGTCAGGGCCAGCCCGCCGCGCCCCGCTCTGCCGGTACGTCCGATGCGGTGGACGTAATTTTCCACGTCAAGGGGGATGTCAAAATTGATCACCAGATCCACATCATTGACGTCCAGTCCGCGCGCGGCCACATCCGTGGCGATCAGAAGCTCTGTCTCGCCGTTGCGGAAGCGGTTCATCGCCCGGTCGCGTTGCGCCTGGTTCAGATTGCCGTGCAGAGAATCGGCCTGGTATCCCCTGGCCAGCAGTTTGGTGGCGAGTTCGTCCACTCCCAGTTTGGTGGAACAAAAGACAATGCTCTTGCGGCTTTCCCTGCTTTCCAGAAGCAGACAGAGAGCCTCGTTTTTCTGGTGCGGATATACCTCATAGTAGAATTGCTCGATGCCGGGGACGCTGATTTCCTTGCGGGCAATCCTGATGATTTCCGGTTCCCGCAGGTAGGTCCGGATCAGTTCCAGGATATTCCGGGGCATGGTGGCTGAAAAGCAGACCTTCTGGCATTCCGGGGCCGCGGCCTTGAGTATGCGCTCAATATCCTCGCGAAAACCCATATCCAGCATCTCGTCGGCTTCATCCAGCACCAGCAGGTTCAGGGCGGAAAGATCGAGGGTTTTGCGCTCCAGATGATCCAGCAGCCGGCCCGGAGTGCCCACCACAATCTGCGCGCCCCGGCTCAAGGCCCGGAATTGGCGATCCAGCGGTTGTCCGCCGTATATGGGCAATATGCTCAGCCCGCGCGTCCGCGCGGCCAAGGCGCTGATGTCTTCCGCCACCTGCATGGTCAGTTCGCGGGTGGGACAAAGCACCAGAGCCTGGGTATTCCTGCTGCCCCGGTCGATTTTTTCCAGCAGGGGAAGCCCGAAAGCGGCGGTTTTTCCTGTGCCGGTACGCGCCTGCCCCACCAGATCTCTTCCGGCCAGGATGGGCGGTATGCTCAGTTTCTGGATGGGCGTGGGTTCTTCAAAACCCAGATCCGCCACGGCTTCAAGCAAATCTTCGGACAGGGCGAAGGAAGAAAAGGCTGATTCCATGTAATCTCCATGACTCAGGCCAGACGGTCGGCCACAAGCCCGCTCAGGCGCCGCAACAGGGCGCCGGCTTCTGTTTCTTTTAACAAAATTCCGTCCGGCAGACGGATGAGATAATATCCGGCAACCCGGTCGGCGCGTTCCTGCTCCAGGCCGCCAAATACCTCCAGATCAAAATTTTTTACATCCCATTCCAGGATAAAGCTCTCGCTGATCTGTTCCGGCGGATTTACGGAGGCATAATCCAGAAACAGCCTTATTTTTGATCCCTCGTCCTGCAGGCGCATGCTTCCCCGGCTCGCTCCCTCCGGCAGGGCCGCGATCATTTCGCGCGCCCCTTCCGCCACCGGACGCAGACGTTCCGTTTTTAAACGGAGCAATCTCTCCACGGCGGCCTTGCTTTCAAGTTTGGCGGCCCGGCGTCTGCCTATTTCCCCCAGAAGCATCTCCGCCGGGGCGGCCTTGTCCGCCCTGTTCCGGATATGGTTCCGGAGCAGCCAGCACAGAGCCAGGACGACAGCCAGACCCAAGATTAAATTTATGTGCATGTTTCCGCCATCCGGATTTTATGATTAGTGAACTTTTCAGCGCGGGTTCGTCAGCCGAAAGAGTTGAGCTCTGAACTTTTGGAAGGCGCCAGGAGCAGCAGCAAAAGCCATGCCAGCCAGAGGACGGCGAAAAAATCGCCCAGTTGCGAGGGCAGGTTCGCTCCCCCCATGCTTTCGAGATAGGGGAGTTCAAACATGTGAAAAATCGACCCCAGGCCTCGCCCCAGAAGGAGCAGTAAAAAGGGCCAGTCCAGTTGCGCCGGGAGTCCGGAATCACGCAGGCGCTTGAGGCGCAGACGCCGCGTGCACAGGGCCAGAAATAAAAAAAGCGCCCCCACGCCTGTGTGCTGTATATTATTGTAAACCAGGCCGGGCAGGTTCATATCCGCCAGAAAAGAAACCAGGGCGCGTAAAAGCAGGGTGTAAACAAGACAGAGAACGGCTGCCGCAAAAAGATTCACAAAAAAGCGTGAACGGCCCATGCGGCCGTATCTGGCCGTAAAATCACGCTTTCTGTTCTTGAGAAAGGTTTTGATTGTCTCTATTCCTGACATGGATCCTATGATATACTATTTGCGGGACGGGGGCAAATCCGCCGTTTCTCTCCTCAGCCGTGGAAAAAATTTTTTTTGTTCCGCCCGAGATTGCAGAAGAGCTCATAAGAAATGGTTCCGGCCCGCAGAGCCAGATCTTCGGCGCTGAGAGCCTGCCCCGGAGGAGCTTCCTGCCAGACTCCCCCGGAACTGCGGCTGGAGGAGCCCAGAAGGCAGGCCCAGTCTCCGGGAGCCACCGGGAGACTGGCGCCGTCAGGCGCGCGGGGAACTTCCACCGCCAGCATCTGCATGCATACCCGACCCAGGATGCGGGTTCTGCTTCCGGCCAGAATAACCTCGCCCGCTCCCTGTCCGGGATTGGAGAAAATTCGGGGCACGGCGTCGGCGTATCCGGCGCGCAGTATGGCGATACGCATATCTTTTTCCGCCTTGAAGGAGGAGCCGTAGCTGACGCCGCTGCCGGCGGCTATATCCCGCAGCTCCAGCACCGGAGCCAAAAATTGCATGACCGGTTTCAGTCCGGCCCCCAGTTTCTCCAGGCTGCTTCCCCGGAAGGGGTTGCTCCCATAGAGGGCTATGCCGGGCCGGTGAGTCAGGAACGGCGGCGGAGCGGAAGGGCAAAGGCTATTTATATTCAGCAGGGCGGCGCTGTTGCACATGGAGCCGCCCAGTTCCGGCCGCAGGGCGCGGGCGCGGGCCAGGAGATCCAGAAAAATCCCGGCCTGTTCTCTGGTACTCTCTTCAGCCTCCGCTTGATCTGCCGAGGAAAAATGCGTGCACAGCAGTTCCGGCCGCAGTTCACGCCGCTTGAGGATTTCATTCAGGACCGGCAGCAGGGCGTCCGGCCGGAGACCCAGGCGGTTCATGTCCGTATTCAGTTTTACAGCCACACCCAGCGCGGCCGCGTTTTTTGGGGAACCACGCCGGAGGGGAGGGGAGGACAGGGCTTTTTTTACCTGCCCGGCCAGAAGAGACGGCTGATCCGGACGGTGCAGGAGCACGGTCAGGTTGTGGCGCAAGGCCAGGGCTGTTTCTTCATCTTCGGCCGAGCCCAGGAGAACCAGGATTTTAGCTTTCCGGCCCTTTTCAGGCGAGGCGGCGCGCAGAGCCAGACGCAATTTTACCGCTTCTTCCACCGTGCCTACGCCGAAAGCCTCCGCGCCGGCGCGGAGCAGGGCCGTGCCCGCGGCTTCCAGCCCGTGCCCGTAGGCGTCGCTCTTGATGACGGGCATGATTGCCGGCCAGTCGCGGCCCGCGGAGGGAGAGGAGAGACTGCCGGCCAGAGGGTCGGCTTTTTGCAGCAGCCGGTAATTATGGAGCAGGGCGTCCAGATGAATCAGCAAAAGGGGAGCATTGCCCGTCAGGAAAGCCGCTTTTCCGGACTCAGGCGGAGAGTTTTCCGGCCCGGTCATTTGAAGGCGGCTCTGAACCAATCCGGCACCGGCACGGGACGGCCTTCACGGTTGACCAGGGCGTGTTCCGTGGAACCGTCGGCATGGACGAAGCTTTTGTCCAGATTGTAAATCTCGTAGACAAAATTGAAGGAAGCGCGTCCCCAACGGTTGATGGCCGCGCGAACCCAGATCTGGTCGTCGTAGCGGACAGGGCGGCGGTAGCGGCATTCCGCGCGGCGCACAGGAGCGAAAAAACCTTTGGCTTCCACCTCTTTATAGGTTATGCCGTTGCTACGGATATATTCATTGCGCGAACGCTCAAAAAGATGCAGATACTCGGCATAGTAAAGAACAGACATGGCATCGGTCTCGCCGTAGGATACGCGATGGGCCAGCCAGACATCCTGTTCCGGAAAATCGCTCATGGACTACCTCCTGTGAACTTGTTCGGGACAATCTTACCTCAGTCCGGAGGCAAAAACCAGTCTGAAATTGGTCTCCGCCGGTTGCGGATTGGAAGATGGGCATGAAATTCGCCCGCGCCGTATGCGCTTTCGCCGGTCTGGCGCTTTTGCTTCTGCCCGGCTGCTCCTCCGGGGAGCCGGACGCGCGTCCTTACGCTTCCAGATACGCCGGGGTGGATAATTTGCGGCTGGAAACCCTTACCAGAGCGGAAGCCAGAGAATTGGCCCTGGAACTTTCCCCCCGGGCGCAGGGATTGCGGAGCTGGAAGGATTTGTCCTTTGCCCTGAAACAGAGTCTGGACTATGTGCTCTCCCGTCCCGAGGACGGAAACGCCCTGATCCTGCCGGGACGGAATCCGCTGCGCCTTGATTGGAGGGATTTGCGCTTCGGCCTGGAGCGTCTGCTGGAGATACTGCCTTACCTGGATATAAACACCGGACTCCTGGCGGATGAATTCATCTGGCTGCGCCTTTCGCCTGAATTCGGCTTTACCGCCTACTATGAACCCACTTTGGAGGTGGATTACCAGCTCGGCCCCATATATCGCTATCCCCTTTATGCGCCGCCTCCGGATATGAAGCCGGGCGTCCCTTACCATGATCGGCGCGCCATAGACCGCTGGAAGGTTTTGTCGGGACGCGGCCTGGAAATAGCCTGGGCGCGGGATATGCTGGATGTGTTCTTTTTGCAGATTCAAGGTTCCGGACGCCTCGTTTTTACCGACGGGCGCGAAAAGTATGCGCTTTACGCGGGCAAGAACGGCCACCCCTATGTCTCTTTGGGCCGGGAATTGCTGGACAGAGGCCTTCTCTCGCCGGATAGGGCGAATATGCCCGGCATCCGGGAGGTTTTGGCCGCAAACCCGGAACAAATGGAAGATCTTCTGGCCCTGAACCCTTCCTATGTTTTTTTTCGTCTGGAAAACTCGGGGCTGGTGGGCGGCATGGGGCGTCTGCTCACGCCGGGAGTCAGTCTGGCCGTTGATCCGGCGGTCTTGCCCTATGGTTCCCTGCTTTTTTTTCAGACCGTTCTGCCTGACTCCTCCGGCGGGCATACCCGCGATTTTCGGGCTCTGGGCCTGCCTCAGGACAGAGGCGGAGCCATCAGGGGGCGGCGCGTGGATCTCTTTCTGGGAGGTGGCGAACAAGCCGGACACGTGGCCGGCCACCTGAACAGCGAAGGCGTGGTTTATCTGCTTCTGCCGGTGAGCGGGGGATCTTTCACCCGTGATTTCAGAGAAGCTTCAAGACCTTGAAGCGCGTATCCGTTGCGGAGAGGTCCGGCAGCCTTCCGCTCAAATCTGGTCTGATGGAGAAAAGTAATGCCTGAAAAGGACATATCGGCGGCCCGCAAAGCCTCCCCTTTGAGCAGGGAGGAAGTGGACGCGCAAATGGCTCTTATCCGCCGCGGCATTGCCGAAATGGTCAGCGAGGATGAACTGCGCGGAAAAATCGCCCGGGGCAGACCCTTGCGCGTCAAGGTGGGTTTTGACCCCACCGCGCCGGATCTCCATCTGGGACACACCGTGGTGCTCCAGAAGATGCGCCATTTTCAGCAGCTCGGGCATGAAATTATTTTTCTCATCGGCGACTTTACGGGTACCATCGGCGATCCTTCCGGCCGTTCGGACACTCGCCCGCACCTTACCCGGGAGCAGGTGCTGGCCAATGCTGAGAGCTACAAGGAACAGGTCTTTAAAATCCTGGATCCTGAAAAAACCGTGGTGGATTTCAATTCCCGCTGGATGAACCGGATGAACGCCGCGGACGTGATCCGCCTGGCCTCCAGATATACCGTGGCCAGACTCATGGGACGCGACGATTTTGCCAGGCGCTTTCAGAACAATATACCCATCTCGGTGCATGAATTCCTGTATCCGCTGGCCCAGGGCTATGATTCCGTCGCCCTGAAGGCGGACGTGGAAATGGGCGGCACCGATCAGACCTTCAATCTTCTGGTGGGGCGCCACTTGCAGACCCAGTACGGGCAGGAGCCGCAGTGCGTCATTACCCTGCCTCTGCTGGAGGGTCTGGACGGCCTCAAAAAGATGTCCAAATCCCTGGGCAACTACATAGGCATCGACGAGCCTCCGGCCCAGATCTTCGGCAAAACCATGTCCGTTTCCGACTCTCTGATGTGGCGTTACTATGAACTGCTCTCGGACAGGGATATGCATGAGATCGAGAGTTTGCGGCGGGAGGTGGAGCATGGCCGGATCAACCCCAAAGAGGTCAAGGAGAGTCTGGCCTTTGAGCTTGCCGCCCGTTATCACGGCAGGGAAGCGGCCGAAGAGGCCCGCCGGGAGTTCAATTCCGTTTTTTCCCGCGGGGGCATGCCGGAAGATACGCCGGTTCTGGTCTGCCGCCGGGGGGAAGCTTCCGCTCCCGTGGCCTTTCTGAGCGCTTCCGGGCTTGCCGCATCGCGCGGCGAGGCCAGGAGGCTGGTGGCCCAGAACGCTCTGAGCGTTAATGAAGAATTGTGTTCCGACCCTCTCTCCCCGCTGCCGGCAGGAGAGTATGACATAAAACTGGGTAAAAAGCGTTTTTTGAAACTGAGGGTATCAGACTGAAGGAGGAGACATATGCAGGAGATTCGCAAAAAGGCGCGGGAGCGCGTAAAGGCAAAATGCAGGGTTTGCCCGGTCTGCAACGGGGTGGCTTGCGCCGGGGAAATTCCGGGCATGGGAGGTATAGGGAGCGGCGTTTCCTTTCAGAACAATGTCGCGGCTCTGGCCCGTCTGCGCCTGGCTCTGCGCGTTCTGCACGATGCCAATCAGCCGGACGCGGCTCTGACGCTCTGGGGGCGCGAACTGAGCATGCCGATTATGGCCGCGCCGGTGGGCTCCGTAGCCCTGAATCTGGGCAGCGACATGAGCGATGAAGGCTACTCCGGGATCGTCCTGCGGGGTTGCCTGGGCCTCAATGTTCTGGGCGGCGTGGGCGATCTGCCTCTGAGAGAGGGTTTTCAGAAATATATGGACGTCGTGGCGCGTACCGGAGCGGGGCGCCTGGCCATCCCCTTCATCAAACCCTGGAGCAGGCTGGAGGAAGTGACCTGGCGCATGGATGCCGCCCTGAAAGCCGGCTGCGACATCTGCGGCATGGATGTGGACGGCGCCGGGCTTCCCACCATGCGCAATGCCCGTGTGCCCGTGAGCACGACTCCTCCCGCGGAACTGGCTAAAATCATCGCCCAGGCTCATCAGCGCGGCCTGAAGTTCATCGTCAAGGGTATCATGACGCCCGGGGAAGCGATCATAGCCGCTGATTCCGGAGCCGATGCCATTGTCGTTTCCAACCACGGCGGACGGGTGCTGGATTGCACCCCCGGCACGGCGGAAGTTCTGCCCTCCATTGCCGAGGCCGTGCGGGGGCGTTTGCTGATCATGATGGACGGCGGGGTGCGCAGCGGCGCGGATACGCTTAAGGCTCTGGCTCTGGGGGCCGAAATGGTGCTGATTTGCCGTCCGGTGATGCTGGCCGTGCACGGGGATGAGGAGAACGGCCTGTCCAGGTACTTCCTGTTGCTCAAGGAGCAGTTGATCCAGGCCATGCGCCTGACAGGCTGCCCCGATCTAAAATCCGTGGACAGAGAGGCGCTCGCTTAGGGCTTCCGGCGCATTCACCCGTATACGGCGGGCGGTGCCCGGGCCGATTCAGCATTCGGCCACGCTGACGGCCAGGCCTCCCCGCGCGGTTTCCTTGTATTTGCTGTCCATATCCCGGCCGGTGGAGCCCATGGCCCGGATAGCCATATCCAGACTCACCCGGTGCAGGGAGGCATCTTCGGCCGCGGCCACCAGGCAGGCATTGTAAGCCTTGAGCGCGCCCATGGCGTTGCGCTCTATGCAGGGAATCTGCACATAGCCTCCCACGGGATCGCAGGTCAGGCCAAGATGGTGTTCCAGAGCGATTTCCGCCGCGTTTTCCACGATTTGCGCCGGATATCCTCTGACTTGAGCCAGCATGGCCGCGGCCATGGCCGAGGCCACTCCCACCTCGCCCTGGCAGCCCACTTCCGCCCCGGCTATTCCCGCGTTGTGCTTGGCCAGGAAACCCACTGCCGCCGCCGCCAGAAGCCCTTCCCTCACGCCGTCCGGCCCGAAACCGAAGTATCCTTCCAGAAGAGTCAGCATTGCGGGCACGACACCGGCCGAACCGCAGGTGGGGGCGGTGACGATGATGTTTCCGGCGGCGTTTTCCTCCGCCACGGCAAAGGCGTAAGCATTCAGCAGCCCCAAAAAGCGGTTCAGAGGATCGTCCATGCAGTCGGCCCGGCGCGCGAGGCGCGCCGCTTTGCGGTGTACGCCCAGGTTGCCCGGCAGTGTCCCTTCGCTGCGTATGCCCCGTTCCACCGAGCGGCGCATCAGTTCCAGCAGCGTATCCAGGCTGGTCTGGATTTCGGCGCGGCTGCGCCCGGTCAGGCTCATCTCGTTGGCCAGGATGATCTGCGGTATGCTCAGGCCGCTTTCTTCCGCGCGCGCGCGCAGGCTTTCGGCCGAATTGAAGGGATAGGCCGGCGCGCTCCATCCTTTTTTCTCCGGCGCGCCTTCCCGCTGGATAAAGCCTCCGCCCACGGAATAATACGTCTGCTCCAGAATGGTTCCTCCCGCCGCGTCCAGAAGCGTGCAGACAAGCGTGTTGCTGAAAGGATGCGCATGTTCGGTTTCGCCGAAAAGCACGGTATCCGGCCCGAGCTCCAGTCCGTTCCGCCCCGGGAACATGATCCGCTCCTGAGGAGGCAGGGAAAATATTCCGGCCGGCAGGCCGTCCGGGCAGGAAGAGGGGGAATGACCCAGGAGTCCGGCCACAACCGCCTTGTCCGTGCCGTGTCCTTTACCGGTGGCGCTCAGGGAGCCGAGGAGGCGTACCCTCAGTCTGGCCGCTCCGCTTTTGTCGCGTTCGGGCAGGGCTTCCAGCAGGGAGCGAAAGTCCAGGCAGGCCAGCATCGGCCCTATGGTGTGTGAACTGGAAGGCCCCGGACCCGGCTTGAACAGCTCAAAAATGGATGTGGTGATGGGAGAAGGGCTTGAGAACATAAAATGCTCATTTTGAAGTGTGAGACAGGTTTCTTCACATGTATAAAGTAATGTCCAGCTTTTGGAAAAAACGGCGCACCGTGATTCTGGCCGGGGTGGAATAGGCCGCGAACTGGGCGAGCAGGTTATATAAATCCGCGTTGCTCTCCATTTTGCGCCCGGCCAGTCCCAGAATGACATCGCCGGCCTTGAGCCCGGCCTTTTCCGCCTTTCCCCCCGCTTCCACCTCCAGAACCACCAGTCTTGCCCTCGCGCCCTCCGGTCCGCTCCAGGTCACCATGCCGTATCCTTTACCCACAGGTTCGGGCGGAGAATAATAATAGGCGTCGCTCATCTGCGGCGGAGGAAACTCGAAGCTGTCCTGTCCGCCCCGCTCCGGCGTGATTTTCCATTCGTCGCTCAAGGGGAGCTTTTCCAGGGGGGAGCGCCAGGGCAGAATGCTGATAATGCGCGCTCCCGGCTCGCGGGCGCGCAGGCGCAGGGCTATTCCCCAGCCGTATTCCACATGTCCGGAACCGGCTATAATCACCACCGGCCTCCCGGTTTCCGCATGGATGCGCCCGGCCCGCTCCGCCATGGCGCTGTCCCAGAGGGCCTGGGCCAGGATATATCCATCCAGGGCTTTTTGCCTTTCTTCCGGCGAGTCTCCGGTAGGGCCGGATATTTCCAGGTGCCGGCGGAAAAACTCCCGGAGTTTTATCTGCTGTTCCCAGGGCGCCGGCATGAAATTCCGGGGCAGATATTTCCGATCTTCCTCCTCCACTTCGGTAAAGCCGCGCAGCCGCGCCGTGCGCACCACTCTCCGGGGGAGATTGAGGGCGTACAGGGGGATATTCTCTCTGGCGGCCAGTTCCAGAAGGGGGCGGTACCAGTCGAAAGAGTTCCCGCCGTTTTTTGACCAGGCCAGGGCCGTTTCCAACGCATCAGGATTTTTGGAGAAATCTCCGGCATTGAAGCGATCCAGTTCCGGTTGGGAATCCACATCCAGAGCTTCCAGTCCCACCACCGGCCGCAGACGGTTTCTGGCCAGCTTTTCCAGAATAGCGGCCTGGCTTGCGTGATCCATCAAATTGTCGTGGGTTTCGCCGATGAGTATGTAATCCGCATTCCGGAAGAAAGACTGAAAGGAATTCTCCTCCAGCAGATCTCCGCCCGGCAGGATAAGCCGGCCGCCGAATTCCAGCGGGCGGACGGACAAATAGTCTTCCGCCGGCGGCGCGGCGGCCGCGCAGGCTGAAAGCAACAGAACCGGCAGGAGCCGGGCGGGGCCGATTTTCACCACAATTTCCTTGAAAAGAACGGATTATTCCTTTTCGCTTCCGTCCGGATTAAAATGATCCCTGATTACCGGGCCATAATACAGTCCGGAGTCTTCCAGCTCTTCCTCGATGCGCAGAAGCTGGTTGTATTTGGAGAGACGATCGCTGCGGCTCAGGGAACCTGTCTTGATCTGGCCCGCGTTCACGCCCACGGCCAGATCGGCTATGAAATTGTCTTCCGTTTCGCCGGATCGGTGCGAGACGACCGTGGTATATCCGGCCTGTTTGGCCATTTCTATGGTATCCAGAGTCTCGGTGAGAGTGCCGATCTGGTTCAGCTTGATCAGAATGGAATTGGCTATGTTCTGCTCAATGCCGTCGGCCAGTATATCCGGGTTGGTCACGAACACGTCGTCGCCCACGAGCTGGATACGGTCGCCCAGACTCAGGGTCAGGTGGCGCCAGCCGTCCCAATCTCCCTCAGCCAGTCCGTCTTCGATGGAAAGCAGCGGGTAACGCTCCGTGAATTCCCCAAGCCAGCTTGTCATCTCCCGGGAGTCGAGAGTTCTGTTTTCTCCGGCCAGCGTGTATTTGCCGTCCCTGTACAGTTCGGAGGCGGCCACATCAATGGCCAGGGCGATTTCCGGGCCCGGATTATACCCCGCCTCCTCAATGGCTTTGACCAGATATCTGAAAGCTTCATCATGGTTTTTGAGATTGGGGGCGAACCCGCCTTCGTCGCCCACGCTGGTCACGTGGCCGTCGGCGGCCAGGATGGCGCGCAGGCAGTGGAAGGTTTCCGCTCCCATTCTCAGGGCGTCGCGGAAAGTTTCCGCGCCTATGGGCGCGATCATGAATTCCTGAATATCCAGATTGTTGGGGGCATGAGCTCCGCCGTTGATGATATTCATCAGAGGGACGGGCAGCACCTTGGCGTTTACTCCGCCCAGATACTGGTACAGGGGCAGAGCCAGAAAGCTGGCGGCCGCGCGGGCGGTGGCCATGGATACGCCGAGCATGGCGTTGGCCCCCAGCCGGCTTTTGTTGTCCGTGCCGTCCAGATCCAGCAGCAGATTATCCACCTGTATCTGACGCAGGGCATCCTGCCCGACTATATTCTCGGAAATTTCGCCGTTCACGTGCTCCACCGCCTTTTCCACCCCTTTGCCGCCATAACGCTTTTTGTCGCCGTCACGCAGTTCAAGGGCCTCCCGTGTGCCGGTGGAGGCTCCGGAAGGCACGGAAGCCCGGCCCACATGCCCGGATTCCAGGGACACCTCCACTTCCACCGTGGGGTTGCCGCGTGAATCCAGTATTTCCCTGCCCCAGACCGATACTATTGTACTCATGTTTGGCACTCCTGTATGTTTGCGTTCGCTCTTGCAGAGCATTTCCACTCCGATGTCGCATATCACTGTTCTGTATTTACATACAGGATACGCAGCCCCTCCAGCAGCAGTTCCGGCCGCAGGGCATCAAAACAACTCGACACTTTTTCCAGATGGGAGGCGAAGCCGCCGGTGGCCAGCACAAAATTCGGCCTGGCCAGACCTTCCGCCAACCGCGCACACAATCCCTCGGTCATGGCGGCAAAACCGAAGATAAAACCGTGGTTCATGCTGACGCTGGTGGATCTGCCGGGAATAGGGGTTCTATCCTCAGTTTCCAGAGTGATCTGCGGCAACTTGGCTGTGCGGGAGGAAAGGGCGGAAGCGGAAGAAAGCACTCCCGGGCAGATCAGGCCGCCCAGGTAAGTGTTGCCTTCCACGCAGTCAAAAGTGGTGGCCGTGCCGTAATCCACGCAAATGATGGATGCCGGGGCGGGAAAAAGCATTCTGGCCGCGTAGGCCCCCACCAGGCGATCCGCGCCTACCTGCAGGGGTTCGGCATAGCGGTTTTCCAGAGGAATGGGCAAATCCGAAGGGACCAGAATGAGATCCCTCCCCAGGTATTTTTTGCAGGCCTGACGCAGGGGAGGCTCCAGATCCGGCACCACCGAACAGGCCAGAGCCGCCGTGATCTCCTCCGGGGCATATTCCGAGCATTCAAGCATGCGCAGAAGCAAAAGGCCCAGAGAATCACTGGTGTAGGTGCTGTTGCCGCCGGGCAGGCTGAAAGAGTGGCGTATGCCGTTCTTGTCCCCAAAACCCAGCTTGATGCTCGTATTTCCTATATCAGCCAGAAGAAATATGTCGTCCGTCATATCTTCTTAACCGTCCTCAGCCTGTGCCCGCATTAAAGGCATATTGCCCGTAAATCGTTCAAAACACAAGAAAGAATTGAAACTCAAAGCGTTTATTTTCAGGATTTTCCTCAAGCGGGCCGGGAGCGGGCGAAGCGCGCCGGAGGCGGGACAAAGAAAGTCCGCGGCATAATTTTCAGGGCCTGAAGGTCTCTGATTCCCTTTGCGGATAAAAACTGCCATAATCGCCGTAGCGAGACCGCCCGGCCGGATGCGGTTTTGCGGGATACTTCATGGGGAGTACAGGCATCGTGGAGAAAATTCCCTGTTATCTATATAAGGAAGATCTGGATTTTTCTCTTCCTGAAGAATACCGGGAAGCTTACGGATATCTGCCGGAAGAAAGCTTCGAGTGCGTCCTGCGGGATGAAAACGGAAAACCCCGCCTCCATCCGGATTACTTCATTGAAACTTCTCCCGAAAACGCCGAGCTGTTCATTTTTCCCCACGATCTCAACAGGATGATCAACCTTTTTCACAGCGGGCGGACGACGTTGTTCCTTAAAAATCTGCCCTATCTGTCGGGGCGCGAAGCAAGACACGTTTTTTCCGATACGGGCGATTTCGCGCAATGCGTCGATCTGCCGGTCTGTCTGCTGAAAAGAAGCGTAATCGCGCCCGGAAGCGGCCATTACCCGGGGCTGCCTTTCGTGTATAAAAACGCCGGCCTTAATTCTCCGAACTGTATCGTCACCTGGTATGATCTCCCGAAGCATGTGGAGGAGGACAAGCCCTCCTTTGCCTGGGGGGGGCTGCGTTATGACTCTTCATTCGTCGGGGCCTATACCAATATAACCAGGAATATGGCCTGCAAAGCGGCGGAAAGGGAAGAAGGCCTCAGATTTTACAGCGGCGGATTTGAGAAGGTCACAACGGAAAAGGAATTTTTCAGATTTGCGGAACTGACGCCGGAAGAAGAGCGGGCTCGGGAAAGGACTTTCCGGGAGGTCACAAAAGCCTCGCTCACCGTATTGTGTCCTCCTGGGGTCGGGCCGCAATCTTTCCGCATGTACGAATGCATGTACTACGGGCGAATCCCCGTGCTTTTTCTGGATAAGATCCGCTATCCTCTCGAACATCTCATAACATATGAGGATTTTTGCCTTTTTATAGATGAGAAGGACATAATGCTTACCGGGAAAGTCATTCTTGATTTTATCCGTTCCCATACGCTGGATGAGTTGCATCAAAAGTGCGTCCTGGCCTGTAAAACCTGGAACAAGTATTTTCGGCGGCAGGATCGCGTCGGGCGGCTCGCGGCTCTGCTGCGGGAGTACAAGGATGCTCTCCCCGGGGCATAGGCCGGAGCTTCTCAGGCGCGGCCCGGCGGAAGACGGCGTCGGCGAAGCTCAGACTGTTTTCTCTTCCGACTGCGAGATGTTGAAAGACAGGGCATAGAGGTGATTAAAAAAATCCACCCGCTCCACAAATATGTTGTCCGGGGTGAAAATATGCGCCGAGGCGTAGTTCATGATGCCTTTTATGCCGGCTTCCGCCATGTGATCGGCCACTGTCTGGGCGCTTTCCGGGGGAGTGGAGATAATGCCGATTTGAATTTTCTTTTCGGCAATATATTCCGCCAGTTGCCGCGTGTGCAAGATTTCCAGACCCCCTACCCGTTGCCCTATTTTTAAGGGATCGCAATCAAAGGCGGCAATTATGTTGTACTGCCGCTGCCGGAATTCACGATAGTTCAAAAGGGCGCGTCCCAGGTTGCCCACGCCCGCCAGCGCGCAGTTCCAGGGTTTGTCTATGGACAGGGACTTCTTTATGGAACTGATAAGATCGTGAATATTGTAGCCTACCCCTCGTACGCCGAACTCGCCGAAATAAGTCAGATCCTTGCGAATTTGCGAGGCATTCACATCACAGGCCTGAGCCAGCATTTCTGAGGAAACAAGCGCCGCCCCGTCGCGCAGCATGCGTTCCAGGCTTTGCAGGTAAACCGCCAGACGTTGAATGGCGGCTCTGGGTATCTTTTCCGTTTTTAACAGTAACGCCATATTAACCTGCCAAGGGCGCGTCCTCCGGGGAACAGCCGGAAGATGCCGGATTTTCCGGCCTCTTCCGGGTTCAGGATTCAAAAGCGCCGGAGCGGGCGTTGCCGCGCAAAGCGACACACCGCCGGAGCATTTTTCCGGAGCGCGCAATTTGAATGTGAAAACGCCCTAAATGAACGGATTGGCAAAAAGCAGAATAAGGTTGACCACCAAGGCATAAATCGCCAGAGATTCAATAAAGGCCATGCCCAGGATCAAGGTAACGGTGATTTTGCCTCCGGCTTCCGGATTACGGGCCGTGCCTTCACAGGCGGCTTTGAGGCCGAGTCCCTGCCCTATGCCGCAACCGAAGGCCGCCACTCCCATGCCTATGGCGGCCGCGGCGCAAACCAGCCCGGCACTGGCGCCATCCAAGGTGGAATCCGCGGCAAAAGCCATGCTGGCCATGGAAAGCATGGCCACGGCGCCGAGGACGATAGTGATGAATTTACGCATAAATAGAGGCTCCTTGATGATTATATGTTGCAAGCGAGGCGCGGGCCGCGCATTCCTTAATGGGCATGTTCCACGGCGCCTTTAAGATAGATAAGCGTAAGCATGAAAAAGATAAAAGCCTGCAGACTCTTGGCCAGCCCGAAAAGAAAATAAATGGGCAGAGTGGAAAAAAGAGGGGCAAGAGTGAAGAAAATAACCAGCACCAGTTCTTCTCCGCGAATATTTCCGAAAAGACGCAGGGTAAGGGAAAGCAGCCGCGCCACATGGCTGATGATTTCCAGGGGAAGCATCAGCGGGGCGAGGGGCAGCATGGGCCCGAGAAAATGCTTGATATAACCGGGGCCCCAGCGGAACAGTCCCACGGCGTTGTAGTATATGAATACGAAGAGGGCCATGGCGGCCGTGGTGTTGATGTTGGCGGTGGCCGCATCCAGGCCGGGCACCAGCCCCATGAGGTTCATGGTAAGGATAAAGAGGAAAAGGCCGCACAGCACCGGCACAAAGCCGCGTCCAGCTTCACCCATATTGACGACAATGAAATCTTCCAGTCCGCCGATAACAGCCTCCAGCACGTTTTGCGCGCCGGAGGGGGTCATCTTGAGGCGCCCGCGCACGATCAGACCGATAAGCGCGAGCAGGCCCATGGCGACCCAGGTGTAAAAAACGTGCTTGAACTCGAGCGATTCGCCGAAAATCACCATCTCATCCAGATCAAGCTTGGTGGATAACAAAAGAGGATGGACAAGACCGCCCTCGACCATATTACGCGCCTCCCGTGTTCCCTCGGATAAAAATCAGTAGCCGCTCCCGCCTGTCCGGGCAAAACCCACGCATCCGGTCAAAGCCAGACCGCTGAAAAGTCCCAGAAACAAGGCCCAGGGGGAACCGCCCAAGAGCAACGCCCCCGCCAGCACCAGGCCGGTAAGCAGGATGCGCCCGAAAAATCTGCACAACTGAACATGCAGCAGTTTCCCGGAAAAGCCTCCGGGCAGAACCTTCAGCAAAAAGCTGCTCATACTCCAGAAATTAAAGCTGACCAGCGCGGTTCCAATAAAAAAACATATAAACCATGCGCTTGTCCATAACATAAAAAGACCCGCAAGCAAAGACAAGCCAGAAAGCGTCAACTGAGCGAAAATAATGGCGCGAAGCGGGGCTTCTGTAAAGCCCTTTTTCAGCAAAAAACAATCAATCTCCGCTTTTAGGCGTGGAATCATTCTTTTTTTCCTGGGCTTTCAGCAGGAGTTTGGTATCCAGATAGACATTGCGGAAACCCGCGATCACTCCCAGTATAAAAAAAATCAATTTCATCCAGGGGCTGGTATGCAGCCATTTATCCAGAAAATAACCGATTATCCCTCCCACCGCCATGCCTGAAACCAGATGCAGGCCGATCACGCTGGCTTTGCCCGCGGAGTCGAAAATCCCGCCTTCCCGCAGATTCCAGCGCTCAAGGAGCTTTTTTTTCAAAGCGCCTCCATGCCCGCAGGCAGAGGAAAGTCCTTCTCCGGAAAGCATCCCGGGCGCAAACCGCCGCGAATGCGGGGCGGAGAAATAAAATGTTGTCCAGCACTTTAACATGAGCCGCCCGGAACAGGCAATAATATTTTATTGCTGAACAGGGACGATGATACTATATCAGACGCAAACGGAGCGGAATGAGTCCGATCATGGCCGAACTGCACTGTCTGGAAATATACTCCCCTGAAGACAGGGCGGAGCTTCTGAGCGCCGCTCTGGCTCTGCATGTGCGCCACGGCTGGGAAGAGGAGGATTGCGGCTCCGGCGGTCTGCTGGCCCGCGTCCATGCCTCCGGCCGCGAATCCTGCCTGGAGCTGGAAGCTATTCTGCGTTCCCTGTGCCCGGAGTGGCGGATTGCCCGCTCCCTGAGGCCGGAAGAAGACTGGCTGAACGAGTGGAAGACTTTTTTTACTCCGGTGGAGGCGGGCAGCCGTTTTCTTGTCCTGGCCCCCTGGATGACGGAGGAATATGAAAAAAGCTCCCGCCTGCCCGTGATCATAGAGCCGAAAATGGCTTTCGGCACAGGGCACCATGCCAGCACCGCCCTCTGTCTGCGGGCTCTTTCCGATCTGGCCGACTCCGGGAGCATTGTTGCCGGGCAACGCTTTCTGGATCTGGGCACGGGGTCGGGCATCCTGGGAATAAGCGCGGCCAGGTTGGGTTTGCGCGGCATAGGGGTGGACACGGATCTCACGGCCGTGGAAAACGCCCTGGAAAACCGGGCCATAAATGCCGTGGAGGAGAAAGCTTTCCAGGTGCGGCGCGGAAGTCTGGAAGTCGTCCCGGAAAAGGACTTTGACCTTGTTCTCGCCAACATTCTGGCCGGGCCTCTGCTGGACATGGCCGGAGAAATCGTCTCCAGGTTAAGGCGCGGCGGCAGCCTGGTCCTTTCGGGAATATTGCTCTCCCAGGCCGGGAGGGTGGAAGGGGAGTATCGCGCCTTAGGGCTGCCTCCGGCCGGAATCTCCAGCCAGGGAGAATGGGCCGCGCTACTTTGGGATTCTCGGGGGTGAATTTTGTCCCCCCAGGAATTTTACATCCGGAAGACAGCGCCCGCGCGTCGCGATCTGGTCGCTTATAACGCGGCCATGCTGAAGCATTTCGGACCTCCGCCCCGGAGGCCGGCTCTTTCCGCCTTTGAGGCCGCGCTGGAAGTGCTGCTGGGCCAGGAGGCGCTTCCGGAAGGGCGGATGGAGAAAATCCTGCGCCGGCTCAGAGATCTGCGGGGCGGAGCTCCGCTTACCCCGGCCTTTATTTGGAGGCTTCCGCGGGCAAGCCTGGAAGAAGCCATTCGGCCGCTTGCCTTTTTCCAGGCCAAAGTCGGGCGTCTGCATAATTTTCTGGCTTTTCTGGCGCGCAAGGCGGGAGAAGACGAACCCCTGGAAGATGCGGATCTTACCTGTCTGCGCGACTCCGGGCAGGGGGAACTGCGGGAGGAACTGCTGAAGATCCGGGGCATAGGCCGGGAAAGCGCCGATCTGATTCTGCTCCATGCCTTGGGGCTGCCCGTCTTCGCGGCGGACGTCCGCGCCTGGCGCCTGCTCCACCGGCACGGTTTTGTGGGCGAAGAAGCAGGGTACGAGGAGATATGCGATATCTTCATCCGCGCCCTGCCGGAGGAAACCCCGGTTTACGCCGAATGCCGCCGCCTGATCGCGCGTACTGTCCGAACTTACTGCCACAAGAGGAATCCGGACTGTCCGGCCTGTCCTTTGCGGGAATTTCTGGAGTAATATCGGAACGAGCGCCTGGATGTCGCTATGGGCTCAAACTCCGTCCGCCGGCTCATCCTGCCTGGATTCGCCCTGTTTCCGCGCCATGAGGCAGAGCCAGGAGGGTTTCTCCGGACAAAGGGAACGGATGGAGGAAAAGCCCGCCGAGAGCAGCATCTCTTCCAATTCGGCGCGGCCGAAAACATGGAAGTTTTCAGGATCGGCATCTCTGAAAAAATGCTTTTCCCCTTCTTCGGGAGCGGAAGATGTGCAGGCCACGAGAAAAAATCCCTCGGGCTTCAGCTTGTTATAGATGCCCGCCAGGCAGGCCGCGGCCTCAGGCCAGAAATAGATGCTTTCAAAGGCGGTGATCAGATCGAAACTACCGTCCGCAAAAGGAAGCTCGGTCACGCTTCCCAGGCGCACTTCCATCTGCCCGCTCTCCACTTTCCGCTGGTTGAGCAGTATGGATTTGCCCACGCTGGAGGCGGAATGATCCAGACCGTATACTTTTTCGGCTTTTTCGGCCAGACGGGAAAGCGCGTATCCGCCGCCGCATCCTATATCCAGAACCGTCCCCCCCGGCCGGATCTCGGCCGCGCGCAGCGTCCGCTCCAGAAAAGATTTATGCCCCAGGTTCATCAGGCCGAGAAAAGAATAAGCCAGAACTCCTCCCGGCCTGCTCCACCAGCCTACCAGCTTTTTCAGGGCGGGAGCGAGCAGGCGGGAATCAAAAGCGCCGCGGAATCCCTTTAAACACGACCGGAACTGTTCCCAAATTTTTTTCGGCATGCTTTTTCTCCTCTTGATACGGAAATTCCGTATGTATTCAACCGTAAGCCCTCAGCGCTCCGCCGTCGGGAGGCGGCTTCGCCCGTCCGCCGGACTTGTGCCCGCAGGCGCAACGTCCGCAACCGCCGCAACGACTGCGCGGCACGGGCCTTACCCCGAAAAGGGCGCGCATTTCATCAAAATCATCCGCAACGGCATCCATATAGACCACGAGCAGGCGCTTCCCCTGCGGAGCGAAAAAACGGAGAGAACGCCTTTCTTCACCGCCGGCGGGCCTGGACAGAAACCAGATGGATTCCAGCTCTTCCTCCCGCGGAGCTTCCGCGGGCAGGCTCGTCGCCGTGAAAACGTCTTTTCCCGGCCTCCTGCAGCTCAGCAGATCCTTCCGGATTTCCAGGCGCTCCCAGATGGCCGCGAGGTCCGCGACCCTGGCCCGTATGCGCATATGCGGGGGAAGGGCCAGGATGACTTCGGCCTCGGAGGCGTTCAAAGCGCGGGCCAGAGCGGGAAGGGATACTCCGGGATCTTCCGCCGCGCGTTTGCGCACATCCCGTACAAATTCTCTGCTTATGGGCATGGGGCGCTCCTCAGGAAGCCTTGGCCGCGACCTGCCCGGCCCAGCTTTCAATTTCGGCTTCCGAGGATTGGGGGTCGCCGTCGATTTTGAGTGTGTCCAGAACATTGGCCCCCAGGTCGCTCAATTTTTGCGAAATGGCGTCCACAGCCCCGCAGAAATAAGTATAGCCGCTCATTCCGCAACCAAAGACAGCGACTTTTTTGCCTTCGGCCTTTATTTGCTCAAAGGAGTCGAACAGGGGGATAAAGTCGTCCTGAAGCTCAATGGAATCATCTCCCCAGGTGGAACAGCCGAAAACAGCCAGTTCATAGCCGTCGCACAAACCCGGAGCCCTTACTTCCGTCACCGGGAGGTTATCGATCGAGAAACCCGCCTCCTTCAGCGCCCGCTCAACCACTCCGGCCGCATATTCGGTGTTTCCGGTGGTGGAACCATAAACAATCAAAGCTTTACTCATGATATATACCTCACTTTTTCAGGTAAATAAAAAAATGCGCCTTTTGCCGCAAATCCGGATAAATTTCAGACCGAAATATTGATATAGAAAATGAATTTCAATATCAAGCATATTCTGAAAATTTTTCTCTCCCGCCGGCAGGCGGAAATGTTTTGACTTGACTACCGGCGAAGCCGGGAATAACCTATAAATAGCCGCACATGTGGAATCTGCGGTAATGCAAAAAATCCCCGGAGGATGCCTCCATGAGCGATCAGAACAGCGACCACCTTCAGACTGAGGGCGCGGAAATTCCGGCCGGAAAAAGATTCCTCTTCTCTCTCTTTCAAAAGCTGGGCAAAAAAGGCTTGTTTGCGGCTTTGGGAGGCCTCGTTCTGCTTCTTGCGCTCGCAGTCTGGCAGGTGCAGGTTTATCTGGAGGAACAGCGGGTAATCAAGACCGAAAGCGAGCCGGCGGCCCTGCTCCTGCGCGACGACGCCGCCAAGCCGGCCAGGGAGCCCCGGCTTTTTGTGCGGGCGGAATACAGGCACGAGGACAACAGCAAGGAAAGAACCGTAAAAAGCCGGGTGATTCTGCGTCTGGACGAGGAAGCCTGCCGCGGCTACTATGAAAAAGAAGGAGTGCTTAACTGCAAAAGCAGCTGGAATTTTCTTGAGCCTGACGTTTCCGGCTGGAGCGTGTCCCCCGCTCTTCCCGGCGCCTGGACTTTTATCCCGGAGCAGGAAAGGTACACGGCGGAATTCAGTTTCAAATACGATGCCCTTTCCCCCGGGCAGAATTACGAGGTAAAAATACCCGGAAAACTTGGCAAAAACGTGCAGCTTGCGCCCTACAAAGCCGGATTTAAAAGCAGTCCTTTTGCCCTCGACATCAAGAACTGGGCTTTCCGGGTTGATCCTCAAAATCCGCGCCGTTGCCTTTTGAGCGGCGAGATATTCTCTTTATGGCCTTTCGATCCGGACAGCCTCAGAGAGCGTCTGCGCCTGGAAACTCAGGAACCCGTGCAATTGGGAAGCCCGGAGATTGTCTTCGGCGCGGGCAGTTCCACAGCGGTAGTCAATGTGGAGGTGAAAAGACTGCCCGAAAAATCGTCCGTGGTGACTCTGCGTCTGGAAGCGGGCGTAAAAAGCGCCGGGGGCGGAACGCAGACCTCCGTGGCGACCGGCTCCGGCGCGAACGTGCCGGGTACGGATGTCTTTGTCAGTCTGCAGGAGGTCAGGAATTTCATCAGCACCGATGACGAACTTCTCAGCCGGCAGGTGCTGGCTCTGGAATTCACCACTCCGGTCAGGGTGCGGGAAGTGCAGGAAAATACCAGGGCGCTGCTCCTGCCTGTTTACGGCACGCGGGATGACGCGAAAAACAAGCGCCCCACCCGGTGGACGGAATACAGCCTGGAATCCCGGCCCCTGCGCAGCGCCCTGTCCGAGGGGCAGAGAGCGGAGTTGAAGCTTTATCCCATATACAGCCCCGATGAATACAGTAATGTGGTTTCCTTTACATATTCCGCTCCGCAAGGGTATTTTTTCCTGGAAAACAAGGGCGGAGCGGCCAGCACAAGCGGTTACTCTCTTGCCGCCTTCCGGCGCGTTCTGGCCGCCCAGCGCCTGGAGCCGGAACTGCGTATCATGCAGGAGGGGAACATACTCAGCCTGAACGCTTCAAAAAAGCTGGCGATTTTTTCCCGCGCTCTGGATCGGGTGGACATAAACGCTTACCGGGTGCGTCCGCAATTCGTCAATTTTTTGATCACCCAGACTTATGGCGTCCTGGCCGATCCGGAGTTCAAATGGGAAAGCTCCATTGACCTGCAGGATCTGAGCGAAAGCCTGAAACTGTCTTACAGACCAAAGAACACGCAGGGAAACGAGCCGGACTACCACGCTTTGGACCTCACACCTCTTCTGGCCGGCGGCGGCAAGGGCATATTCCGTCTGGAACTTAAAGGCAGCGTGAACAATTCCGCGGAGGCCGAAGACAACCGCTTTCTGCTGCTCACGGACCTGGGGCTGAACGTCAAGCTGGCGGCTGACGGAAAACGGGACGTCTTTGTCAGCTCCTTTGCCCGGGGTGTTCCCCTGGCGGGAGTGAAGGTGGAAGTAATCGGGAGAAACGGCCTGCCTGTCTTCTCCAGAAACAGCGATGCCGACGGAAAGGTGGCCATTCCTCCCTTGGAGGGCTTCAGCCGCGAAAAGAGGGCCGTGGCCATAGTCGCCAGCCTGGGGAACGATTTCACCTTCATGGGCATTGAGGATCACAGCCGTGAAGTATCCACTGCCCGCTATCCGGAGACTTACGGCCGCAGAGCCGGGAGCGGGGGCATAAACGCCTTTGTCTTCAGCGAGCGTGGACTGTTCAAGCCCGGAGAGGAACTGCGCTTCGGCGTCATCCTTAAATCTTCCTCCTGGGATTCAGCTTCCCTCAAAGGTCTGCCGGTAAACGTCGTTCTGACCAACCCGCGCGGAACCAAAATTTACGAAAAGCAGCACGCCCAGAACGACTCCGGCATCCTGGCCCTGAGCATACCCACGGAAGAGGATTATCCCACAGGGCGCTATAATCTGGACATTTACCTGGGCAATAGCCATCTTGGCTCAGCCGGGGCGCAACTGGAGGAATTCCAGCCGGACAACCTCCGGGTCAACGCTTCCTTCAAAAATGTCCCCGCCGCCGAATTGCGCCAGGGCTGGCTCCTGCCCCGGGATCTCCATGCCCTGGTGCGAGTGGAAAATCTTTACGGCACGGCGGCTGCCGGCAACCGGGTAAGCGCCGCCCTTACCCTTACTCCGCTGGCCATGCGTTTTGAACGGTACAAGGAATACAGATTCTTTGATCCCGGCGCTTCCACCCAGAGCTATACCGCCGAACTGAGTTCCGCGGATACCAATGCCGAAGGCGAAGCCGAATTCGACCTGGGCCTGGATCGCTACAGCAGCGGCACATACCGTCTGAATATCGACATCCAGGCCTTTGAAAAAGGCGGCGGACGCGGTGTCAGTTCCGCCCTGCAGGCCCTGATTTCCCCCCTGGAAAACATTGTGGGCTGGAAGAGCGAAGCCAGGCTCAACTTTGTGGCTCTCGACTCCAGGGCGGACGTTTCTTTCATCGCCGTCGACAACAGCCTGAACCCGACGGAACTTCTGGATCTGGAGCTCGTGATCAGCGAAGTGGAGTATGTGGCCTCGCTCGTTCGCGACAACTCCGGGAGCTACCGCTACGACAAGGTGCGCAGGCTCAAGCCTGTGGAGAAGAGTTCCGTCGGGGTGGGGCGGGAGGGCCTGACCTTTACTCTGCCCACCGGCGCTACCGGAGAATTTGAGCTGAGTCTTCTGGACAGCCGGGGGCAGATCCGCTGCAACTTGAACTATGTGGTGGCCGGAGGTAGCCAGCGCCGCTTCGGCCTGGAGCGCGACGCCACTTTGCGCGTGCATCTGGATAAGACCGAATACCGGGCCGGGGAAGACATAAGCGTCTTCGTGAGCGCGCCCTATCCCGGTGCCGGGCTGATTACGCTGGAAAGCGACCGGGTGCTCAGCCACCGCTGGTTTACCGCCGATACGAGCGATTCGGTGCAACGCATAGCCGTGCCGGACGATTTTGAAGGCCGCGGCTTCGTCAGCGTATCCCTGGCGCGCGACATCCGTTCAGATGCCGTATACAGCACTCCGTACAGCTACGCCCTGGCCCCCTTTGTCGCCAACATCGACAGGCGCGATCTCAAGCTCTTCCTGACGGCGCAGTCTCTCATCCAGCCGGGGGAAACCCTGAACATGCGCCTGCGGGCGGAGACTCCGGGCAAGGCCATAGTTTTCGCCGTAAACGAAGGCATACTCCAGATGAGCGCTTACCTTACGCCCTCGCCCCTGACCTTTTTCCTCAAGCAGAATCCCCTGAGCGTCGTCACCATGCAGAACTGGGATCTGCTCATGCCGGAGTTCAACCTGATGAATCCCTCGGTTTTCGGCGGCGGCTTTGCCGAGATGGCTCTCAGAGCGGCTACGGCACAGTCCAATCTCAATCCTTTCCGGCGCAAGTCCGAGCCTTCGGTGGTCTACTGGTCCGGTCTGGTGGACGTGGGGCCGGAAGAGAGGGAACTGAGCTGGGAAGTGCCTGTTTACTTCAACGGCGGTCTCAGGCTCATGGCCGTGGCCTCCGGCCTGTCCGCTGTGGGTGAAAGTTCCGGATCCGCCACTGTGCGCGCCCCCCTGATCATAACTCCGGATCTGCCCGTGGCGGTCGCTCCCGGAGACGAATTCGAGGTAAGCGCCGTTGTCGCCAACAATGTGGAAGACAGCGCCGAGGGTCTGGATATCGCCCTGCGGGTGGAGCTGGATTCCGGCCTGGAATTCCTGCGCCGTCCGGAAGAAAGCCTGAAGGTGGAGGAAGGGCGTGAAGGCAAGGCCGTCTTCCGCCTGAAAGCCACGGAACGCCTGGGGGAAGCGGTGGTGAGGATCACGGCTTCGGCCTCTTTCAGAGGACGTGAAATCACGGCGAGCCGTCCGGTGAGCCTCTCCGTGCGTCCGGCCTCGCCGCGCGTGAGCACTTTCAAGGCCGGCTTTGTGAAAGGCCGGGAACAGGTTGTGCCGGTGGGGCGCTCTCTCTTCCCGCAGTATGCCGAAGTCGAGGCCAGTCTTTCCGGCCTGCCTCTGCCCATGCTGGACGCGCTTTCCTCTTTTCTCACGCGCTTCCCGCACGGCTGCACCGAACAGATTCTGAGCGCGGCCTTCCCTTATGCCATTCTGAACAAAAACCGTGAACTCCTGCCCCTGCCCAGGGGGATGAACGCGGCCCAGCTCCGGGAACGTTCGGAAAAAGCCGTGGAAAAGGGCTTGATCGCCTTGCAGGAGCGCCAGGTCTATCCGGGGCGCTTTTCTCTCTGGCCTTACGGCGGCCGCGCCACCCCCTTCCTGACCACTTACGGGCTGGACTACCTTCTGAGCGCTCGCGAGGCCGGCTACAGAGTGGACGAGGAACTCTTCCGCAACGCCAGGCAGGAGAATCTGGCCCTGCTGCAAAGCCTGCCGCGCGGCCCGGATGCCCTGCGCGCCGTGAGTTACGCGGCCTGGGTGCATGTCCGCTCCGGCCAGAGTTTTACCGGACTCCCCCAACTGGTCAAACATCTGGACGCCGGTTTCAGGGATTGGCGCAAGGAACCGGCCGCGGCCCTGCTGGCCGCCTGCTACCAGATGATGCAGCAGACCGGGGAGGCCGATAATCTGATCCGGGAAGTAAAAGCGGATGACGGAAAGAAGAACTATCAGGGCTGGTTCTATTCCCGTCTCTGGGATAACAGCCTTCTGCTATCCGTTCTGGCCAGGCACTTCCCGGAGCGCCTGGAAAACCTGGAGGGACGCAAGGCTCTGGTGCAGGTGATCAATGACGTCTCCGGCAACGCCTACTCCACGCCCGGAGCTGTTCAGGCCGTGCGCGCCCTGGCCGATTACGCCGGAGCGCATCTGGAAAGCAAGCCCGGGCTCGAACTCAGCGCCCGCGACGCGGCCGGAAAAGCCCTGCCGATCCCGGCCGAAGGAGAGCTGGTCAAGCGCCTGAGCCTGGGAGGCGAAGCCGCGGAATTCCGTTTTGCCGGGGCCGAGGGGCTGTACTGGCAGATCAGCGCCGACGGCTTCGATCTTAAACCTCAGCCCGTGCAGCCGAGAAAAATCATTGTCAAGGCCAGCTATCTGCCGGCCGGAGGAAAAAAACTGAGTGAACTGGCCCAGGGCGACGAGGTCTATGTGCTGCTCACGGCCAGCGCCGCCGAAAGGATAGACAATGTGGCCATCACGTCTCTTATTCCGGGCGGCTTTGAAATGGTGATCGCCAAGGGAGGCCGCATTGTGGGCGGAGGAGACTCCGGCGAGGGAAGAGGCGGCGCCGGCGATGCCGGCGAATATTCCTGGGACGAAGACGAAGAATACTCTGAAGAAGAGGAATACGCGGAAGAGGAATCCTCCTGGGATCTGGAAAGCGTCGAGGCTGTTCCCAATCCCGCGCGCATACAGGAAACGCGGGCCATGCTGGCCGAGGCCGGACTGTCCGGATCTCCCCTGGCCCTGGTGCATGTGGAACGCAGGGAGGACCGCATGGTGGCCTACGCCTCCCTGGACAGCCAGGATCGCGTATTCATTTACAAGATCAAGGCCATCAACAAGGGCAGGTTCACCCTGCCCGGGGTGTTCGCCGAAGCTCTTTACGATCCTGACGCCCGCGCGGGCACGGGAGCGGGAGTGGTGGAAATAAAATAACATAATAACAATCGAGGCAGTCGATGAAGAAAGATTATCGCGTTGTGAACGGCAAAAAATTTTTCCTGCTTGCATGGGGAGAGCCCAAAGACAAGGCCATTGTCGGCATTCACGGTCTGAGCGCCAACTGTTGCCATATGGCCGCGGTTTCGGAATTTCTTGCTTCCCGCGGGCATTATGTTCTGGCCTATGACGTGCGGGGCCGCGGCGAAAGCTCCCCCGCGGACGTCCCTTCCAGCATGATGAGCCATGCCCTGGACGCCAAGGAACTCCTCGAGGCTCTTCCGCTCAGCAAGGTCGCGCTCATGGGCTATTCCATGGGCGGATACATAGCCGGCATTGCGGCGGGACTGAGCGACAAGGTGGCGGGCGTCGTCCTCTTCGACGGAGGAGGGCTCTGCACCAGAGAAGACGCCGAAAAGCTCATCCCGGCCCTATCCCGCATGGATAAGGTGTTTTCAACGCCCGAGGAATATGTTGAAGCGGCCAAAGCGAATTACGCTTTGATGGGTCTTTCCTGGAACAGATTCATCGAGGCGGCGGTGCTTCACGAAGTCGCTCCCTCTGAAGGAGGAAAATACAGATATAAGGGGAATGCGGAGCGCATCAAGGAGGATCTGCTGGATGTAGCTGAGTACAAGCACTCTGAAATATACGCAAAAGTCAACTGCCCCGTACTTCTCGTGCATGCGGAAGGTTCTCTCGGGCAAGGGCCTGCTTTGTACAAAGAGGAAGCATATGACATCACCAGAAAGTCGCTGCGGAATGTGGTCTTTTACCAGACCAAAGCCAATCACTATACCATGATGCTTGAACCGCAGCCGGAATTGAACGAAAAAGTTTGTTCTTTCATTGAAACATGCGGCATATAATGGAGCAATTTATATGGAAATTAAAAATACGACGCCAATCCATATAGTTATAGGATTGTGCTTTATTCTCATTACAGTTTTATGTATGACGGGTTACTGGTTCCCCTGCTTTTACATCGCGACCCTGGTTATAGCTTTATATATGCTGCTGGGTTCGCTCCGGCGGGGAAAAGTGGATCTGGTATTTTTCATCTTCCCCATATGCACTTTTTTCGTTTGCTGGGTGCTCGGGTTTTATCTGGCGCAACGGGAGGCGCTGCTGTTTTTTGATCGCATGCCGGACTATACCATCCTGGGCTTTCATCCTTCCTTTTTCTGGATAGTGCTGCTTTATTGGATTGGAGGGATATTCATTCTGGGCTTCGGCATTTTCAAGTTGCGCGACCGTTGGCTGGCGCCGGACGAATGGGAGGCCTTCAGAAAAAAAATGGCCGAACTGAACGGCGGGGCCGTGGAGCATAAGGAGGAAGCCCTGTGAAAACGCTCATCATCCTGTTTGCGGTTTTCATGATTGTGGTTTCCCTGATCATAGGCTGGTTCGCCCAGCGTAAAGCCCAGGGAGTGCAAGCCTTTTTCGGGGGCACGGCCCTGTTCGGCCCGGTGGTCATAGGCTTTTCCACCATGGCCGCCGTGGCCAGCGCCTTTGCCGTGGTCGGCGTGCCGGGGCTGATTTACGCTTCGGGCAACACTATGGGACTGTGGATGATGGGCTCCGGCGCTTTCTGCATGGGTTACATCATTCTGGGCAAAAAGATGCGGGCTATGGCGGAGCTTGGCCCGGTCGCCACCCTGGGGGACGTGATTGATCTGCGCTTCGGCAAAAACCGCTATCTCAAACTGGTCACTTCCCTGACCCTGTTCATCGGCTGCATCGCCTATCTGGCCTCGCAGATAAAGGGCGTATCCGAAATGTTCGCCCATCTCATGGGCTGGAGCCCCATGACCATCGGTCTCATCGTCTTTGGCTCGCTGGTTGTCTATATGGTGATCAGCGGCGAAGTGGGCGGGCTTCTGACCCAGGCTTTCCAAGGGATGATCATGGTGGTGGCCGCCGTGATTCTGCTCTTTTCCCTGTTTTGGATGACCGGCGGCATGTCCGAAATAACCGCGACCGTTTCCCAGGCGGGCGTGGTTTCCGGCGGCGGCTATACCAAGAACATGTCCCCCAACCTGCTGAACGCCTGGGGGACTTTGCCCGGCGCCGTGGTCCTGAGCTTCATGTTCATCCCCTTCCTGGGGGTGCTCGGACAGCCTTCGGTGCTGACCCGCATGTACTCCCTGAAAAACCCCATGGAGATTCCCAAGCTGGCCATGTGGGGCGCGGGTTCGCACTTTTGCGTGGCGGCTTTTTGCACTTTCACCGGCTTCGGCGCGCTGTACATTGTGGCCAAGGGGCTGATCCCGCCTTTGAGCGGGCCGGATCGGGCCGTTTTCGCCTTTGCCGATTATATCGGCCCCCATGCCCAGTTCTTTGTGTACGCGGCGACTTTGGCCGCCGCCATGTCCTCGGCCAGCATGTTCCTGTCTCTGGCTTCCAGCATTGTGGCCCGCGACATTCCCAGCGCCCTGGGGTATAACTTTTCTCCAGGCAGGCAGATCAGGATTTCCCGCGCGCTGATGTGCCTGATCGGGTTCCTGTCCATTTACATGGGCATAAATTCCTCGCAGCTCGTGGCCATACTCGGCACCTTCGGCTACGGGACGTTTATGGCCGCGACCTTCCCGGTTTTCATCATAGGCCTGCTTTGGGACAGATGCTCCAGTGAAGCCGCTCTCAGCGGCGCTGTCACGGCTCTGGCCATGACCTGCGTCTGCCTGGTGCTCAATCAGATGAAGTTTTCCTGGCCCGGCGGCATTCCCTGGTATACGGTGGCCGTATCGGCCTCCATAGCCGTCACGATTTTTGTTTCGCTGTTTACGAGCGGCCACTCCGGCCCGAATCTGGATAAAAAAATACGTTGCGTGATGGATTTATAACTGTCGTCATCCGGAGCGGCCGGGGTGAAAGCTTTCACCCCGGCCGCTCACCGGGCGCGGACCGCTCCGCATCTTCTTCAGGCTGATTTCTGTCGCCTGAAGCGTACGAGCCCGCCGTCTTCTTCCCTGAGAGCTTCGCTCCTGGCCGCGAGATAGTCGAGGTGGGCCAGGGCTTCATTTACGGCAAACCATTTCTGGGGAGCCGGAAATTCCTTCCAACGTATCCCCCGCATGGACCAGGTCATTTCAGCGGCCACCTGACAGGCGGTGAGCGCCCGCTCTTCCAGGATTCTCCGTACTTCCGCCAATCTCCGCGCATGGTGGGCGCGCAATTCCTCAATCCTCTTTTTCGTGTCGCGGACAAGGCTGCGGTGTCCGGGCAAAGTCAGGGCTATGTCGAGCCTGTCGGCTTTATCCAGGCTTTGGAGGTAAGTTCCCAGGGCGTCCTTCATTTCCCGCCAGCGCGGGATATTGGGGGTTATATCCCCGAGAATCAGATCCCCGGAAAAGAGAATCTTTCGCCTTGGCTCGTACAGGGCCAGATGATCCGGAGTATGGCCTGGGACGGAAAGCACGTGCAGCTCATTTTCTCCATAGCGCAAGACAGCCCCTTCACCCGTGATTGAAAATCCGATTTTGCCCGAAGGGCCGAAGCGGATGGCCGGGTGACTGGATTCAAGCTCGTGCAGCAATTCGTCGTCGCAGCCGTGTTGAGCCATGCCGCGCAGGTATCCCAGCCAGAAATCTCCGTCCGTCATTCTGTTGATCGCTTTGCTGTCTCCCTGGCTGGCATATATGACGGCTTCCGGGGATGTGGTCAGATCCGCCGCCAATCCGCAGTGATCGGCGTGCAGGTGCGTGATGAACAGGTCGAGCGCGTCCGGCCTCACCCCGAGTTCTTCCAGAGCGCCGTAAAGAACATCTTTGCATTCTTTGCGGTTAAAGCCGGTGTCGACGAGCAGATGCCGTTTTTCTCCCCGCACCAGATAGGAGTTGAGAGCCTTGAGCGGATTTTGGGGCAGAGGGAGTTCTATTCTGAAAATGCCTGGAGCCGCTTCTTCTACCATAATTAAATTACCTCGGATTTTTTTACAAATTTCATGCAAAACCGATTTTCAACCCTGCGCGAAAAGAGATCGCGCGCGGGTCGTCCCGATTACCTGATGTCATTTTCGTCATCCGGATTTACATATATTGTTACCGTATTTCCCTTTTTATATTTTCATTGTTTGATAAAATAAATATATTTACAACTCAGAGATTATACAGAGTTTTTTCCTATTACATTTTCAGTCAACTGATTATTTAAGTTTTTAATAATGGTTGAATAATTTCCTCGCTATTTTTATCCGTAGCGATAAACGATATGCTGTCATCGTTGTAATCGACAAAATTTTTGTTGACATTATCATCCGAAAGTATTTCTATTGTTTGAGCGTTTCCATATTAAAAATAATATCGTTGTAGTCCGCTTTTTGCGATTTATTGTGCTCGGTAAAATTGTATTGTTTATAATAATTTATGCTCTGTTTTTCATAAAGTCAAGTCTCTATTTTGCATATTTTAAAGACTCGGCTCTTGCACTGTAAAAGCCCTGCGCTGTCCGGAAGCTCAGTTTGAAGCGGTGTAAAACGCTCAACGAAATAAGATAGTCGGCCCTGAAAAAAGGCAAGCCGCAACTTGTTTGCGGCGGCCGCGAAGCGGCGCCTGGAGCCGGCGTGCCTTTCTGAAAAAGACGTCTTCGACTTTTTCAGCATCGACTAAGAAATGTCTGGAAAAAGCGTTCCTTGAAGTAATCGAAAATAGTCTTGAGCTGATATGTTCCGGGGAAGGATGACACAGGATAAACTATGGACAAGGAACCGGATGTTTTTGCCCGCATCGGAAAATTTCTTGGGGAAGAACCCGAGTATTTCGCGGTGTTTGTGATTCTGGTCGGAGTGTTTATGCTTGCCGCCGCCGTTTGTAACTGGGACTGGATTTTCCAGGGGCACAGTTACAATACGAAAAAGATAGAAGGAGTGGCCAATGTGTGGGGGCGGGGCTTTGCCCGGCTGAAATTTGGAGGCGGAGGGCTTGTATGTGTTATAATCGGAATAGTGTTGCTGCTGTTGTTAATGTACTCCAGGCAATAAGGAGAGGCGGCGGCTGAAATTGGTTGACAGATTGACAAAATGAATAATATCAAATACGTATTGAGTAAGGACTGAAAAATGGAAAATACACAACCGTCAATTTTTGATTTAATTGTTGAAACTCATATAGGTTTGAAAAGGCAAGGTCCCGGTAGTTCTGAAGTGACTATTAAGGCATTAAGTTTTATAGATAATCTTGACAAATTCTCTCGAATAGCAGATTTGGCTTGTGGAACTGGTGGGCAAACGATGGTTCTTGCGCAAAATATTTCTGGAAATATTATCGGTATAGATTTTTGTCTTGATTTTATAAATATTTTTAACGATAACGCCAAAAAATTAAATCTCCAGTAAAAAGTAAAAGGTATTGTTGGATCAATGGAAAACCTTTCTTTTCAAAAAGAGGAATTTGATCTTATTTGGTCAGAAGGGGCTATAGACAATATAGGTTTTGAAAGAGGATTAACTTATTGGAACGGCTTTCTTAAAAATAACGGCTATGTTGCCGTGACTTGTCCCTCATGGTTTACTGATGAGCGCCCATCCGAAATTGAAAAGTTTTGGTCGGATGCTGGTTGTAGATTAGATACAATTTGGAACAATATTTCAATAATGCAAAAAGCAGGTTATGTTCTTGTTGCTGCATTTACATTGCCTGATAAATGCTGGACGAATAATTATTTTGTCCCACATGAAGCGTCCTTAAAAGTACTTCTTGGAAAATATACTGGAAATAAAACAGTAGAAGATTTTGTTGACAATAATAAATATGAGGTTGAGTTATATTCAAAATATAAACAGTATTATGGATATGTTTTTTATATTGGCAAAAAATATAGAAAATAAAAAAATAGTGTACACCGCCACTTCGTATAACAGGATTGTTTACGCTTCGCCGCCAACAGGCGGCTTCGGCCTCCGCACAAATCCCCGCAAGCCGCTGAAACAGGCTTTGCGGGGATTTTTTTTACCCAATTTTCAACGGCCTGTTGCCGGCCGGAGCCGGAAGGCGGCGCGCATGGAGCTATTTCAGAGTCTCCATAATACGCCGTAATTCCTGAGCCATGCGGGCAAGTTCCTGTACGGCCGCGGAAGACTGGATCATGCCGTTGGTAGTGTCCCCCACCACCTGATTTATTTCTTCAATGGCCCGGTTGATTTCTTCGGAGGTCGCGCTCTGCTCTTCGGCGGCTGTGGCTATGGAAGTCACCACTGTGGAATTTGTCGAGGCCAGGGATACTATTTCCTTGAGCGCCTCCCCTGAGGAATCGGCGAGACTGGTGGCCCTGGTTATGCTTCTGACCGCGTTCTCCACCTCCTTGACATTGACGTGGGTGGAATGCTGTATGGCGTTGATGCTGGCGCTGACTTCCTGCGTGGCGGACATGGTCTTTTCGGCCAGTTTGCGCACCTCGTCGGCCACCACGGCAAAGCCCCGACCGGCTTCTCCGGCGCGCGCCGCCTCAATGGCCGCGTTCAGAGCCAGCAGATTGGTCTGATCCGCTATATCCGAAATAACGGTCATCACCCCGCCTATGCTCTCGGCCTGCGTCCCCAGCTCCCGCATATTGGTCTGCAAGGTCGCGGCTACCTTGTCCACCTCATTTATGGCCTCTACCACCTGGTCGACGAGATCGGAACCGGCCCCGGCCTTGGAACGGGTCAGTTCGCTCTGTTCCGAGGCCTGGCCGGCGCTGCGCGCCACTTCAAGCACTGTGGAGTTCATCTCCGTCATGGCCGAAGCCGTGGATTCCACTCTCGCCCGCTGCACCTCGGCGCCGCGGGAAACCTGTTCCACCTGGGCGGACAGCTCCTCCGAGGCGGCGGCCATGCGGTTGGATATTTCCGAAGCCTGGGAGGCGGCTTTGAGTATGACCCTCTGTTGCTTTTTGATGAACGAGAGATCAGTGATTAACTGCAGAATGGAAGTCAGGCTGCCTTCTTTGTTGAGAAAGGGTATGGCCGTGTAGCTCACGTCCAGATCATTGCCGCCGGGATGCGCCCTGGTTTCACCGCTGGCCGGATGTCTGGTCGTCATCGCCTTTGTCAGGGCGTCGGTCTCTGTCCCGTCGTCATCGCGGTTGAATACCTGTTTGCAGAATTTGCCCTGAAAATCGGAACCGGCCACGGCTATGGAGGCTCCGTTCATATATTCGATCCTGGCGTCTTTGTTCAATATGACCACGGGGGACGGTATGCTGTCGATAACCATGTTGAGGCGGGAGAGTATATTGTTGGTGCCGTTGACAAGAACGGAGAACCCTCCGTGGTATTTGCCGGAGTCGGCTTTCTGGTTTATTATCCCGCTTTCTATTTTCTTTTCCAGAAGCAGGTAGTCGGCGAGAATCGCCTTCAAAGTCCCGGGGATCTGCTGTATGGACGCGGTCATGCGCCCGATTTCGCCTTTTTCCTTTATCCCGGCGTCGTGTTCAAAATCGCCGTTGGCGACAGCCGAGGCGAAGGCGGCTATTTTGTTCAGGATGGAAACCAGACTGATAAGGATGAACGAGGCAAAGAGCATGCCGACGAAAAGGCCGACCAGCGAAGAAACGAGCATGAAACGCTGCGTGCCGCGGTTTGAATCTATGATCTCCTCGTGTCTTTTGCCCATTTCCGCGGCGGTTTCAGCGTTTATCCTTTTGAGAGTATCCTCCAGTTCAGCATCCCAGCCATACGCCCGTTCCAGAACGTCTTCTGCCTTAATTACAGCCGTTTTGCTTTTTTGGTAGGCGCGGACAATGGCATCATACTTCTCCTGATATTCCGCAAAAGCGTTTTTGCTGGCTTCCGCGCTGAGAGAAGACCGAAAACGCTCGTGCAGGGATTTGTTCTGCTCCAGCAGCTTGTCAATCACAGCGGCGTTCTTTTCAACGCCGCTCTGCCGGAAATTGTCTATGGAGGTGCTCAACCTGGAGAGAGCACGCCAGATGTCGTTAATTTGGTTAAGGGCGGCGGCATTGCCCTCCTTCAGAAGTATATCCCCGAGAGCGCCGGCAATATTTTCCAGAGTTTCGAAATTCGGCCTGATGATCTGCTGGTAATCGGTATACCACGGGATGAAGGCGTTTTTTATCTGTCCCAGCGCTTCCACATACTCCCGCAGGAGATTCGCCGTCCGTTCCAGATCCCTTTTACGTTCCGGAGCAATGGCATGACCGAGAGCCTTTTGCACGGCAGCCAGAGTTTTTTCCTGGGAGGAGACGGAAGTATCCATATCCCGAGGAACGGACAGGCGCATGAACTTTTCCAGGTAATAGGCGGAAGCGTTGATGTTGGTGACGCTGTCGCTCGCTTCCTCGCTCATGGTCGCAACCCGGCCGAAGTCAAGAAACAGGGTCGAAGCGCTGTTCAATCCTCTGTATCCAATTACTGAAACGATAATCAGTATGGCAATCATAACTACAAAACCGGTTATAATTTTTATCTTGGTAGTCATCGCTTCTCTCCTGTACCGTTATTATTTGAATAATGTGATATAAAATTGTCTTTGTATTTTATACTATATACTATTATATGTTTTGCTGACATGACATGTAATTTATATTCTGAAAATCATTATATAGTAAACTAATAAATCTGTGTCAATAAGATTAATTTTTAACTAATTATTTATCAGAATAGTTGTATATTATATGACAAGTCCAACATAAAAATCGTATACTCTGAAAAATAATTCAGCGCTGCTACGCGCGACAATGCAGCGCCCGCGAGATCGACGCGGGGGCTGTTCCATAAAATCTATATACGGAAATTCGCCCCGTAAGGCAGGAGATCCGCCGGGACGTAAATATTAGGGCGTTTCAAAATTCAAAATATACATTTGCCGAAATGCTCCGGCGGACGCGCAAGCGGGCGCCCGCCACGAAGGCGCGGGCGGAACTCGTTTCGCCGTCAAGCGCCGAAGTGAGCGTCTTAAAGTTAAAATGCTTTAGATGCGCCTGGCGGAGACGCTCCGGGTTT
>JAISOL010000052.1 GCA_031275645.1 Deltaproteobacteria bacterium
GCGGTCAATACCAATTTAAGCCGCTTTGCTGTCCAAACCTCAGATGAACAAACCCCTTTTTATTCCAGCAAGTCTTTGGCCTCAGCGGTCTGTTATGCCATCAAATAGCCAAAGACGAGGGCACGTCAAGGACGTGCCGATCCGGAACGGCTGTCTTTTCCATGTTCTGCATCCGGGCTCCTTGCAGAACGGCGACGGCGTTTACTGGTTCGACAATACCTGGAACATTCTGGACACGAGCGTGAATCTGGCCGCGCCGGATACCCCCGGCCTGGTCAAGGCGGCGGCCGAGGCCCTGCCCGGCACGGCGGTGACGCGCGACGCCGCCGGCCGGGCGCGGATCTCATCTCCCGCGGCGGGAGGAGAGATTGCAAATAAGGAGTATGTGGACGGAGTCGCCCTGGGCGTGGGGCAGAGCTGGCGGGATATGAGGGCGGGCCGCGCGGTCAATGCCGCCTACGTCAACGCGACAGGCAGGCCGATTTTTGTGAATGTCCGCGCCAACTACACTCCCGCGGCCGGATACGGCGTAACTCTTGAAGTGGATAATTTGGCCGTGGACGGCAACACGGCGGCCTACAGTTCTCTGCAGGCGATCGTCCCGCCGGGCTCGACATATGCTTTTAAGGCGCCGGCTCAACTGAATATTTCCAGCTTCAGCTGGTTTGAACTGAGGTAGGGCGGCCGCCGGCGCGAATATTTCCTTGCCCGCCCCTTTGTGTTTGGCGGCAATCGAGAGTACAATGCGCCCATGATTGCCGCGGAGAATAACTTTCCGGAGCCGGAAAACGCGCTCTCCGGGCCCAAGCCTGTGCTTGAGCTGTTGCGCTCTTCCCCCGGCCGGGCGGACTCCGTCTTTATCCGCAAAGGGCGGAAAGACAGAGTTACGGACGAGATAATCGATTTGTGCCGGGCCGCGGGGGTGCGTTTTTCCCTGCTGGAAGAGAGGGCGTGGCGGCGTATGGGCGCGGCGGGCTCCCAGGGGGTGCTGGCCCGCCTGTTCGAGCCCGGCTTCAGCAGCCTGGAGGAGGCGGCGGCGGCGGCCCTTTCCTCGCCTCTGCCTCTGCTGCTGGCTCTGGATCAACTGCTGGATCCGGGCAATGTGGGAACTCTGGCGCGAACGCTTTACTCTCTGGGTGGGGGAGGGCTGCTGCTGCCCCGCCGCCGGGCGGCCTACCTCGGGGGAGGAGCGAACAGAAGCGCGGCCGGGGCCATGCAGAAACTGCCTGTCGCCAAGGTCGCCAATCTGGGCCGGGCCCTGGATCTCCTGGCCGCGCGGGGCTTCAGCGTATACGGCAGCGCGGCGCGCAAGGAGGATTCGGCGGATTCGCGCGGCGGCAGCCTGGATGTCTACTCTTTTCAACCCCGCTTTCCCTCAGTTCTGGCGCTGGGAAGCGAGGAATCCGGCCTGCGCCCCGGCATAGCCAAACGCTGCGCCCGGATGCTGCACATCCCCATGTGCCGGGATTTCAATTCCCTCAATGTCGCCCAGGCGGGGGGCATCATGCTCGCTTTTTTCAGCGCCGCCCGCCGGAGGGCGCCGGCATCCGCAGATCCAGAACCAGACGTTCCGGAGGCAGGAGAGAGGGGCCGCTTCTGACCTCCCACTCGGAGCCGTCCGGCCCGATCAGCGTGTCTCCTTCGGCCGGAAGGCCGGGGTGCTCGCACATGTATTCGGCCAGATTGTAAAGCCAGAAGGAGAGATCGGCATAATCCGGAAAGCCCTGGGGAAGCGGACACTGAACGTCCGGCAGGCCCAGAAGGTGCAGGCCCAGCGTATCCATCAGAACGGGGCCTTTTTCGCCTTCAGCCGTAAAAATCCGGTTGTTCACCCAGCCGTGGACGCTGAGATAGTCCGGGCTGTCCGGGAGGTTCTCCCGGTAGGAAGCCGGGTCGATCAGGCACTGGCTGACCGGAAAATGCAAGGCCGCGGGCAGAAGCAGGGAAGTCGCGGCCTGGAGCGCGAGCTGGAGCAGCCCGACCCTTTCCCGTGGCTCAAGATGCAGAGTATGCGTTTCGCTGAGAATGACGCGGAAGGGAGCGCCCAGAACGCTTTCCCTCGCTCCGTCCCATTGCCAGGTCTGGGAGAGGCTGTTCCGGAGCTCCGCATCTTCCGGGCCGGTTTGCCCCGGCGCGAAACGGAGCAGAAAACCGGCCGGCCCTTCCTCGGTCGCTTTCAGCAATTCCGGCAGGCAGAGCAGGGCCGCGCCGGAGGCGCCCTTTTTCCCCGGAGTGAAACCGCCGCCCAGAGTCCGGTGTTGCACCACTCCGAAACTCCCTCCCAGGGTTTTGTTCAGGACGCGCAGAAGCTCTTCCTGCCTGACGGCGTCAAGGATCATCGGGGTTCTGAAACAAAGTTCGGCCAGGCAGGGTCCGGGAGTATTCCGGGGGGGCTTTTCCTGTTTATACATGCAAAATTTCCTGTTTTCACGCGCCCGCCGGCTACGGAAGAAGAGAGGTTGAAGCTTTTCGCATTAAGGAGTATTGCAAGGGGATTATGAAACGCTTCTGCCTGACGGCGCTGTTCATTTGTCTGGCTCTGGGCCTCCTGGGCTCCATCGGCGGCGTGGCCCTGATCTACTGGGCGTCGCTGGATTTGCCCAGCTATACGCAGGTTTCGGATTATCGTCCTCCGCAGGCCAGCACGGTCTATGCCGGAGACGGCAGCATCATCGGCTATTTTTACGATGAAAAGCGCTTTCTGGTCAACCTGGCGGATATGCCCCCCCACTTGTCCAAAGCCTTTCTGGCGGCGGAAGACGCCAGTTTCTACGAGCATGACGGCATCAACCCCAGAGCCATAATCCGCGCCTTCTGGATTAACCTCCGCGCCGGGGCGACGGTGCACGGCGGCAGCACCATAACCCAGCAGCTGGTCAAGCGTCTTTTGCTCACCTCGGAGCGCAGCTATATACGCAAGCTCAAGGAGGCCATCCTGGCTTACAGGCTGGAGCGTTATCTCAGCAAAGACGACATCCTCAACATGTACCTGAACCAGATTTTTTTCGGACACGGCTCTTATGGGGTCGAGGCCGCGGCCCGCACCTATTTCGGCAAGCACGTCGGCGAGCTGAATCTGGCCGAATGCGCCGTGCTGGCCGCTCTGCCCCAGGCCCCCTCGCGCACCAATCCCTTCGCCGACCCCCAGGCCACCAGGGACAGACAGCGCTACGTGCTGCGCCGCATGCTGGCGGAAGGCTTCATAAACCAGCAGGAACACGACGCGGCTCTGGGCACTCCCCTGCTTTACCGGAGCATGCCCGATCCTTCCTGGAAGCTGGGCGCCTGGTATCTGGAAGAAGTGCGGCGCAGGCTCATCGAGTTTTTCCAGGAGCAGAACGTGCTGGATCTGGACTTGCCGGTGGAAAGCTTCGGCCGGGACGTCCTCTATAACGCCGGCCTGCACATTTACACCTCCATGGACCCCCTGCACCAGAAAGCGGCTGAGAAAGCGTTGCGCCAGGGGCTTCTGGAGACCGGCAAAAGACATGGCTGGTTTGGGCCGCTTGAGCATATTTCCGAGGATCAATATGAATCTTTTCTGGAAAAGAACGTCTTCGTGCCGCAGGATTTTGAAAACGCCGGCTGGGCCAAGGCTCTGGTGACCAAGGTAGGCGCCAAGGGAGCGGAAGCGCGCCTGGGTTCGTTCAAAGGCTTTATCGAAGCCAAAAGGATGGAGTGGTGCAGGCTCCCCAACCCGGAGCTGGCCGCCGAGGAGCCGGGGCAGATCCGCAGCCCGGATAAGGTGCTCTCTCCCGGCGACGTGGTCTGGGTTTCCGCCGTGGGCGCTAGGGGAGACGCCAACCCGGTGGGCTATCCGGCTTCCGCGGAAATACCCGCCTATGATCCGGCCAAGGTCACTTTTGACAGGCCCATTCCGCTGAGTCTGGAGCAGGCCCCGCTGGTCAGCGGAGCCCTTATTTCGCAGGATCTGGAAAACGGCGATGTTCTGGCTCTGGTCGGCGGGTATGAATATAATCTGCACGATCAGTATAATCGGGCCACCCAGGCCGTCCGCCAGCCCGGTTCGGCCTTCAAGCCCGTGGTTTATTCCGCCGCCCTGGACAAAGGCTTCACCGCCGCCAGCATGATTGACGATTCTCCTTTCATCGGCGAACGCGGGGCGGAGGAAAACGCCGCGCTCTGGCGCCCCTCCAATTACGGCGGAGTCTTTTACGGCCCCACCCTGCTGCGCACGGCCCTGGTGCGCTCCCGCAATGTATGCACCATACGGCTGGCTCAGAGCCTGGGCATAAAGGCAATCACGGAGCGGGCGCAGGCCATGGGCATCGCGGGAAAAATCCCGCAGGATCTCTCCATCAGCCTGGGCTCCTACGCCGTCACCCCCATGACCCTGACCGAGGTCTATACCACCTTCGCCAGCGGCGGGCAGCGCGTGCTCCCGCGCCTGGTCCGGCGCATCACCGACAGTTGGGGGCATAACATAGTTACCTTTGTTCCTGAAAAAATCGACGCCATCAGCCCGCTCAACGCTTTTCTCATGGCCAGTCTTCTCAAGGACGTCAGCGTTGACGGCACCGCGCGCCGGGCCAGGCATCTGACCCGCATATTCGGAGGGAAAACCGGCACCTCCAACGAGGAGAGAGACGCCTGGTTTGTGGGCTTTTCCCCCTTTCTGGTGACCACGGTTTATGTCGGCTACGACACGCCCCGCCCCATGGGCAAATATGAAACCGGCTCGCGGGTGGCGGTGCCCATTTTCGCCCAGTACCGGCAAGCCGTGGAACAGCGGTATCCCAACGCGGATTTCCCCATGCCGCAGGGGATAAGAATTTTAAGCATAGACGCCGACAACGGCTTTTTATCCGGCGAACAATCGACCAATGTCTATAATCTGCCCTTTATCGCCGGAACCGAGCCCGTCGTCGTCTCCGGCGCGGCGCTCCGGCGCGGGGATGACGATGTGCGGGGAGCGGAAGAAATATTTCAGCAATAGAGCGGTTTACGCTGTATAACGCCGGCTGCGCACCCGCAGACAGGCGCAAGGTAAAACGGATGAGCACCCGGAGGGAAAAATGCTGAACAAGAATAGAGCGGTTTACGCTGTATAACGCCGGCTGCGTACCCGCAGACAGGCGCAAGGTAAAACGGATGAGCACCCGGAGGGAAAAATGCTGAACAAGGTCATGTTGATCGGAAGACTTGGGAAAGATCCTGAAATTCGCTATGCCGCCAACGGCACGGCCATAACCAATCTGCGCATAGCCACGGACGAATCCTATGTGGACAGGGAAGGAAACCGCGTGGAACGAACCGAATGGCATTCCATAGTCGTGTTTCAGCGCCAGGCCGAGAATTGCAAAACTTATCTCTCCAAGGGCAGTCTGATCTTTGTGGAGGGTAGCCTGCAGACGCGCAAGTGGCAGGACCAGCAGGGGCAGGATCGCTACAGCACGGAGGTAAAGGCCAACCTGGTGAAATTTCTCGACCGCAAGAACAGCGGGCAGCAGGCCCCCTCGGAAGAAGGGGCGGTTTACGGAGGCGGGCCGCAGGTCCGGCAGAGCGGCAGAGCCGCCCCGGCGGGCGAGGACACAGGTTCGCCTTTTCCTTCGGAGGCCAGTCTGATGGATAAGATGCCTTTTTGAGGCATTTTGAAAAATGCCCTTTCCCGCCCTTGACCTGAGCGGCGCAAACGTGTAAAGGCATTGGTCTTACGGCGGATGTAGCTCAGTTGGCAGAGCACCAGGTTGTGGCCCTGGGTGTCGTGGGTTCGATCCCCATCATTCGCCCCAGAATTGAAAATCATGGAGATTGGCCCACAGGCCCCGTAGCGGGCGTGCCTTCGCAAACCCCGGTTTCCGGGGTTTGTCGTCAATCCCGGGCCCCGCCTCGGCGGGGCTTTCCGCCAGGGCGTTCCTATGCTTAAACAGGAACATATCCGCAATTTCTGCATCATTGCGCATATAGATCACGGCAAGTCCACCCTGGCCGACCGTATCCTGGATATTACCGGCCTGGTCGGCGAAAGGGACAAGCGCGAGCAGTATCTGGACCGCATGGAGCTGGAGAGGGAGCGCGGCATAACCATCAAGGCCCAGACCGTGCGCATACCCTACAAGGCCGGAGACGGGCGGGAGTACATTCTGAATCTCATAGACACTCCCGGTCATGTGGATTTCAACTATGAAGTCTCGCGTTCTCTGGCGGCCTGCGAAGGAGCTTTGCTGGTGGTGGACGCTTCCCAGGGCGTGGAGGCGCAGACCCTGGCCAATGTCTATCTGGCTCTGGAAAACAACCATGAAATTATTCCGGTTCTGAACAAGATAGACCTGCCCGGCGCGGATGTGGAGCGGGTGAAAAAAGAAATTGAGGAAGGCATAGGCCTGGATTGCGCCGAAGCGCTGGCGGTAAGCGCCAAAACCGGGCTGGGAGTGGAAGAGGTGCTGGAAGCGGTCGTCAGCCGCCTGCCTCCTCCGGGCGGAGACCCCGCCTCTCCGCTCAAGGCCTTGATTTTCGACTCCTGGTATGACCCTTACCAGGGGGTGGTGGTGCTCTTTCGCATTATGGACGGGGTCCTGAAAAAAGGGGATCGCATCCGCCTCTTTTCCTCCGGCGTGGAATACGAGGTTCTGCGTCTGGGGGCTTTTTCGCCCGAAGCCGTGGATATACATATGCTCGCGGCCGGAGAGGTGGGTTTCTTATGCGCCGGCATCAAGCAACTGGGCGACGCCAAAGTGGGGGATACCCTCACTCTGGCCTCCGACCCGGCCTCGGAAGCCGTGCCCGGCTTCAAGGAAGTGAAGCCCATGGTCTTCTGCGGGCTTTACCCCACGGATAACAACGAATACGAGGCCCTCAAGTTCGCCCTGGAAAAATTGCAGCTCAACGACGCGGCCTTTTCCTTTGAGGCGGAAACCTCCCAGGCTCTGGGCTTCGGCTTTCGCTGCGGTTTTCTCGGCCTGTTGCACATGGAGATCATTCAGGAGCGCCTGGAACGGGAGTTCCAGGTGGAGCTTATCGCCACCGCCCCCTCGGTTGTGTACAAGGTAACGACCACGGACGGGAGCGTCCTCCGGGTGGACAATCCGGCCAAACTTCCCGAGGCCGGGCGCATCGCCTCTTTCCATGAGCCTTACATGCGGGCGGAAATACATTCTCCTCCGGAATTCGTCGGAAACATCCTCAAACTCTGCGAGGAGAAACGCGGGCAGCAGAAGGATCTGCGCTACCTCGCGGGCAACAGGGTGATCATCACTTATGAAATGCCTTTCGCGGAAATAGTTTTTGATTTTTTCGATCGCCTGAAATCCGGCACCAGAGGTTACGCCTCCATGGATTACACCCTTCTGGATTACAGGCCGGGCGATCTCGTCAAGCTGGATATCCTGATCAACGGCGACCCGGTGGACGCTCTGGCGGTGATCACCCACAGGGAAAACGCCTACCGGCAGGGACGGGAGCTGGCGCTGAAGCTCAAGCGCGTCATTCCCAGGCAGCTTTTCGAGGTAATCATTCAGGCGGCCATAGGCAGCAAGGTAATTGCCCGCGAACGCAACGCGCCCATGGGTAAAAACGTCACGGCCAAATGCTATGGCGGCGACATAACGCGCAAGCGCAAACTCTTGGAAAAACAGAAAGAAGGTAAGAAACGCATGAAACGCATGGGAAATGTGGAATTGCCCCAGGAGGCCTTTCTGGCCGCTCTGCGCGTGGGCGAAGAATAGCGGCCGGAGGGGAATAATGTCCATGACCAAAAAATCAACCTGGCGCGAATTTTTTGAAGCCATTGTCATAGCTTTTTTTCTGGCCATGATCATCCGGTTTTTTGTGGTGCAGGCTTATCAGATCCCTTCGGGCTCCATGCTTGACACCCTGCTTATCGGAGACAAGCTCCTGGTGAACAAAATGAGCTACAACCTCAAAGTTCCTTTCACCGACAAGGTTCTGGCGCGTTTGGGCGACCCGGAAGCAGGCGACATCATTGTCTTTACCTTTCCCGATCCCAATCCGGACAATGCCCGGAAGGATTACATCAAGCGCGTGATCGGGCTGCCCGGCGACACCGTGGAAATGCGCGGCAACGTCATCTACCGCAACGGGCGGAAAATGGACGAGCCTTATACGCGTTTTACGCGCGATTTCAGGGCCGTTCCGGATTATTACAGGGTTCCGGGAATGTTCGTGCAGGGCAACAGCCACAGCTTCGCCCCCTTTACCGTTCCCGAGGATCACTACTTTGTCCTGGGAGACAACCGCGATACATCCGAGGATTCCCGCTACTGGGGCTTTGTCCGGCGTGAGGCCATCCACGGCCGGGCCTGGCGCATCTATTGGTCCTGGGGGAGCAACCCCGGCGACGGAGGGAGTGCCCCCTTTCCCGATACCGGGCCCCGCTGGAGCCGCATAGGCAGGCTGGTGGAATAATTCCGGCGGACGAGTCATGCAGCCTTTCACCTTTGTTCATGCGGCGGATCTGCATCTGGACGCTGTTCTGCCCGGCCCAGGCGCCAAGGTTCTGCCGGCGGAGGCGGATGGGGGAGCCTGCGTCCGGCTCCTGCGGGAAGCCGTCTTTATGGCCCTGGATCGGCTGGTGGATTTGTGTCTGCGGGAAAAGGCGGCTTTTCTGCTCCTGGCCGGAGACGTCTTTCACCGGGACGAGGGCAGCCTCAAGGCCTGCTTCGCCCTGCGCGAGGCTTGCCTGCGCCTGGGCGAAGAGGGCGTCGAGGTCTTCTGGGCCAGGGGCAACCACGACTTTGCCGCCTGGAACACGGAGATTCTAAGCCCTCCGGACAATCTGCGCGTCTTCAGCCGGGAAGGCGAAGCCTTTCCGGCGGGGAGTCGGGGGAAAGCCCTGGCTCTGGTGCGCGGCATCAGTCATTCCGGCCCCGGAGAGCGGGAAAATCTGGCGCGTAAACTGGCGGCCGGAGCGGGGCCGGAAAAGCTGTTTCAGATCGGGCTCCTGCACTGCGCGGTGCGGGGGGGAAGCGCGGGGCATGAGGTTTACGCCCCCTGCGAGCCGGGAGATTTTAAAACCGGGTCTCTGGATTACTGGGCTCTGGGGCATGTGCACGCTCCGGGCGTCGTTTCCCCGGCTCCTCTGGCAATCTATCCGGGAAGCCTGCAAGGGCTGCACATAAACGAAAGCGGCCCGCACGGCTGTTATCTGGCGCGGGTGGACGCCCTGGGCCGGACGCGGGCCTTCCCTGTTCCTCTGGCCCCGGTACGCTGGGAAAATATAGAGTTCGATCTCCATGCCCTGTCCGAAGAAGACGCCTCCGGCCGCGATTCCCTGGAATCTTTGGAAAAGGCCCTTCTGGAAATCCTTGAGGATATGGGGGAAAAAGCGGCTCCGGCCCTTGCCCTGCTCTGCCGGCTGGAACTGCGCGGGCGCAGCCGTCTGGATTCTTTTCTGCGCCGCGAGGAGAATCTGGACGAACTGACCCTCCGCCTGAATCTCGCCCTGGCCGGAAAAGACGCCCGGCCTTGCCTGATCCGGGTAAAGGACATAGCGCTGCGCAGCTCTCCGGACAGCGATCTGGAGGCTCTGCGCCGGAGCGACAACCTGGTGGGAGAAACCCTGCGCAAGGCGGAAGCCTTTATCCGGGCGCTGGAAGATCCGGAAGGCCCCGAGGAGGACGGGATGCCTCTCCGCCTTCTGGCGGAACTGGAAAAGCTTTACGCCGACCCCCGCTGCAAGGATTATCTCGCCCGGCCGGACTCCGCGGAACTGGCGGAACTGGCCCGCGCCGCCGTTGTCCTCTGCCTGGATTTGTTCGAGGCCGACAAATGCTGATCCGCTCCCTGCGCCTTGAACAGTTCGGCATTCTGCGCGACCTGGAGATCCGGGATCTGGCCCGCGGGCTGAACGTTTTTCTGGGCAACAACGAAGCCGGTAAAACCACGCTCCTGAAATTTTTCCGGGCCATGTTTTTCGGCTACAAACGCGGGAGCCTGAATCTGGATTACGGCCGGAGCGGCGGCAAACTGGCCGGGGGGAGCCTCGAGATCGAGCTTGGGCAAGGCTCGCGCCTTACCCTCTCCCGCTCTCCCGGCAGAGACGGCGGCCCGGTCAGGCTGGACGCCGTCTCTTTGCCCTCTCAAGGCCGCGCGGAACGGGATATAAAGCCGGGCGACCTGCTGGGAGGCTATAACGCGGCGCTTTACGATCAGATTTTTTGTTTCAGCCTGAGCGAGCTTTCCAGCCTGGAGGGCATGGAGGCTCCCCAGGTAAGCGCGGCCCTGCATGCCGCCGCTTTCGGCACCGGCTTCACTTCCCCCTGGACTGTGCAGAAGAAAATAGACGAACGCCGGAAAGCCCTGTTCGCGAGCGGAAGCGCCGCCTTCAAGCCGGCCGTGAACAAAATTCTCATACGTCTGGCCGAAATAAAGGCTTCCCTGCGCGCCGACCCGGAAATGGAGCAGTATAACAGGCTGCTTCTGGAGCAGAGGGAGGCCGGAAAGACTCTGGCCCTTCTGGAGGAAAAGGCCGCCGGGCTGCGCCTGGAGGAGGGCCGGGCCAAAGCTCTGCTGCGCGTCTGGGATTACTGGACGCAGTTGCGGGACTGCGAAGCCGGCCTGTCTCTTTCCCCCAGGCCGGAAGGGGAGTTCGGGGAGGACGGCGGGAAGGCGCTGGAAGCCCTGCTTGCGGAACTGGAGGAAAGAAAGACCGGCCTGGCCCTGAAGCTTTCCTTGCGGGACAAGGCCCTGGAAGCCTTGCGCCGGGGGGGGGAATATCTGGCCTGCAGCCGGGTCTGGCCGGCCTGTCAGGATTTGCAGGCCCGCAAGGGAAGCTTGCTCAAGGCCCTCTCCGATCTGCCGCGTCTGGAAAAAAAACTGGCCCAGCTTCGCCTGGAGCAGGAAGAAGCCGTAAGCGGACTCGGTCCGGACTGGGACGAGGAAAAGGCCGTGAATTTTTCGGACAGCCTTTCAATGCGGGGAGAGCTCAGCCGTTACGGGCAGGAACTGAAGGAAGCCGGAGACGAATGCGCCCGCGCCGGGGCGGAAAAAGAGCGCCTGGACAAGGAATTGGCGGAAGCGGAAGCCGCGGCCTCCGGCCTGCGTCTGCGTCTGGGGCAGCCGGCGGAGGAGGGCGCCGTCTTCCGGGCCTCGCCGGGTGGGGAAAAGGCGGAGCTTTACAGCCCGTCCGCCCGCGCCGGGCTGGAACAACTGGGCAGGGAAAAGGAACTGGCCCTGGAAGGGCTCCGGGAAGCGGCGGAACGCCTGAAACAGACGGAAGAAGCCGCGGCCGGGCTCAAAGAAAGGAAAACCCGCCTGGAGGTGGAACTGGCCGCTCTGCGGGACAGGCTTTTCCCTCCCCCCAAAAAACAGGCTCTCCGGGATCTGCTCAAAAAACTCGAAGCCTTGCGGGAGCTTCAGGCGGAACGCCGGAAGGAGCTTGCAAGCCTGGAGCTGCGCCGCGCCGCCCGGAAGCCTCCCCTGTTCGGCCCTTCCACAGTCCTGCGGGACAAGCGCCGGCTGCCGGGCCTGCTCCTTTGCGCGGCGGCGGCGGTCTTTCTTCCGCTTCACGAGCGGGCGCTTTTTCCCCTGAGCCCGTTTTTCGCCTGGGCCGCCGTTTACTGGCTGCATCCACGGGCGGCCACCCTGTTCCTGTATGCCTTTGCCCCGGAACCTCTCGCTCTGGAACTGGATGAAACGAAAAAAAAGCTTTCCCTTCTGGAGGAGGAAGAAGGGCTTCTTCTGGAGGAACTGGGCGGCCTGCTCGGCCGGCCCCAGGAAGGGGAGGCGCGCGCCTTTCCCGAAATTCTCTCCGGACTGGAAGAAGTCCTGCGGGAACAGGACGCGCTGCGCGGGCGGGAGCTTGCCCTGGAGGAGAGCCTGGAGGCTGAAAAAAGGGATCTCTTCCGGGCGGAGGAAGAATCGCGCCTTGCCCGCTCCGCCGCCCTGGAAGCCGGACAGAAGCTGGAACAAGCTCTGCTCCTGTGGAGCGGGGCCATGAAGGTTTACTCCCTGCTCCCGGATTCTTCCCCGGAAAGCGCGCTGAAAATTTTTGACGCCGCTTCCCTGGCCGCCGGCCGTGCCCGGAAAGCCGAAGAATGCGCCTCCCGCCTGCGCGCGGCCGGAGCCAGGCGGGAAAAGGCGCGGGCGGATTGGACAAGCTGGCTTGAGCGGTGGGGCTTCACCCCGGAATTTGAACCGGACGACGTCCGGAGCGCCCTGATCCTTCTGGAGGGGATCAGAAAACGCCGCCCGGCCCTGCTCGAAGCGGAGGAGGAAATAGGCGCCGGGCAAAGGGAAATATCCTTTTTTGCGACCGAACTGGGCGCGTTGCGGGCACAGGCTTTTCCGGATTCTCCCGGATCTTGCCCGGAGGATAGCCGGGAACTTCCGGCCTTGTTCGATCACCTGTACAACGCTTCTTCCAACGCCAGGGAGGAGACGCTACGCCTGGAGCAGAAACGGGAGCAACTGGAAAGCCTGGAGGCGGAAATCGCGGGCGCGGAGGAGCTTCTGCGTCTGCGGGAAGCCGATCTCGCCGCCCTGCTGGAGCAGGGGAGGGCTGCGGACGCCCGGGACTACCGGCTGCGCTTTGATAAATACTCCCGCCATATGCGCCTGCTGCTGGAAAGGGAAAGACTAGGCTCCCTCCTCCGGCAGGCGGCGGCTTTGGATCTTCCGGAAGGGCGGGGAAAACTCTGGGAATCCCCGGAGGATTTCTTCAGCGCCTTGCGGGGAAGCGCCCGGGAAACCCTGGAAGAGAGGGCGCGAAATCTGGGAGAGAGCCTGAAGGAAACGGAAGAGCTGGAAAAAAAACAGCACATGCGCCTGGGTGAAATCAAACGCGGACTGGAAGTGCTGGGAGGAGGGGAGAGTAACGCCGCTCTCTCTTTTGAGGAAAGCTCCCTGAAAGAGGAACTTAAAATACTCGCCGGCCGCTGGGCCGTGCATGTCCTGGCGGACGGCTTTATCCGGGAGGCCAGGCGCAGCTTTGAGGAAGATCGCCAGGACAGCGTGCTCCATCTGGCCGGGAAGAATCTGGCTCTCCTGACCGGCGGCCGCTACGGGCAACTGCTTTTGAGCCCTGAAGACAAGGGATTCAAGGTCTTCGCCGTCTCCCGGGCCGGCGGCAGGCTGGACTCGGAAGAGGCCCTGAGCCGGGGCACGCGCGAACAGGTCTACCTGGCCCTGCGTCTGGCCTTTATCCAGCAGCACAACCTGAGCGGGGAAAGCCTTCCCCTGATTCTGGACGACATTCTGGTCAATTTCGATCCCGAAAGGCTGGAATACGCCGCCGGATTGCTGGCGGATTTCAGCGCCGGCAACCAATGCCTCTTCTTCACCTGCCATCCGCCTACAGCCGCCCTGCTGCGCCGCCTGGCCCCCCAGGGAGCCTTCCACAGGCTGGAAAAAGGGCGAATTTTCAGGGAAAACGCCTGATACCGCCTCCGGGCGCCGGAACTTGCCGGCGCAATTACAGATTCCGCATATATGCTTATTTGAAATAAATTGTTCCTTTTCCCCGGAAGAATGGAATACTGCGTTTTCGCAAGGCGATTTCAGGGACAGGGGGAAGAAATACATGACGGTTCGAGCCGCGATTTACGGCGTGTCATACGGGAGAGGCCCGCGGAGCGCGGGCTTCTGTCCCGCGTGGCTGTCACGGGGGATCTTTTTTCTTCAATTAAAAGGATCTATCATGAAAAAAAGCATGGGCATTTTTTTGGCGGCATTCATTTTCTCCGTAAACATCCTTGCCGGCGTCCAGGCCCGGGCGTACGGCGCGGAGCTTGTGAACGTATCCTATGATCCCACCAGGGAATTATACGAGCAGTTCAACGTCTCCTTTCGCAAATACTGGAAAGCCAAAACAGGGGAGGACGTCACAATCACGCAGTCCCACGGCGGCTCCGGCAAGCAGGCGCGTTCCGTCATTGAAGGGAACGCGGCGGATGTGGTCACCCTGGCGCTGGGCTACGACATAACGGCCATTGAAAAGGCCGGGCTGATCCAGCCGGGCTGGCAACGGAAATTCCCGGACAACAGTTCCCCCTATACCTCCACCATAGTGTTTCTGGTGCGCAAGGGCAACCCCAAAGGCTTGAAGGATTGGGGAGACCTCGCCAAGCCCGGAGTCGGCATCATCACCCCCAATCCCAAGACCTCCGGCGGGGCGCGCTGGAACTATCTGGCGGCCTGGGCCTGGGCGGACGGCGCGTACCGGCATGATGAAAAGGCCGTCCGCGACTTTGTCGGCAAGCTGCTCCGGAACGTGCTGGTGCTGGATACCGGCGCGCGCGGCTCCACCAACACCTTTGTGCGCAACGGGCAGGGAGACGTGCTCCTGGCCTGGGAAAACGAAGCTTATCTGGTGCTGGCCAACCAGCCGGGCGACTTCGAGATAGTCACCCCCGGCCTCAGCATACTGGCCGAGCCTCCCGTGGCCATAGTGGACGAGGTCGTGGACAAGCGCGGCAGCCGCGCGCTGGCTACGGAATATCTGCGCTATCTCTACTCGGACGAAGGGCAGCGCCTGGCCGGAAAGAACTATTACCGGCCGAGCAATCCGAACATCGCCAAAGAATTCGCCAAGGTTTTCGATCTCAAGGTCAAACTGATCACCATCGACGATCCTCTCTTCGGCGGCTGGGAAAAGGCGCAACAGGCCCATTTCAGCGACGGCGGCATTTTTGATCAGATTTACGCCCGGAAATAACCTCAGCCCCGACGGCGGCCGCCTCGAGCGGCCGCCGCAACTGTGAAGTGTTCCATGCGATACCGCTCCAGGCGCGGCATACCGGGTTTCAGGCTTTCCCTGGGTTTGACCGTGAGTTTTCTGAGCCTGATGGTTCTGCTGCCCATGCTCTCCATTGTTATCTTGTCTTCGGGGCTGGGTCCGCGCGGATTCTGGGAAGCCGTCTCCGACCCCAGGGTACTCGCCGGCTACCGGGTCAGTTTTCTCTGCTCCCTGATCGCCGCCTCGCTCAACAGCGTCTTCGGCCTGATTCTGGCCTGGGTGCTGGTGCGCTACCGTTTCCCCGGGCGCCGTTTCATCGACGGCCTGATCGAGCTGCCCTTCGCCCTGCCCACGGCCGTGACGGGCATAGCTCTGGCGACGCTGTATTCGGACAAGGGCTGGTTCGGCAAACCTCTGGCGGCTTTGGGCCTGCGGGCGGCGTATTCGGAAACCGGCATCATACTCGCCCTGACCTTCATCACTATTCCTTTTGTCGTCCGCGCCGTGCAGCCTGTGCTGGAGCAACTGGACAGATCCTACGAGGAAGCGGGGCGTATGCTCGGGGCTTCTCCTCCCCAGATATTCCGGCGGGTCATTTTTCCGGAAATAACGCCGGCCCTGCTCACGGGCTTCGGCCTCTCCTTTGCCAGGGCTCTGGGCGAATACGGCAGCGTGGTGTTCATAGCCGGCAATATGCCCTTCAGAACCGAAATCGCGCCCCTGCTGATCATGATCAAGCTGGAACAGTTCAACTACATGGAGGCCACGGCCGTGGCCCTGGTCATGCTGGCGGCTTCCTTCCTCATCATGTTCGGCATCAACTGCATTCAGAGCCGGGCCTCCTCCTTTGTCAGGGGTTAGCGTCTCATCATGCACAACAAAAATAATCTTTGGCTTCCCCGCCTGCTCATCGCCCTCAGCTTCGCCTTTGTGCTGCTGATGCTGGCGGCGCCGCTGAGCGTGGTGCTGGCCGAGGCCTTCAGTTCAGGCTGGGAGCTTTATCTGAAAGCCGTAACCGACCACTATGCCCTGCGGGCGGCGCAGCTTACCGTCATCGCCACGCTTTCGTCGGTGCTGCTGAATGTGGCTTTCGGCCTGACGGCCGCCTGGGCCGTCACCAGGTTTTCCTTTCGCGGCAAGGGGCTGCTCACCACGCTGATTGACATTCCCTTCGCCGTTTCTCCGGTAATCGCGGGTCTGGTCTTTATCCTGCTCTTCGGCCGCCTGAGTCCTCTGCATTCTTTTCTGGACGCGTATAATCTGAGAATAGTCTTCGCGGTTCCCGGCATTGTCCTGGTGACCATTTTCGTGACCCTGCCCTTTGTGGCCAGAGAGATCATTCCGGTGCTGGAAGCAAGGGGCACGGACGAGGAACAGGCGGCGGCGCTGATGGGCGCCGGGTTTTTCAGGATTTTCCGGCGCATTACCTTCCCGCATATACGCTGGGCGCTTCTCTACAGCCTCATTCTCTGCGCGGCGCGCGCCATGGGGGAGTTCGGCGCCGTTTCCGTGGTTTCCGGGCATTTGCGGGGCAAGACCAACACCCTCCCTCTGCATGTGGAAATCCTTTACAGCGAATACCAGTTCACGGCCGCCTTCGCGGTGTCCTCCGTCCTGGCGGCGGCGGCGATCGCCATTCTGGTGGCGCGGAACATCGTGGAATTAGCCGCCCGGAAGGAGAAAAAAAGCAATGTACGTTAACTTGGAACATATCAGCAAACGTTTCGACGGATTTCAGGCGGTGCGCGAGGTGAGCTTCGGAATACGCCGGGGCAGGCTGGCGGCTCTCCTGGGGCCGAGCGGCAGCGGCAAAACCACTATTCTGCGCATGATTGCCGGGCTGGAGGATCCGGACTCCGGAGACATACGCATAGACGGGCTGCGCGTGAACGACATTGAACCCAGCCGGCGCGGCATAGGCTTTGTCTTCCAGAATTACGCCCTGTTCCGCTATATGACCGTCTTCGACAACATAGCTTTCGGCCTGACAATCAAAAAGGAAAAACCCGGCCGCATCCGGGAGAGGGTCGGGGAACTGCTCCAGCTCATCGGCATGAGCGGCCTGGAAAAACGTTATCCGGCGCAGCTTTCCGGGGGGCAGAAACAGCGCGTGGCCTTTGCCCGGGCCCTGGCCCCCAATCCGCGCCTGCTGCTCCTGGATGAGCCTTTCGCGGCCATTGACGCCAAGGTGCGGCGGGAACTGCGCGCCTGGCTGCGGGAGATGATCCGCAGCCTGGGCCTTACCAGCATTTTCGTCACCCACGATCAGGACGAAGCCATTGAGGTGGCGGACGAAATCATCGTCACCAATCAGGGGCGGGTGGAGCAGATGGGTTCCTCCCTTGAGCTGTATCAGTCTCCGGCGACGCCCTTTGTCGTGGAATTCATAGGCGCCTCGACTCCAGTTCCGGAGATCTCCGCCCTGAAAGGGTTTGACGGCACTCCCCCGGGAGCCGGCGGCGCGGTGCGTCCGGAATTCGTCAGCGTCTACGCTCCGGACGAGCAGGTTCAGTACGCGCATACCGAAGAGGCCATAGTGAGAAGCATAGCCTTCAGGGGGGATTCGCTGGAACTGGGGCTCACGCTCAAAGGCCTGCCGCTCACGGCCGCCTATTCGCTGGCCAGGGCTCCTCTGGCCGTGGGCGACGCCGTCAGGCTGCTGATCCGCCACCTCTACCTCTTTGACGGCGGGCAAGTGCGTCTGTTGCAGAACAGCGCCTACGGCAACGGGCCTTCGGAAAATTTTTACAGCATCTGAGAGCCGTCTTATGCGGATACGCCATATTGACGCGGACCTGCTCATAATCGGCGGCGGCGCGGCCGGTTGTTACGCGGCGATTCGCGCGGCCCGCGCCGCCGTTCCCGGCCCGGCGCCCCGAATCGCGCTGGTGGAAAAAGCGCATATAGAGCGCAGCGGCTGTCTGGCCGCCGGGGTCAACGCCATCAACGCCTATATCGGCGAAGGGCGCCGTCCTGAAGATTATGTGGATTACGCCTCCAGAGACGCGGCCGGCATAGTGCGCGGCGATCTGCTCCTGAGCATGGCCCGGCGGCTGAACGGAACGGTACGGGCCCTGGAGGAGATGGGACTGCTTGTGCTGAAGGACGGGGCCGGAGGCTACGCCGCCAGGGGGTGGCGCAACGTCAGAATCAGGGGGGAGAACATCAAGCCCCTGCTGGCGGCGGCCGTGTCGGCCGAAAGTTCGGTCGCCGTCTTCAACAGGGTGAACGTGACGGCCTACCTGACCGAGGACAACCGGATCCGCGGAGCTGTCGGCTTCGGCGTAACGGAGGCGGTATGCTACGTCTTCAGCGCCCCCGCCGTCATCTGCGCCACCGGAGGAGCGGCCGGGCTGTACAGGCCCAATTCTCCCGGCTTTGCCGGGCATGCCTTGTGGTATTCCCCCTTCAACACGGGTGCCGGCCTCGCTATGGGCATACTGGCCGGGGCGGAGATGACCACTCTGGAAATGCGCTTCGTGGCGCTGCGCTGCAAAGGAAGCATAGCCCCCACCGGGACTCTGGCCCAGGACGCCGGGGCTGAACAGCTCAACCGCCTGGGAGAGGCATACGGGGAGCGCTACGGCTTGAGCACGGCGGAGCGCGTATACGGCACGCGCAGGGAAAACGCCGCGGGGCGGGGCCCCTGTTTTCTGCGCGCCGCGCGCGCCGGGTCCGGGCAATGGGAGGCGCTGTGCAGGTCGTATCTGAACATGTCCCCCGTCCAGACCCTGCAATGGGTGGAAGAAGCCTCCGCCTTTTCCGGAAACGTGACGCCTCCGCCGGCGCCGGGCGCTGAAATTGAAGGCACGGAGCCTTATGTGAACGGCGGGCACTGCGCCGGCGGTTACTGGGTGGACAGCGACCGCCAGACTACCCTTAACGGTCTTTTTGCCGCCGGGGACGTGGCCGGGGGCTGCCCGCAGAAATATGTAAGCGGGGCCATGGCCGAGGCGGAGATCGCCGTCTTCGCCGCTCTGGATTACGCAAGAAGGTGCCCTCTGTCCCCGGCGTCAGTCAAGGCCCGTGATTCCTCCGTCCGGGAGGCTCTGGCGGAGGCGGAGAGATTTCTGCGGCGCCCCGCCGCTCTTTTTACCGCGGATCAACTGGAGGAAGCCATGCAGCAGAGCATGGACAGCTACGCGGGAGGCATAGGCGCCCAGTACCGCTACAACGGCGCCCAACTGGCCAGGGCCGGCGACAGGATAGGGCAGTTGCTCCGGCTGAGCGAAGCTTTGCGGGCGACGGACATGCGCGAGCTTATGCGCATCTATGAGCTGCGGGAGCGGCTGATCCTCTGCCGCAGCCTGCTGGCCCATCTGGAAGCCCGGCGGGAAAGCCGCTGGCCCGGTTTCGGAGAGTACGCGGAATACCCGGAGGCGGAGGATCGCTGGCTGCTCTACGTCAACTCGCGCCTGCGCGCCGGCGAGGTCCGCATCCTCTTCCGGGATCTGGTCGGCAAGGATGAAAGGTATGAGCATACGCATTGACGCCGGAGCCTGCACTGGCTGCGGCCGCTGCGCGGAGATCTGCCCCGGGGCTTTGCTGCGCCTGGACGAGGCCGGCCGGGCGGAGTGCCGTTATCCGGGGGATTGCTGGAGCTGCGCCGCCTGCGTGAAGGCCTGCGGGCGCGGGGCCATAGCCCTGTACCGCGCCCCGGAACTCGGAGGCCTGGGAGCGACCCTGCGCGTGAAAAAGCGGGGAGAGGCCCTGGCCTGGGAGTTCACTCTGCCGGGAGGCGCGGTATACGTAATCAACTCACAGCCCGGCAACGCGGGCGAATATTGACGGAGTCCCCATGCTGCACCTGGATGTTCTGGAAGCGCAGAGCGTGTATATTTTGAGGGAAGCTTACAAACTGCTCGGGAAACTGGGCATGTTGTGGTCCATAGGCAAGGATTCCACCGTCATGCTCTGGCTGGCGAAAAAGGCTTTTTTCGGGCATTGCCCCTTTCCTTTGATCCATGTGGACACCGGCTATAAAATTCCGGAAATGATCGCTTACAGGGACAAGCTGGCGGCGGAACTGGGCCTTGATCTCATTGTCCACAGCAACAGCGCGGCCCTGGCCGCGGGCATGGGGCCGGAAGCCGGACGCCTGGCCTGTTGCAGGGCGCTGAAAACCGACGCCCTGCAGCAGGTGGTGAAAAAATACTCTTTTGACGGCCTGCTTGTGGGCGTGCGCCGGGACGAGGAAGGCTCCCGCTCCAAGGAGCGCGTTTTTTCCGAGCGCAACGCCGCCGACGAATGGGATTACGCCCATCAGGCGCCGGAATTCTGGAGTCAGTTCAAAACCGATTTTCCCAGGGGCCACCACATCAGGGTGCATCCGCTTCTGCACTGGAATGAAATCGATATCTGGCGCTACATAGCGCGGGAAGAGATTCCGATTATAGGCCTCTACTTTTCCCGCGACGGCGAGCGTTACCGCAGCCTGGGCTGCACTCCCTGCACCGGCCGGGTCCGCTCGGAAGCCGCGACCCTGGACGAGATTATCGCGGAGCTGGAAAGCACCGGCGTGAGCGAGCGCGCCGGGCGCGCCCAGGATCAGGAAGACCCCCACGCCATGCAGAAACTCCGGAAAGCGGGGTACATGTAAATGGAAAGCGCTCAGGATTTGTTGAAAGTCGTTTTCGCCGGCCATGTGGATCACGGCAAATCCTCCGTCATCGGCCGCCTCCTGTATGACACGCGCTCCCTGCCCCAGGGAGCCGTGGACAAGGTGAAGCGCATAGCCAGGGAGACGGGCAAAGCCTTTGAATTCGCCTATCTCCTGGACGCTCTTGAAGAAGAGCAGAAGCAGGGCATCACCATCGACAGCACGCGGCTGCAGTTCCGCACGAAGAAGCGCGGATACGTCATCATTGACGCTCCAGGGCACAAGGAATTTTTGAAGAATATGGTTTCCGGCGCGGCGGACGCGGAAAGCGCCTTTCTGGTGATTGACGCGGCGCGCGGAGTCGAAGAGCAATCCACCCGGCACGCCTGTATGCTCTCCTTGCTGGGCATCAGGCAGATTTGCGTGCTCGTCAACAAGATGGACCTCATAGATTACGACGAGGCCCGTTTTCTCGCCATCAAGGCCGATATGGACGCCTTTTTCGCCTCCCTGGGCCTGACGGCCTGCGATACCGTCCCCCTCTCGGCCCTGCGGGGCGAAAATATCCTGCGCCCCTCCCCCAGGCTGCCCTGGCATGCGGGCAAGACCCTAGTCCAGGCTCTGGATTCCCTTTCTCCGGCCGGGAGCGCGGAAAACGCCGTCCTGCGCCTGCCGGTGCAGGACGTGTACAAATTCGACGAGCGGCGGATTATCGCCGGACGCATTGAAAGCGGCAGGCTCAGGGCAGGGGACGGCATCGTGATCCATCCCGGCGGCAAAAGGACCAGAGTGGCCTCTCTGGAGAGCTGGCCGCCCAGGGGCAGGAAAGATGAGGCCAGCGCCGGGGAATCCGTGGGCATTACCCTGGACGACGAATTTTTCAATCAGCGGGGGGAGGTCATCAGCCACAGCGGAGCGCCGCCGCTCATTACCGGCAGATTTCAGGCCAGTATTTTCTGGCTGGGCAAAAATCCCCTGCGCCCCCGGCAGGCATACAGGCTCAAAATCGCCACTCAAAGCGCGCAGGCCGTGATAGACGAGATTCTGCGCGTCATTGACTCCTCCAGTCTGGCCGCCGGGGAGAGGACGGAGGAAGTACGGCCGAACGAAGTGGCGAAAGTGGTCATCACGACAAAACAGCCTGTGGTGATTGACCTTTTTTCCGAATGCCGGGCTATGGGGCGCTTTGTGCTCCTGGACGGCCGCGATGTGGCCGGCGGGGGGATAGTCACGGCGGATTTCGGGGCGGAAGCGCGGGAATCCGGCTTTGCGCACGGCGGACTGAAAGTTCGCTGCGAGCTTTTTGAAGAGTATTACTACAGCCTGGAAGAACATGAGATCAGAAAACGCCGTCCCGTCACGCCCCTGTATACGGTGGGGGATGCCGTGCCTTTAAGCGGCGGAAGCTTTTCCTATCCGGAGTTTTTCGATGTCATCGCGCTGCGGGATCAGGCGGCGGTCAAGATCCGCGAGGGGCGCGTCTCCGCCGTGCTGCCCCTGGCGGAATACGCGTACGCGGGGCTGCCTCTGGTCAACGGGCGAGGCTTCGCCCTGCGCGTCTCCTCCAGCGCGGAGTGGCGGGCCTGCCTGCGGGACTACTCCCTGATCTCGTCTGTCGGAGATGAGGCCGCATTCTCTTCCAGATGGCTGCTTTTCGAGAAATACCGCCGTATACCCGTGGCCGCCGCCGACCGGGTCATCTGAGCGCGCGGCGCAGGGCATCCATCCAGAAGCGCTCCTGCCGCGCCGAATATTTTTCCCACAGGGACAGGAAGGATTTCACGTCCGCTCGCAGAGCGTGGTATTCCCCGACGGCGCGCCAGTTCGCCCAGGCTTCGCCGCCCATGAGCGGATGGTCGCAGGCCGCCCGCGAGCAAGAGGCAAAGCATGTCGGAAACGTCAAGCCCTGTCCCTTCCGGACGGTTCAATTCCAGCGCGGCGGCCTCGCTGAAACGTCTGGCGGGTTCAAACAGTCGCGTCGAACACATCGGGTCGGCTCCGCCCTTCTCCAAACGAGCCGCGAGCGCCGCTCGCGCCGCCTTCTCGAAGGCGAGGCGGCATTTGGGCGTGGGGTAGGGCGGCCTGCCCGCTGCTTCGCGTTCTTCGTCCGCGGGCAGGGTGCGGATGGCTTCGAGGGCAAGGACGCCCAATTCGTCAACCAATTCGTCAATGTCCGGCATTCGCTGTATCCTTGCAAACGCCCGCGGCCGCCGCGCGGCGAAAGTGTGGTTTCGCCCTCCTTAACCGGATTTGCCGGCGGAGCAGGAGGGGCAGGCGCCCTGTATCTCTATGCTGGCGTTGTCCAGAGAAAAGCCCAGGACGCCCAGGCGCGCGCGCAGGGAGTCGTATAAAACCGGGTCGTTGAGCTCGGAGGCCTTCTGGCAGTCCGAGCAGACGAAAAGCAGCAGGCCGCCGCTATCATGGGCGGCCGTGCAGGGAACATAGGCGTTGAGCGCGTTGATGCGGTGCGCCAACCCCTGCTGCAGCAGAAATTCCAGAGTCCGGTACATGGTGGCGGGGGTGATCCGCCTGCCGTCCTCACGCATGCGGTCAATAATGTCATAAGCTTTGAGCGGCGCTCCCGCTTGAAGAAGGATTTTGAAAATTTTGCGGCGTATGGCCGTCAGGCGCACGCCGTGCCGCGCGCACAGCTCTTCCGCATCCTTCGCGGCGGAGCAGCCTCCGCTTCCGGCGGCCGGAACAGCCCGGACGGGTGCTTTCATCTGGATAAATCTCCTTCAATCAATATATGCTTATTGCGGCAGCGGTTCCGTATAGGGCTCTATGTGATCCACCCGCATGGCATAGCTGGCCGTGCCCATGCCCCCTGTATGCCTCTCCAGAAATATTTTGCCGTATACCCAGATTGCCGCCATGCTTTCCAGACCGTCCCGCCCCTTGTCCAGCTTGATGTAGACGATCTGGTTGGCCGGCGGCGGCGGAACGTGGATGCAGGCCCCGAAATAGGGAACCAGCAGAAACTCCCTGAGCGAGGCTTCGTCCTCCCAATCCAGAGGGGCCACAAAGCCCGGAAGTTTTATGAGCTTATCCTGTATTTCGGGATTGACCGGAGCGTTGTTCCATTCCGTGATGAGCGTTTCCAGTATTTTGACGGCCCGGGGATCTCCATCGGCCAGTTCGTCGAGGTTGAGCCCCTCGAAAATTTTTTCCGGATGCCATGAAGCGGGGACGAGCTGTTCCCATTGTATTTCCAGGTATTGGGAGAGGGGGGGGCTCTCTCCGCCCTGGGCGGCGGCGGGTATGAAAAAGAGCAGGACAAGCGCGGCAAGGGCTTTTCTGTTCAACATTGCGGCCTCCGGAAAAAGCCGCGTCGCGGCTCGAAAATATTTATCCGCGGGTCGTCAGCAGCAGCACGGCCCCCATAATAAGCACACCCGCGCACAGGCCGGCCAGACGCCTGCCTTTCCCCCCGTAGCTCCGCGCGGCGGGAAGCAGATCCCTGACGGCTATGACGAGCATGATACCCCCGGCGCAGGAAAAAAGCATCCCCCCGGCAGCGGGGGTGAGGAAAGGGTGCAGGACGAGAAAACCCAGAAGCGCTCCCGCCGGCTGCATCAGTCCGGCCAGCAGGGCGTAGCCGAAAGCCTGCCCGCGTTTATGCGTGCTGTGGTAGAGCGCCAGAGCCACGGCCGCGCCCAGGGGGATATTATGGGCCGCGATGGCGCCTCCCAGAGTCAGTCCCATCCGGGGATCGGCCAGAGCGGCGTTGAACAGGGCGAAGCCCTCGGGAAAATTGTGCATGCCCACGGCCAGGGCGGCGATTTTGCCGGTGCGGGGAAGGAAATGCGCCTGTTCTTCCGGAGGCGAAGCCGGGCCGGATTCGCGGCGGACAGGGCAGGCCTCTCCCGGCCCGAGGCGTTGCAGAAGCAGCATAAGCAGAATGCCTGCCAGAAAAACGCCCGCGTTTTCCGGAAGAACTTCTCCGGAGGCCGGCCGGCCGAAGGCCGTCGCCAAGGCGAAAGAGATCATCAGGCCGGCGGCGAGGCTCAGGCCCAGGCAAAGCGTGCCGGGAGCGGGCGTTTTTCGGGAAAGGGCCAGCAATCCTCCCAGCCCGGCGGAAAGCCCGATCAGCAGAGTGAGGCCGAAACCGGCCGCCACAGGCATGCCTTGGTTTTCCGCATATGCCTCCGCCCTCTCAAGCTCCAGGCTGTAAGTCGAGCTGCCCAGGTCCGAGAAATTTTCCTCCAGAAGCAGCGTGCCGTAAACCTGGAGCAAATCCATGGAGCGCACTCCCCGGAGGGGGAGGCGCGGCCGGACATGGACAATCTGATTGGCCGGAGGCGGCGGCACATGTATGCAGGCGCCGAAATACGGAACCAGCAGGAATTCCGCGAGTTCAAGTTCGCTTTCCTCATTTTTCCAATCCAGGGGGACCACAAATCCGCGCAGTTTTACGCGCTTTCCCTGAAGCGCCGGATTGGGCGGAAAATTCGCGCCGGCAGTCACGTCCTCCTTCCGCTCCGGCGGAAGAAGCTCTTCCCAGAATATTTCCGGGTAAGCGGCGCTATCCTGGGGGGGCGGGGCGGCGCGGGCGGAGCTTGCGGCCGCGGACAGCGCCGGCGCCATTATAGCCAGGAGCAGGATCAGGCGGAATTTTACGGAAAGCACGGGCAGGCTCAGGTAGAGGCCGTGAGGCCGTCGGCCAGGCTCAGACGGTAGGCGCGCCAGGCCGGAATAAGGCAGGTGAGAAAGCCGGCCGCGGCGATTCCGCCCAGCAGCAGCAGTTCGCCCGTTCCCGGCGGGGAGACGTGGAGGGCTATGCCGTAGCTGTCGGCGAGCGTCGGCCCCAGAGCGAGCAGCAGCAGGACAAGCAGGAGCAGCCCGCAGGCCATGCCCGCGCACAGGAGCAGAAATCCCTCGCAGGCGAGCAGGATGAGTATGTCCAGCGGGCGCGCCCCGGCGGAGCGCAGTATGGCCAGCTCTCTGCGGCGCTCCCCCAGGCCGGCCAGAATGGCCGAAGCCAGACCGGCCAGGCCGGTAAAGATCACCAGACCGGAAACAAGAAAAAGGGCCTGTTCGCCCGTGCTGACCAGACGCCAGATCTGATCCATGGCCACGCCCGGCATGACGCCGGTCAGGGCCTCCTCTTTCCAGTTTCTGATATCCTGCTGCAAGGCGAAGACGCGGGAGCGGCTTTTCATCCCCACCAGCAGGGCCGTGATGCTTTTGGGTTCCAGATTGAATTTCCGCACCTGATCCGGGCGGATCTCCAGGCCGCGTATGGGCGCGCCGCCCTGCCAGTTGAGATGGATGGCTTCCATGGCTTCAAGGCTGATGTACAGGGATCTGTCCACGGGAGTGCCGGTGGGCCGCAGGACGCCGGAAACGACAAAAGGCTTGTCCTCGTGCCGCGCCAGTTGAGCGCCGCTGTTGCCGTGGCTTAAAATAATCCTGCTGCCCGGAACGTAGCCGTGTTTTTTGGCGACTTCCGAGCCTGTGACCACATCGAAAAGATCGCTGAAGCTCCCGCCCTGCGCGAGTTGCAGTTCTCTCCCCCCGCGGAAGCGGTAGCGCGTGAAGAAATCGGCGCTGGTGCCCACAACGGGATAGCCGTTGTGGGAATCCCCCAGGGATATGGGAACGCTCCAGGCCACATCCGGCCGCGCGGCAATGCTCAGGGCGCTTTTCCAGCTCATGTTGTTGGTGGCTCCGCCCAGGTGGAACACGGCGTAAAGCATAAGCTGCATATCGCCGCCGCGCGCCCCGACCACAAGATCCACGCCGGATACCGCCTGCACGAAGCTCTCCCGCACCTGGGTTCTGACCCGCTCCAGGCCGAGCAGAAGCGTTGTGGACAAGGCGATGGAAAGGACGACCAGCAGCAGGGTGCCCCGCCTGTTCCAGGCGCTTTTTCCGGCGAGAAAGAAAAGATAGGTAAAGCGGATCATCTCAGCGGCCCGCGCGGCGGTTAAGTTCCTCAAAATTCGCCGCCGAGGAGAATTCGGCGGCCAGTCCCTGATCGTGGCTCACAAAGATCAGGGTTGAGCCGGAATTTTCACATTCGCGCAGCAGAAGGCGCAAAAAATCCCTGCGCCTGTCCGCGTCCAGGGAAGAGGTCGGCTCATCGGCAATAAGCAGCTCCGGGCCGCCTATGAGGGCGCGGGCCGCGGCCACCCTCTGCTGCTGCCCCACGGACAGGTGCGCGACCCGGCGCTCCCAGAGTTCCGCCCGCAAATCAAGGCATTCCAGCAGGTTTCGCGCCGCCAGCGCCGCGCTCCCGGCCTGCCGGGCGGCTCTGGCGGCGCGCCTTGCGGAAAAGCGGCAGGGGATCAGGACATTTTCCAGTATGGACAAATAAGGGACAAGATTAAACTGCTGGAAAATCACGCCGACGTGATCTCCCCGGAACCTGTCCCTGGCGGCTCCGCCCAGCTTGTGCAGAGCCGTGCCCTGCACCGAGACCTCCCCTTCCGAAGCCGTCAGGACGCCGGAAAGGAGGCCGAGCAGGGTGCTTTTGCCGCTGCCGCTCGGCCCGAAAATAAACAGGCGCTCCCCCGCCTTTATGGTCAGCTCGGGGATATGCAGCACCGGATTCTCCTGCCCCGGCCAGGCGAAGGAGACGGCGCGCAGGCTCACGGCCGGCGGCGCGGCTTCCTCGGAAGAGAGCCGGGGCTCCGCCCTTACCATCTCAGGCGGTTTTCACCGGGAGTCAGTTCCGCGGCTTTCTGCCCCTTGCCGGTGATTAACTGCGCTTCAATTTCGTTAACTCCCGGGAATTTTTTGAACAGATCCAGCTCAAGAGAATTCAGAGCGGCAGGATTGGCGCAGTGGAAAGTAAAAGCGGCGTCAAGGTCGGCATGGCCTTCCTCTCCTTCATGCTCTTCCTCCCCCTCATGCTTTTCAGGCGCGGGCGCCGCCGCTCCGGCGGCCGGGCGCGCGGCTTCCCCTCCGGCAGGCGGGGCAAGGAGTTCAGCGCTCAAGGCCCCGGATTCCAGCTCAATTTCCGCGCTCCGGCAACGGGCCGCCGCCGGGAAGAGGAAAAGTTCATCCGCGCGGTGCAGAAGCAGAGCCATATGGCGGGCTTCATCCTTCTGGGCCGCGCTTTCCGGAGCGTGCTCAAAAGAAAGCAGGTTGGCCAGAGGCGTTTCCAGCTCAATTTCCACCGTCCCGCCTTCCACGGCGATATTCATATGCGCCACGCCGTGTTCGTGCGGGCCGTGCGCGTAAGCGGCCGCAACCGCAAAAACGGGGGAACAAAAAAGAAAGAGCAGTAAAAATGATTTTTTCATCCGAATTTTCCTTATGGTCTGAGGTCTGTCCCCGATTACTGTCCACAGCTTTTTCGGTGCAATGATATATTATTTCATTTTTGTCAAGGTCCGGATCGTTTCACACTTATTTTTCGCGCGGCCGGCTTTTACAGTACGCCTATGTTCCAGTTGAACTCGCTGGAGCGGGGGGGGCTTTCCTTCTCTTTGGCCCCGCCGCGCGAGGCTTTGGGCGGAGATTCGCCAATCTGCACAAAGGTGCTGTATCCGGCCCGTTCCAGCAGGGGGATTTTCGAACCCAGATCCAGAGGCCAGGCCGGATACAGCCAGACGTTCTGCCCGTAGCGCCTGCTCCAGAATCCTTCCTTTTTGGGGCTGAACCACAGTTCGTCGGCTTTCAGGGGGCCGGCGCCGTAGCGGGTGATGCCCACGGGCAGGAATCCCTTGCTGACTATGCCCAGGGGCAGGGGGCTTTGTCCGGGCAGGGCGAGGTAATCTTCCTCCCCCAGTTCCGGGCTGACCAGCGCCCGGCTGAAGCCCATTTTTTTCAGAGCCTCCACTGCCGGCCCGTTGGTGACGTTGCAAAAGGGCCCGGCGTTGAGGGCGAGACCCCGGAGCGTGTCAAACATGGAGATCTGCCAGGGTGAGTTGCAGACGAAGTGCCTCGCTCCGTCGCGTCTGGCCCTGGAAATCAGCCTGAGCCAGCGATCCTCCTCCTCCGGCCAGATCACCGGCGGGAGCCACCAGAAAATGCGGCTGAACAGGGTACGGGAAATCTCAAGCAGAGCGCGGGGTGAAAGCCAGATGCCCTGCACCGTGCCCTGGCCTATTCCGCTCTTGCCTTCCATCCCGCGCGGCAGGCTCCCCCGCAGCATTATATCCAGGCGGCGGGCCTTGCCGGCCGGAGCGGGCAGCTCCGGCTCGAAATCCGGGATGTTTCCGGCCTCTCCCCGCTCAGGCTTGCGCGCCTCCAGGCGCTTGCGCCATTCCCGCAGGAGGCTCAGCAGCCCCGCTTCCCGCCTGTCCAGCAAAAAAACCGGAGTTCCGTTTTTGGGGGTTTTATGCTTGGGAACTTTCAGGGTCAGGGAGCCGTTTTTGGGCAGAGCGCGCTGCAGGGAAAGAGTCTGGTGCCAGGGCTCGTCCTCGTAGCCCACCCGCAGGAAATCTCCGGCCAGAAGTTCCATCCTGGTCTTCAACAGAATTTCTCCCGCCTCTCCCGGGGCGATTTTTCCGCACAACAATCCGGAAGCTGTCTGAAGCTTCTGCTTTTCTCCGGGCTTTGTTTCGCCGAAGGCCGTGGGGGTGGCTTTGCGCTGGGGCAGAAATCCGGCTCTGCTGCCGGGGCGCCCGAGAGAGAGCTCCAGCAGGGACAGGGCTTCACGCCTGGCCTGGGTCTCGCCCGGGCAATCGCGCAGAAGGCGGTAGGCGCTTACCGTGTGAAAAACGTAATGCGCCCCCTTTTTGCGTCCCTCTATTTTCCAGGAGAGAACTCCCGGCATATCCAGCAGGGTCTTGACCAGCACATCCAGAGAGAGATCCAGGCAGGAGAAGAACCTCCCCTCTCTCCCTCCCTGAGTGTAGATCCGGCGGCAGGGCTGCACGCAACGGCCGCGCAGGCCGCTTTTTCCCCCCAGGTAGCTGGACCACCAGCAACGCCCGGAGACATTATAGCAGAGCGCCCCGTGGACAAAGACCTCCAGGCCCAGCCCAGGCGGCAGAGCCGCGTGCAGCAGGCGTATTTCATCAAGGGAAAGCTCGCGCGGCAGGACCACTCTGCTGGCTCCCGCCTTTACGGCCGCGAGGCAGGCCCGCTGATGGGTCAGGCCGGCCAGGGTGGAAAAGAAAATTTCACCGCTGTAACCGGCCTGGCGCGCCAGATCCGGCAGAGCCAGATCCTGCACGATCAGGGCGTCCGGCGCCGGGCCGAGCAGCACGCGCCGGAGCAGTCTGGCGGCCTGGCCTATCTCGCCGGGTTTGAGAAAAGTGTTCAGAGCCAGATAAATTTTACGGCCTTCGGCCTGGGCCAGATCCGTCAGCCTGCCGAGTTCCTCGGTCGAAAAATTCTCGGCCTGCATACGGGCCGAAAAATGCTTCAGCCCCAGATAAAGAGCGTCGGCTCCGGCCGCCAGAGCCGCCAGGGCCGAGGAGATATCCCCGGCCGGAGCCAGAAGTTCGGGTTTAGCGGACATGTTTTTTAGTGTTTTACCTGGAGTCGGAATTGCGGGCCGGAGTCAGCCGGCGGAAAAGAAAATTCAAGCTGTTTCTCCTCGCGCGCCGCCGGAATCCTGAAGCTGCGGCGATGCTGGGGGCTTAAGCCGTACAGGGCGATTTTTTCCAGGTGCTCTCTGGTGGCATAGCCCTTGTGCCGGGCAAATTCGTAAGGGGGCCAGCGCCGTCCCAGAGCGGCCATGAGCCGGTCACGCCGGGTTTTGGCCAGAACGGAGGCGGCGGATATGGCCGGGATCAGCGCGTCTCCGTGTATCACGGGAAACTGGGGGGGAGGGAGAGGGGCGGGGGGATTTTTCCGGGAGAGGCGCCATTGGCCCGCCGGAATGGCGAACGGCCCGTCCACGAGAAGCGGCAGGCTGAAAACCTCCCTTTTTCCGGCGGCCGCGAGAGCCAGCACGGCCCGGCTCATGGCCCGGAAGGTGGCGTTGAGAATGTTCGCCTTGTCTATTTCCGGCGGCCAGGACAGACCCAGCCCCCAGAGCAGGCCGCTGGAGAGAATGGCCAGAGCCAGAGCTTCCCGCCGGGCGGGACTGAGCTTCTTGGAATCGGTCAGGCCGGGAAAAACGGAAAAATCGAAACCCGGCGGAATCAGGACAGCGGCCGCGCTTACCGGCCCGGCGAGGCAGCCCCGCCCGGCTTCGTCCAATCCCAGGTGCCAGCCGCGCAAAAGATAGGGCGGACAGGCCGCGGGCCGCTCCGGAGAAAGCCCGGAATTTTTTTCAGGCTTGAGCAAGGGAGCTAAACCAGTTCACGCAGGAGCTTGTCGGCGCTGCCCGGAGAATTGAGAAGAAAGCCCTGCACCATATCCGCCCCCATGTCCATGCAGAACTCCAGTTGGGGTTCCGTCTCCACTCCGCTCAGGCAGATCTCCTTGCCGGAGTAATGCCCCAGATCGGAGACCAGCTTGATGAAATGCCCGGCGAACTCGTCGGTGTAAGCATGCAGGTACATGGGCGAGATCTTGATGATATCCACGGGCAGATTGCGCATGTTTATGAAGGAGGAACTGCCGGAGCCGAAATCGTCCATGACCACCTGCATGCCCTGGCGGCGGAATTCGGCGCAGTATTCCAGGGTGCTTTTGCGTTCGCTCAGGGCCGTGCCTTCGTTGATGCCCACAATTATGTTGCGGAGGTTGACGCCGCTGTCCCTGAGAATGCCCTTGAACTTCTGCACCACGTTTTTCTGTTTGAACTGGGCCGCGGAAAGGTTGATGCTCAGGGTGAAATCCTTGTGCCCGCTTTCGTTGATTTGCCTGCAAAAGCTCGTGACCCGGCGCAGCACATGATCGCCTATGGGTATGATCAGCCCCAGGTATTCGGCCAGTCCTATGAAATCCTTGGGCAGAATGAATTTGCCGTCTCTGTCGCGCAGACGGAGCAGAGCTTCGCCTCCCGCCAGTTCCAGCCGCCGGCTGCTTTGCGGGTTCAGCCTGTAATAGGGCTGATAGAGAATTTCGAAGCCGGAGAAATCGTTTTCCATGGCCCTGCGCAGCAGGTTTTCTATCTCCGAGCGGGTTATGGTATCCGCGTCCAGTCCTTCGGTATAGTAGGCGTAGTTGTTTTTGCCCATTTTTTTCGCCTGGTACATGGCGAGATCCGCTTTTTTGAGGACGGAGCGGGGGCTTTCCAACTGCGCGATGAATTCCACCACCCCTATGCTCAGAGAGCAGTAAAATTCCTTGTCCAAGGAGTTCCAGGGCCGTCGCGCCCTTTCAAGCAGTTCTTCCAGGTATTCCGGAACATGGAAGCCGTTGGAGAAATCGACGATTACCACAAATTCGTCCCCGCCCAGGCGGAAAACCAGGTTTTTACCATGAAAGACCCGCTTCAGAAATTCGGCAAAGGCGACAAGCACGCCATCCCCGTAGTCATGCCCGAAGCTGTCGTTGACTATCTTGAAGTCGTCCAGGTCTATGAAAAAAAGATAAGCCGGGGTTTTGACGGTATGTAAATTCTTCAGCATGCGGCTGAGCTCTTCGTCGCAAGCCTGGCGGTTGGACAAGCCGGTGAGGTAGTCCGTGAGAACGCGTTCCTGGAGCCCGGCCCCGGCCTGCCCGCCGGGATGCTTACGGCAGATAAGCAGCCGCGCCTGACCCCGCTCCGCCCAGGGGATTGTTTCCATGCGGATCAGCCATTGCTCCCCGCCGTCAAGGCTCAGCTCGAAATCTCCTTCCCCCGTGGAGCGCGTCTTGTCCGAAGGGATAGGAAACTTGCCGTTCCTTTCCGGGCAAGCCTCACCAAAGGCGGCTCTGAAAGAGGAACTGGCAAAAATGACGGCGTCGCTTTCCGCATCCAGAACGCAGACGCAGGCGTCGATTTTGTCCAGAATAGCGGCGCAGACTTCTTTGGGGAGCGGAGAGGATTTCCTTGTATTTTTGCTCATGGCGTAATTCCGGCTGGGAGTATCTTTATTTTTTTTTACAAGTTCTTCAACATAGCGTTTATAGTCGCGTTCCGCAATCGCAAATTGGCGGCCGCGCAAGCGGGCGCCCGCCACGAAGGCGCGGGCGGAACTCGTTTCGCCGTCAAGCGCCGAAGTGAGCGTCTTAAAGTTAAAATGCTTTAGATGCGCCTGGCGGAGACGCTCCGGGTTT
>JAISOL010000024.1 GCA_031275645.1 Deltaproteobacteria bacterium
CCGGTCAAAGCGGATTTTCTCCGCAATTCCGCTTATATAAAGCAATATCCATGCCGTTAACCGGGTAGTATGGGAAACGAGAGCCAGTCCGAAAATTCGCGCGGGCTTGTCCGAAAAAAACGGAATACGGCATGCCGGCCGTGAGCGAGCACGGCAAAAAAGCGCGGAAAGCGCGCCGGTCTTGAAAAGCGGCGCGTCAGGCATGGTGTTGTGTGTGTGGTGTGCAAAGATCGGGCCGAAAGCGGCGCTTTCAGCCCGCTTTCCAATTTTCCCCAAGGATGGAAAAGCTTTCGCACCCGCATTTTCCCGCCGTCCGTCCGAGACAGAGGTTTCGGCCCCAAGAGGCCGAAGAGACGCACAAAATAGTCACACTGAAAGATAAATAGCTTATGGCGGAGCAAAAGGCAAGAGACTCAGGGCAAAATCCCACAATCCGCCACGCCGACAAACAAAACCCTCAGTATAGCCGGACACGAGAGGGCATTTCCACAAGGGTGGACAGACTTTTGTTTGGCCTCGGTCAATCATTATATCTCTAATTTATGAAGATCAGCGCGGCCTGCCTCCCGGCGTGACCGCGCCGGTAAGAGAACAAAAACCCGGCTTCTTCTCCGGAAAAGGTATAGGTGCAGAGATCCAGCGTGAAAAAATGTTCCGGGAGCAGCCCGGCGGCAAGCAACTGACTCCGGGTGAGGCTCCACAAATCCATATTCCGGGTTGCGGGATTGAACCAGGGGCGGAAACGTTCCGGCCACTCCAGCTCGAAATTTACAAACTCCGCCGCTCCCGGCCCCAGACTGGGACCGCGCACGGCCAGCACTTCGGCCGGGGACAAGGCATAAGCCCGACAGAAGGCCGCCAGCCCTTTTCCGGGAAAATCGAGAGCGTTGCCTTTCCAGCCGCAGTGCAGAGCCGCGACGTATCTGCCGCTTTTATGCGCCAGCAGTATCTGCTGGCAATCCGCGGCCTTGACCAGCAGAGCCTGCCCCGGCCTGGAGCTACAAGTTCCGTCCGCCTCTTTATCCGAGGGGGCGTCGAAGGGAGTGGGCTCCGGATCCTTCAAAAGCAGATCCCCATGCGCCTGACGCAATTCAGTCCAGCTCGCGAAACCCAGAAGCCTGGACAGGCCGGCCCTTCTGCCGGCTGCCTCCCCTCCGGGCCGCCCGGCGTCCAGGCTGATGTCGCCGTACAGGGCGGTGCTGAAAAAACAGCTCACTCCGGGGATTCCCGGAAAAGCGAAGGGAATTATCTTCGGAAAAAAGTCCGCCGGTTCAGGCCTTGATTCCAGCATATTCAACTCCTTGTAAAGCGGAATTCAGCGTCGGTGCACAGGGCCTGTACCGGCTGATCCCAGTCCTGCAGAGGCAGCTTTTCCTCCAGTATCTGGAAGGAATAGGCCAGCCCCACAAAAAGAGGTAAAGGACGCCCCCCGCCGGCGCCCCTCTCCTGCGGGCAGGAAGCCAGAAAACGGTCATAATACCCGCCGCCGAAACCCAGACGCCCGCCTTGCCTGTCAAAAGCCACTCCCGGCACAATAAAGACATCCGGGGGGCGGAAGAAAGGCTTGGACAAGGAAGCCGCGTCCGGAAGAGACGGCGCTTCGGTAAAGGAGAAGACGCATTCAGGGCAGAAATCCGGATGCGGTTCCATAATGCCGTAGACGCCTTTCCGCAAGTCCTCCCGCCTCCGGCAACGGGCAAAGTGCATCTTCCCCCGGCTTCCGATCTGAAGGGGATCCGGGTCTTCCACCCGAGGCAGGAACACAAGTTTGCCTTCCAGCCAGGCATCTTCCAGAAGCAGCGCCGTATCCGTCTCGCCGCGTATGGGCATGTACAAAGCCGCGCTCCCGGCCTCTTTCCAGATATCCTGAGCCAGAAGACGCCTCTGGGCGGCCGCGGACAAGGCGCGCAGCTCCGTTTCCGGCAAGCCGCGGCGCAAGGCGAGCATACGCGCGCGCAGATCTTTTTTGGCCTCTCTTTTCACAGCCTCGCTCCAGCCAAAAAACTCCCGGAACGCTTTTTCCCCCGAGAAAGCCCTCTCTGCCGCGAGTCCGGACGAAATTCCGAGTATCCCCGGAAAGACGGCGAAAAGTCCGCAAGGGAAGAACCAAAATTACGCGCAAACCCTGAGCATGCGTTCAAGGGCGGCTTTGGCCGGATTCTTCAGATCCTCGGCTATGCGCACCTGAAAGCGTGAGCCTCTCCCTTCCCGCTCGCAGGCGGCCAAATCTCTCAAGGCCGCGGCCAGGCTCTCTTCCGTGGTCTGGGCCATGTGCGTGCAGGCGCTTTCCACCAGGGGCAGAACGGTAAGGCGCCCCTTGTGCCGCTCCGCCAGGCGTTCCACCAGATTGATCTCCGTGCCCACGGCCACGGTCGCGCCGTCCGGGAGTTCTTCCACAAAACGGATAATAAAGGAAGTGGATCCGGAAACATCCGCGGCAGCCACCACCTCGGGGGAACATTCCGGATGCACGACGATTCGCGCCCCCGGGCATTCAGCCCGCACCCTCTCAATCTGGCGCAAATGAAAGCGCGTATGGATGGAGCAGAAACCGGGCCAGAGCAGAAGGCGGGCCTGAGCCGCCGCCTCCAGATCCAGGCGCCGGAGGCCGTCCTTCAAATTCAGGATATGCTGCTCCTCAGCCGGAATGCCCAGAAGGTCGGCCGTATTGCGCCCCAAATTCTTGTCCGGCAAAAAAAGCACGGCCTCCCCCTGACTCCAGGCCCATTCCAGCATACGCCGGGCATTGGCCGAGGTGCAGACAGCGCCCTGGCGGCCGCCGACCACAGCTTTTACCGCCAAGGTCGAATTGACGTAAGCCAGGGGAATAACCTTGCGCCCCTTGCGCGTGAGAGCATCCAGCACCTCTCCCAGCAGGGAGGCCGGGGACATCAGGGCCATGCTGCATTCGGCGGAAGGTTCAGGCAGATACACCCGCTGAGCGGGAGCCGCGAGCAGGGCGGAAGATTCCGCCATAAAATACACCCCGCAGAACACTATGTATTTCGAGCGCACGGAGGAAGTGCGGCGGGCAAGCTCCAGCGAGTCCCCCCGCAGATCCGTATGGCGGATCACGTTTTCCTCCTGGTAGTGGTGCCCCAGAATCGTAAGATCCTCACCAAAGCGCGCCCGCTCTTCCTCTATATAGTCATAAAGTTCCCCGCTCACGCTTCACTCTCCGGAGGGCCGGCCGCAGACGCGCATACTGTCGCCCACCCTTACCTCGCCGCCGCGCAGCACTCTGGCGAAAACTCCCTGAGCCGGCATGATGCATTCGCCCATGGAGTGATAAATGGCGCAATGGGAATGGCACTCCTTGCCGATCTGGGTGATCTCCAGCAGCATCTCGCCGGAGGACAGACGGGAGCCCACGGGCAGAGAGGCGAGATCTATGCCCGAAACGACGAAATTTTCTCCAAAATCCCCATGAGTAACCAGAGCGCCGCGCTTTCTGAAAGCCTCAATTTTTTCCAGAGCCAACAGACTGACCTGACGGTGCTGGAAGCCGGCATGGGCGTCATTTTCCAATCCGTGGTCCTCCCGGACCAGGGCCGTCCGCACCGCGTTCTTGCGCGTGCCTTTTTTTTCGCTGATGCAAATGGCTACGATATTTCCCATGCGCCGCCTCTCCCTCGTCAATTTCCGGGGGCATCGCTCCGGATTGTGGCAAAATCATAGGGGGTTTCCTGATAAACATGGTAATTCAGCCAGTTGGAGAAAAACAAATGCGCGTGAGAACGCCAGGAAACAAGAGGGGGAAGATTCGGATCGTCACCCTGAAAATAATTGCGCGGTATTTTCGGATTCAGGCCGCGATCCCTATCCCGGCGATACTCCAGGCCCAGGGTGTCGGCGTCGTACTCCAGGTGGCCGGTGATAAAAATTTCGCGGCTTTTCCTGGCCATGACCACGCACACCCCGGCTTCGTCAGATTCGCAAAGTATTTCCAGCTCCGGGCATTTTTCAATATCGCTCCGGCGCACCTCCGTGTACCTGGAATGCGGAACATTGAAAACATCGTCGAAACCGCGAAAAAGTTTCTGGGCCTGCAGAAGGATGCGGTGGGAAAAGACGCCGGAAATCTTTTCCCGGAGCGGATGCTTGGGGATTCCGAAACGGTGGTAAAGGCCGGCCTGAGCCCCCCAGCATATGTACAGGGTGGAAAATACGTTCCGCGCGCTGTAATCCATGATGCCCTGCAACTCGCTCCAGTAGTCCACCTGCTCGAAATCAAGCTGCTCCACCGGGGCGCCGGTGATAATCATTCCATCGAACTTTTCCGCGCTGACTTCCTCCAGAGTGCGATAAAAACGCTCCAGATGCCTGGAGGAAGTGTTTTTGGACAAATGCCCGCCCGTGCGCAGGAGACATATATCCACCTGTAGAGGGCTGTTGCCCAGAAGGCGCAGCAGTTGCAGCTCCGTGGCTATCTTCGTTGGCATCAGGTTGACCAGGGCTATGCGCAGGGGACGGATATCCTGAGTCCGCGCCCGAACATCCGTCATGACGAATATGTTCTCCTGTTCCAGGGCCGCGCGGGCCGGCAAATCCGAAGGTATGTTTATAGGCATGTCCAACCAGCTTTACAAAAAGATCCGCGCCTCTAGGGATGCGCGTATTAACACAGCTTAATAACACTGAAATTGCCGATGTTCAAGAGCGGCGGCCGCGCCGCCCTGGAAACTCCATCATAGGCACTGGTTTTTATTCCCGAAATATGCGAAAAGGAAGCAATGGAGAGCAACTCTCAGAACATTTTGCGGGCAAATCCTTGCAGAGCAAATTACAGCTTTTTACGAGGTGACTTTACGCATGAGCAACGCCGCTACCACCACCGACACCTCGAGCCCTTTCCTCCTGCTCGACTCCGTTGATTTGAAGCTCGTGTTCCGGCACATGTCGGATTCCGTTTTCGTTTCGGACGCCGAGGGGCGCATACTCATGCTCAATCCGGCTTCCCAGGCTCTTCTGGGCATACACATTGACGGCAAGGTGCATACCAGCGTGCAGGAACTCATGGGCAAGGGCGTGTACGAGCGTTCAACAGCCCTGGAGGCGGCCCGGCGCAAAACCATGGTCACGGATCTGGTGAAATCCCACAACGGCCAGGCCATGATGGCCATCAGCAAGCCCGTGCTGGACGAAAAAGGCAATGTGGTCATGGTAATCACCAGCAGCCGCAACAAGAAGGCCATCGACGAGTTTCTGGCCAACGCGCTGCAGGCGGAAAAACTCCAGGCGGACCGCTACCGTCAGGCCGCCTCGGTTTTAAGCGAAACCCTGCAACACAACAAACCCGTGGCCGCAAGCCAGGCCATGCAGTCGGTGATGACTCTGGCCTCCTCGGTCGCGCCCACCGAGGCCACGGTTCTGCTCACCGGAGAATCCGGGACGGGCAAGGAAGTTCTGGCCCACTACATTCACAGCGCCAGCGGCCGCGCGGACGAGCTGTTCATTCCGATAAACTGCGCCGCCGTGCCCCCCGAGCTTATGGAAGCGGAATTTTTCGGCTACGCCAGAGGCGCCTTTACCAACGCCAATCCCCTGGGCAAAGCCGGACTCTTTGAAATGGCCCACCACGGCACACTGTTTCTGGACGAAATCGGCGAAATGCCCCTCACCATGCAGTCCAAATTCCTGCGTGTGCTGGAAACCGGCATAGTGCGGCGCCTGGGAGGAACCAGGAACCATAAGGTGGATGTGCGCATCATCGCGGCCAGCAACAGGGATCTTTACGAAATGACCAGATCCGGACTTTTCCGCATAGATCTGTACTATCGGCTGCATGTCATTCCCGTGGTCATCCCTCCCCTGCGCGACCGCCCCGAGGATATCCGGGAATTTACCGCGCGCTTTCTGGCCGATTGCAACAGGCGCTACAACAGGAAAACCATGTTCACCGAAGAAGCGCTTGACGTGCTTACCCGCCACGACTGGCCGGGCAATGTGCGCGAGTTGCGCAATATAGTGGAGCGGCTGGTCATGTTGTCCGAGCAGCAGGAAATCACGGCGAGGCACTGCGCGAACCTGCTCTACGCCCATGCCCCGTGCGCCGCGCCCGCGCCGCAGTATCAGGAAAACCTCCCTCTGCGCGAATTCCGCAGGAGGATGGAGAAAGAGTACATCCGGGCCACGCTTGACCGTTGCCAGGGCAGCGTACGGAAAGCGGCCCACGCTCTCGGTCTGCACAAAACGGCCCTCTACCGCAAATTGAGCGCTCTGGGGCTCGCTCCGTAGCCCTGGAACTCATTTCTGTCGCAAAAAGTCTATCTATCGCAAAAAGTCTACTCTCCTGGAATGCGCCTTTCTTGCATATGTATCCGCCATAAGGGCAGAGCGGTAGACTTTATGCATCCGCACCCGGAAAAAAGCGGAACGGCAAAGCGCTCCGTATTTATCCCGCTTCGCGGCTTACCAGTCAAAACCCTCACTCGTGAGGTTGTGGCATATTTTTTGCCTCTCTTCATCCTTTGTACCGGCACACCGCGTGCCTCACCTGTCACTCCGGAGGTATTACATGGAACTGGCCTTCATTATCTGGGGTTGCGTAATAGTATCGGCTATCGTGTTCACAATCATAGCCTGTACCGTTATCGAGAAATCCAAAGTCAAACGCTGGGGCGCCACCGGCAACCTCTTCAAGTATGAGTAGGAGGAACTTATGTCAGAACGCGCCGTTATCTACACGCTTATTTTCGCTCTCTACATAGGTTTCATGATCTGGAGCGTGCTCAAAAGCCTCCGCCAGGTCGAATCCTTCTCCGACTTTACCACCGGCGGGCACCGCATGGGGCTTATCCTGGGCGTGGGCACTTCCGTGGCCACCTGGGTGAGCGTGGCCTCGGTCATGGGCGTGCCCGGCTATTTGTACCGCACGGGCGCGGCCGCGATCATAGGCTGGGTAGGAGGCTGGTTTTTCTGTACGGCCATGCAGCCGCTACTGGCCTATAAAATCCGCATGCCCAAAGTGCCCATGCGCACCTTTCCCGAGTTCATGCGCCTGCGCTACGAGCCGGGCGCGGAACGCAGCCAGCTTCAGATTATCGTGGCCCTGCTCATGTTTGTGGGATACTTCATCTTCACCCACCTGCAGGTGGTGGGCTTCGGGATAGTTTTTAACACCATTACCGGAATTCCTTATGAATACGCCATCTTCGGCTTCCTCCTGATTCTTGCCCTGACCTGCTCGGGCGGATTCTGGTCCGTGGCGGCCTCGGACACGATCAATTCCTGCCTCATTCTCGGCGGCCTGATCGTGGGAGCCGGAGCCGTGCTCAACGCCACGGGCGGCGTGGGCAACATCATGGAGGCCATCGCCGCGACCACGGCCCCGGTGAACGAAGGCGGCGAGCCTCTGCCTCCGGGCATCATGATGACCGCCGCGGGCAGTTTCGGCGTCGGCGCCCTCTTCTCGATCTTCCTCTCCAACTCCTTCGGCTCGCTGGTGGCCCCGCACTGGATCACCCGCTTCATGGCGCCCAAAAACGCCAAGGCCGCGGCCTTGCAGATGATGTGGACGCTGATCGTGCTGATCCCCATCTTCTGCTGCCTCATCACCATCGGCCTCGGAGCCAAAACGCTCATGCCCAGCCTGCCCGTGGGCAAGACCACGGATTACATCATGCCGCTGATCATGGACAGCTACGCTCCGCCCATAGTGGCCGCCATCACGCTGGTGGCCCTGCTGGCGGCGTCCGTATCCACGGCCAACTCCATGCTGCTCAACTGCAGCACCTCGCTCTTCTACGACGTTTATGTGGCCCTGAGCGGCAACAAAATTCTGAATCAGGCCCAGGCCACCCGCCGCCTGCGCGTCTGCGTATTCCTGCTCGGAGTCGTCGCGGTCATCTCGGCCATCAAGCCTCCCCTGCTCCTGGCTATGGGCTTTACCTATGTATACGGCGCGTTCGGGTCCATTTTCTTCTGGGCGGTCATTCTCGGCGTCTATTCCAAAAAGATGAACCGCCAGGCTACCTATGTAACTATACTGGTCGGCCTGTGCACCTACCTGTACGGACGCATAACAGGCAACTTCACCAATCCCATGCTCATGTCCGCCACTTTCTCCCTGGTCGCGCTGCTGATCACCCTCAAACTCACGCCGCCTCCTCCCCTGGAAGCCTATGAAGCCTTTTTCAAGGCCGATGTCAGCGAACCCACCATGCGGACTATCCGGCGCATACGGCACGAGGAGTTTTCGCCCGAAGACATGAAACCGGCCGAAATCCTGGGCGAACCGGCTAAACTTTAAACATCCGTGGAGGAAAAAGCATGAGAACCGTCATTATGGGCGCGGGCTCTCTGGGCACCATCATCGGCGCGCTGATCACCAAGGGAGGCGTTCCGGTCGAGCTTGTGGACGCGGACAAGGCCAATGTGGACGCCCTCAACGCCAAAGGAGCCAGAATCACCGGCTTCATGGACCTGACCGTGCCGGTCAAGGCCTGTACCCCGGAACATATGAGCGGGAAGTACGATCTCGTCCTGCTGCTCACCAAGCAGTGGAACAATCCCACGGCTCTGCCCGCGCTGTTGCCCTATCTGCACGAAAGCAGCACCGTCTGCACGCTGCAGAACGGCATACCGGAAGAATCCGTGGCCTCTTATGTGGGCAAGGAACGCACCATAGGCGGCACTGTGGGCTTCGGCGCGACCTGGCGCGGGCCGGGGGTGTCGGAACTGGCCTCTTCGCAGGAAGTGGTGAAAAACTTCGCCTTCGATATCGGAGAAATGACGAATACCATCACTACCCGCCTGGAAAAGGTGGCCGCCGTGCTCAGCCATGTGGGCAACACCGAGCTGGTGGAAAACTTCTCGGGAGCGCGCTGGTCCAAACTGCTCATGAATACCACCTTTAGCGGCATGTCCGCGGCGCTCAACTGCTCCTTCGGAGATGTGCTGAACAATGACGAGGCCATGCGCGCCCTGATGCGCATAGCGGACGAAACCGTCAGAGTCGCCCACGCCAACGGAGTGCGGCTGATCGTCATGCAGGACTTCGACTTCAACGAGTTCAGACTGTCCGCGCCCGAAGACTCCTCCAGGCTGCTGCCGGTCTACCGCCGCATATGGGACAGGCATGCGAAGACCAGGGCCAGCATGTTGCAGGATCTGGAAAAAGGCCGCCCGTGCGAGATTGATTTCATCAACGGCCACGTTTGCGCCAAGGGACGGGACAAGGGAGTGCCCACTCCGGTCAACGATCAGGTGGTCAAACTGGTCAGGGCGGCGCAGGAGAGCAAAACTCTGACCGATTTCAAGACTAATCTGCCCACCTTCGCGAATCTGTGACGGGCGGAAAGGACGCCGGGGCACCCGGAAGAGTTGCCGGGAGGCCGCGCCGGGAAGAGGCGCGGCCTCCCGAAAAGCGCGGCGGGCCCGCATTCCCCCGCCGCCGCTGAAAAATGGAAACTGCCCGGAACGAGCTCACGGGCACACGCCGTCTCTCCGGGGCCCCGCACGGGCAAACATGCCCTTCAGGCCAAAACCGCATGCATGCGGTTTTCTCGTCTTTGGCTATTTGATGGCATAACAGACCGCTGAGGCCAAAGACTTGCTGGAATAAAAAGGGGTTTGTTCACCTGAGGTTTGGACAGCAAAGCGGCTTAAATTGGTATTGACCG
>JAISOL010000075.1 GCA_031275645.1 Deltaproteobacteria bacterium
GTGCTTTGCATCCAGGAAGAGAGGTTGGTAGGCAATGACAATACTGTGAGATATAAAGGAAAAACGCTACAGCTTTCCCCTGACAACAGTCGCCTCCATTATGTCAAATGCAAGGTCAGGGTACATGAGTACATCAAGGGAAATCTGGCGGTGTTCCACGGTCCTCGCAAACTTGAAACTGTGCTTCTGGAGAAAAAAGGCCATAGGGAAGATGAGCAGTCGGATGCGTTTATCGCTTTTGTCCCAAGCTCGGATTTGAAAAAAACGGAAGGGGAAGCCTCGGCTTCCCCTTCACCCGATCTCGGGAACCATCGCGGCGCTCAGGTCACTCGCCAGTGTTGCCCCATCCTCCGGACGGCACAAAACCTATCGGCAAGATCATAAACAACTTAACCCGGAAGGAAGCTCATCGGTCAAATGATGTGCTACATAAACCGGTCAACTTAATTTGCTATCGACAGGGCTTATTTCCCTTTCAAAGCCGTGGCCCAGGAGCGGGCCTGCTTTTTATGGTATAGTCCAGATGGCGAAAGCTCCGGAAGACGGGAAGATTATCGTCAGCTGCGGTATTCCGCGTTTATGTCAATATACTTGTGAGTCAGATCCGAGGCCAGAAGCGTGTAGGAGCCTCTCCCCCCGCCCAGGCTCAAATCCAGGAAGATGTCCCTGCCTTTCAGAGATTCCGCCAGGGCAGGGTCGTCTTCGGACATGCAGGACATCCCGTTGCGGAACACTTCCAGGCCGCCAAAGGCCAGCCTTGCCTCCTCCGGGAGGAATTCCGCCCCGCTTCTGCCCAGAGCCGCTATAATCCGGCCCCAGTTGGCGTCCTGTCCGTACATGGCCGTTTTGACCAGTTGGGAATTGCCTATGCTCCGGGCGGCTTTTTCCGCGTCCGCGTCACTGGGAGCTCCGCTTACCCGGACGTGGATGACCTTGGTGGCGCCTTCTCCGTCTTCCACCAACATATAAGCCAGCCTGGACAGGATTTCCGTCATGGACTCCTGCAGGACTGAGGCTTCGTCAGCGCGGGCGCGCACGCCGCTTGCTCCATTGGCCAGGGCGTACAAGGTATCGTTGGTGCTGGTATCTCCGTCCACACTGACCCGGTTGAAGCTCAGGCGGACGGCCTCGGCCGTGAGTCTTTTCCACAGATCTTCCTCCACCTCGGCGTCGCAGAGCAGCAAAGCGAGCATGGTCGCCATATTCGGGCAGATCATGCCCGCGCCTTTGGCCATGCCGCACAGGCGCGCCACTCCCCCGGCCAGGCGGACTTCCGCGCGGGCTATTTTGGGAAAGCGATCCGTGGTCATGATGGCTCCGGCAAAGTCCTCCGGAGAGCTTTTCCCCAGATCCGCGGCCAGAGCCGGCATAGTTCTTTCCCATAGGGAAAGATTCAGACGGTCTCCGATGATCCCGGTGGAAGCCGGCAGAATTTCTTCCGGGTTGAGTCCGGCGGCGGCGGCGGCCAGACGCAGGGTTTCCCGGCAATCTTCCTCTCCTTGCCCGCCCGTGCCGGCGTTGGCCTGCCCGGCATTAAACAATACCGCCCGGAAGCGCCCGCCGGCAGCCAGAAGTCCGCGGGCCACCCGCACCGGAGCAGCGTTGAAGCGATTGGAGGTGAACAGGGCAGCGGTTGCAGCCGGACGCTCACTGAGAGCCAGAGCAAGATCCCTGCGTCCGTTCTCCCTGAATCCGGCGGAAGCCGTGGCATATTTATAGCCCAAAGGCGAATCCCATGCGTTCATCCGAATTTCCTTTATTTTTTCAGGCCGCAACATTTTTTGTATTTTTTGCCGCTGCCGCAGGGGCAGGGGTCATTACGCCCCACTTTGGGATCCTCGCGCCGGATCGTTCCCGCTTTTGGGGAGGCTCCGCCGGAAGAATAGGAAAGAGCCCTGTTTTCCCTGTGCCGGAAACCGGCTGGTCCGGCCCGCTTCGCGGAAGTCCGGATCTCCTCCGGGGGCGGCCCCCCCCCGCCGCTTTGCCCTCCGGCGTAGCCCGTCTTTTCGGACGCGCCCGAATCCGGGGCGGGCTGGATTTTCGCCCAGGTCAGATCGCGGCAGACGGAAATTTTTATCTGGAGGATCATTTCCTGGAACATGGCAAAGCCTTCGCGCTTGTATTCCTGCTTGGGATCGCGCTGGCCGTAGCCGCGCAGGCCAATGCCGTCACGCAGCTGATCCATGGCCAGGAGGTGCTCCTTCCAGTGACGGTCCAGTTCTTCCAGAAGGAAATAGCGTAAAATCGGCTCATACATATGCGGAGCTGTGGCCTTGAGTTCATCCAGAAATCCCAGGACTCCCTCCCTGACTTGTGAAAGATCGGGAATGGCCGCGCCGGAAGGCAAGCCGTCCGGCCAGATCCGGGTGAGGTGGAAAATATCGTCAAGGTTGCGCAGGGCGGCCACGGCCTGCTCTTCTTCCAGTTCACCTCTGGAACGGGCGAGAGGGGCGAATTCGGCCTCCAGCGCGTCTTCAATGAATTCCAGCACCAGATCTTCGACGCTGTCGCTTTCCATGGCCTCGCGGCGCAGGGAATAAATGACCTGGCGCTGTTGATTCATTACATTGTCGAAATCCAGCAGGGTTTTGCGTATTTCAAAGTTGTGCCCTTCCACGCGCTTCTGGGCGTTCTGTATGCTGCGGGAAATCAGAGGGTGCTCTATGGCTTCGCCGTCCCTGAGCCCGAGTTTTTCCATGATGCCCATATGCTTGTCAGCTCCGAAGATACGCATAAGATCATCTTCCAGAGCTACATAAAAACGTGAGGAACCGGGGTCTCCCTGGCGGCCGGAACGTCCGCGCAACTGGTTGTCAATCCGGCGGCTCTCGTGGCGTTCCGTACCCAGGATATGCAGTCCTCCCAGTTCGCGCACCCCTTCTCCCAGCACAATGTCCGTGCCGCGCCCGGCCATGTTGGTGGCAATGGTCACATGCCCTTTATGTCCGGCCTCGGCGATGATGGCGGCTTCCTTTTCGTGCTGCTTGGCGTTGAGCACATTGTGCTGTATCCCGAGTTTCTTCAGGCGCTCGGAGAGAAGCTCCGAGATTTCTATGGAAATGGTTCCCACCAGCACGGGCTGCCCCTTTTGCTGCAATTCGGCTATGGATTCCAGGATCGCCCCGTATTTTTCCTCTTTTGTCCGGTAGACCAGATCCGGTAAATCCCGGCGGATCATGGGGCGGTGGGTGGGTATGGAAATGACCGTGAGGCCGTAAATTTCCTGAAATTCCACAGCCTCGGTGTCAGCGGTGCCGGTCATGCCGGCAAGCTTGGCATAAAGACGGAAGTAATTCTGAAAGGTGATGGAGGCCAGGGTCTGGTTTTCCGCTTCCACCTTCACTCTTTCCTTGGCTTCCAGGGCTTGGTGCAGCCCATCGGAAAAACGCCGTCCGGGCATGAGGCGGCCGGTGAACTCGTCCACAATCACCACCTGCCCCTCGCTGACTATGTAGTCCACATCCCGCTTGAATACATGGTGGGCCTTGAGGGCCTGCGACACATGGTGCTGCAGGGCCACGCTCTGGGCGTCGAAAAGGTTTTCCACTCCCAGAAGATTTTCCACCCGGCTGACCCCTGCCTCGGTGAGGCTGGCGCTGCGGGCTTTCTCATCCAGAGTGAAGTGCTCGTCTTTTTTCAGGCGGGGAATCACCGCGTCCGCCTGCCGGTACATTTCCGTGGATTCATCCGAAGGCCCGGAAATGATGAGCGGGGTGCGGGCTTCGTCAATGAGGATGGAATCCACCTCGTCCACAATGGCGAAAAAATGTCCGCGCTGCACCAACTGTTCTTTATAGAACTTCATGTTGTCGCGCAGGTAGTCAAAACCGAACTCGTTGTTGGTGCCGTAAGTGACGTCCGCCGCATAGGCCGTTTTGCGCTCGGCATCGTTCAGCCTGTGCACGATCACGCCCACCTCCAGGCCCAGGAAGCGGTACACCCGGCCCATCCACTCCGCGTCGCGCCGGGCCAGATAATCGTTCACCGTGACCACGTGCACGCCTTTTCCGGCCAGGGCGTTCAGCGCCACCGGCAATGTGGCCACCAGAGTCTTGCCTTCGCCGGTCTTCATTTCGGCGATTTTGCCGTCATGCAGCACCATGCCTCCGATAAGCTGCACGTCAAAATGGCGCAGTCCCAGGGTACGCAAAGAAGCTTCCCGCACCAGGGCAAAGACTTCCGGCAGTAAATCGTCCAGACCGCGCCCGTTCTGGATTTCTTCCCTGTATCCGGCCATGCGGCCGGGAAAATCCCCGTCAGCCAAAGCCCGCATTTCCGGTTCCAGGTCATTGATGGCGCGGACGACAGGCTGCGCGCTCCTCATGTATCTTTCATTCTGCGAGCCGAATATTTTGCGGGCCAGATATCTGAACATCATATCTCCATAACGTAATGCCGGAAATCTTGCATTTGCCTGAAAAACATTTACAACCAGAACCTGAACCGCAAGAGCATAAAGCACACCACGGTTTAATGCACTATTTTTTTTTGCAATACAAGGGCCTGAGGGCCGCCGGAGCTGCTCCGGGCCTGCTTGGAGGATGTACGGATATGGAGGCGAAATTTCAGATCGGCCGGGAGTCCTGGCGGGGGGACTGCGTGCTCCTTCCTGTTTTCGCGGAGGAAGACCCACTGGCTCTGTTCCCGGGATTGGGGAAATTTTCCTCCTGGCTGGGGTCTCACCCCGGCCTGGGGGATTTCAAAGGAAAAAAGGGCGATACACTCCTGCTTTACGGGAACACGGGGCAGCCTCCGCTCAGAGTTCTGCTCGCGGGCCTGGGCCCGCGGAAGGAATTTGCGCCCGCGGATTTCGGCCGGGCCGTGGCCGGAGCCGTGCGCTACTCCTCCGGACGCGGATTTTCCGGCCTTGCCCTGCCGGAGGAGACTCTGCATCTGGCCGCCGGGGAAGCCTTCTCCCCCTCCCTGCTGCTGGAGGAAGCCGTACTCGGCGCTCAGGCGGGAAGTTACGCTTACACGGTTTTTAAAAGCAAATCTGTGTCCGGAGAGGAAGAGCCCCCGGCTCCATTCTCCCTGGCCCTGCTCTGCGCCGGGGATATCCCGGAGGAGGAACGGCTGGCGGCGCGCAGGGCCTCGGCCCTGGCTCTGGGAATGACTTGCGCGCGCGATGTCGTAAACGGCCCGGCCAATGTGGTCACTCCTGAATATATGCAGGAAAAGGCCGCGCAACTGGCCGGGGCCCACGGATTCAGATTTTCCGCCCACGGTCCGGATTTTCTGAGGGAAAGGGGCTTGAACGCTTTTCTGGCGGTTAGTCTCGGCTCTGCCAGGGAACCGCGCCTGCTCGTTCTGGAATATGCGCCTCCGGGAATGGAGAACGCCGCGCCCGTCATCCTGGTGGGCAAGGGTATAACCTTTGACTCCGGCGGAATCAGCCTCAAACCGGCGGCCGGCATGGAAAAAATGAAGAGGGATATGGCCGGAGCCGGAACCGTTCTGGGCCTGTTCGCGGCTTTGGGGGCCGTTCTGGATGGAGATTCGGCCGGGGAAGCCGGCTCTCCCTTATGCCGCAGGCGGGTGATCGGCCTTATGGGCTGCACTGAAAATATGCCCGGAGGCAGGGCCTCCAAACCGGGGGACGTGGTCAGAACCCTCTCCGGAAAAACTGTGGAGATCACCAATACCGATGCCGAAGGCCGCCTGGTTTTGTGCGATTGTCTGACCCTGGCCCAGGATATGGCCGAAGCGGAAGCTCTTATCGACATAGCCACGCTTACCGGGGCCTGCGTGGTGGCTCTGGGCCCAAAGACCGCCGGGATTTTCGGCAACAACGACGCCCTGATTGACAAACTGCTCGGCCTGGCCCGGAAAAACGGCGAGCGTATGTGGCCTCTGCCCATCTGGGACGAGGATCTGGACGTGCTGAAAGAAAATGTTTCCGCGGATTTCAACAATACAGGGCCACGTGAAGGCGGAGCCTCCTTTGCCGCGCTTTTTCTCAAGCAATTTGTGCGGGCCGGGACTCCCTGGGCGCATCTGGACATAGCCGGCCCGGCTTCGGAAGACAAGGTCGGCCCCAATGTCTTCGGCGGAGCCACTGCCTTCGGGATGCGCACTCTGTGGGATTTTATCCTGGCGACGGAATAGGGCGTTCCGGCTTTGAAAAATATTGTTTTGCTCAATCTCACCCGTTTCGGGGATCAGCTTCAAAGTCAGGCGGCCGTCAATGCCCTGGCGGGGGAAGATTGCGCTCCTGACGGCGGGAAGAACGGAATCTGCCTGGTTTGCCTCCCCAATTTCGCTTCCGGCGCGGTTTTTCTGCGGGGGCTCGATCGTATATTCCCCCTGCCGGGGAATATTTTTCTGCACCGCCTGAACAAGGTATGGGCGGATGCGCTCGCGGCTCTCTGGGAGTGGCGGGAAGAGATCAGGAGAGAGTTCCGTCCGGATCTGGTCTGTAACCTCACGCCGAGCGTGGCGGGGCGCTTGTTGGGGCGTTTTTTGGCCGGAGACGCGCCTGTGCGCGGTTTTGGGCTGGACGAGTCCGGTTTCGGAGTTACTTCTCCCTGGGCGGCCTTTTTTCAGGGAGCTTCCCGCAAGCGTTCGGTCAGCCCCTTTAATCTGGTGGATGTCTTCAGGGCTGTAGCCGGACAAAGTTCCGGAAGAGCGGGGGATTCCCTCCTGCTGCCCCCGGCTGAGGATGGAAAGGCGGAAGAACTCCTGAGGGGGACCGGAGCCAGGGGTTGGGTGGGCTTTCAACTGGGAGCCAGCGAGGATCGCCGGCGTTGGCCGGTGGAATATTTCGCGGCTCTGGGACGGGAGCTTTGGCGGGAGCAGGCCCTGCTGCCCCTGCTTCTGGGCAATGCCGCGGAGAGGGAATTAGCCGGTCGCTACGCCGCCTGTTCCCCCGGCCCGCATCTGGATCTTACCGGAAGAACAACGCTGGAGGGCCTGGCCTCCATTCTGAGACGCTGCCGGCTGCTGATCAGCAACGATACCGGCACTCTGCATCTGGCCGCCGGTCTGGGCTGCCCCGTGCTGGGCATTTTTCTGGCCACGGCGCAGTGCTGGGATACCGGGCCTTATCAGGAAAACAGCTGTTCCATTGAACCGGGCCTGGCCTGCCATCCCTGCTCCTTCGGCGCGGACTGCCCGCACGGGCTGCGCTGCCGCCATGCAGTCCCGCCGTCGCTGCTCCTGAAACTCTGCCGGGGCTTTCTTGAGGAGGGGACCTGGCCGGAAACGGCTTCTTTCCTCTGCGTCTGGCCGGAGAACAGGGGCGGGCACGTTTTTGATCCCTTTCCGGAAAGGCCGCGCGTCTGGAAAGCCTCGGCGGATGAATTTTCTTTTATGGATCTGCATTCCCTTTCCGGCCATGAGGGAGAAGCGCGTACTCTCTGGTTTCGCGAGCAGCGCGGGTTTTTACGTCAATTTCTTGACCGCGACTGTTCCCTGGCCTTCAGTTATGTCCCTCCGGAAAGCCCCTTTGTCTTTCCTTTTCCGGAAAAGGAAAAACTTGCCGGAGAGCTTGCCGGCCTGCGCGCTCAATTGGGCCAGCTTCTGGAACTTGGCGCGATGCTCCGTCAAAAACCCATCGCCCGACTGCGCGAGCGCTTTATTGCCGCGCTGCACAGGACTTCCGCCGCTTTTGAGGACTCCGCCTATCTGCTCTCCCTGGGCCTGCTCTGGCGGGTGGAGCTGGAGGAGGAAGGCGAAAGGCTGGAAGACGCCTTGCAACGTATTGAGCAATACTTCAGTTTAATTTCATTGTTATTCCAACGTGTTACTGCATAATCCCCATTCCGGGGCAGGAGTTTTTCGTTTTCTGCATGCCGGATGGGGAGAATTGGCCTGCGAATTGCATATCTCTGCGTAAAACCGCAAATATTTCCCTGCCGGGAGAAGGAGTATGCTATGATTATTATTGATGGCCGCGCAAGCAATCTGCAGGCGGACGATTTTGCCAATCTGGAAGAGCTTCTTGTTCGTGTGCTGGAAGAAGAGCTGGAAAATCGCATAGTCACCGATGTGCTGGTGAACGGCGAGCCTTTCAGCGAGCTTTATCCTCATCAGGCCGAAGACATAGGCATCGAGGATGTCCGCGAGGTGGAAATACGCACTGTTTCTGTGGAAAGCATGGCCGCGGACATCACCACCGAACTCTACAAGGTGATCACTCTGATGACCAGCGGAGCAAGCAGGGCGGCCACCCTTATGCGCAGGGCCGAAATAGGTTCGTCTCTGGAAGTGGTTTCGGATCTGGTGGATGTCACCCGGCATTTCCTCGGCACAGTCGCTTTGCTGCGCAAGGAGTTTTCCATCAACCGCGATGCCGAACTGGCCCCGCTGGTGGAAAATATGAGTTCCCTGCTGGATGAAATGTCCGACATGATTGACCAGGAGGACTGGTTCATGCTGGCGGATCTCGCGGAATACGAATTTTTGTCCGCCTGCTCGGAGTGGAATGCGGTGCTGACCAACCTGGCTCAGGATATCGCCGCTTACAAGGCGGCCTGACATGCATCCGAGTATTGCGCTTCTGGAACAGGTCTCCCGTCTGGCGGAAAAGGAGCTTCACATCCTGGAGAGCGAAGGGCTTGAAGGGCTTGAGGAAAATTCCGCCAGACGGGGAGATTTGATCCGGCGCGCCTGGCTGGAAAAAAGCGGGTGCAGCGAGCAGGAGTTCGTTTCCAGGCTCATGATTATCCAGAGTTTACAGCGGGCCTTGCAAAAAAGGGCGGAAACCCTGCTGGAGGAAGCCGGCGCGGCTCTGAACGAAAACAAGAAAAAGCGGCAGGGTATTTTTGAATACTGCCGAATCGGCCTGGGGCGCCTGGGCAAGGCCCCTCGCGTGTTCAAAAAATGCTCTTAGGGCGATTTCTTGAGCCTCGCTCTTTCACACCAGTATATCCAGCACCGTTCCCATCATGTCGTCGTAGGTGCGCGCCACAGCCGCGTTGGCCTCATAAGCCCGTTCTGTGGCAATCAGATCCACGAATTCCCTTTCCGCCCGCACATTGCTGGCGGCGCGCGCTTCTTCAGCGGCGGCGGCCGAAATGTCCACTCTGTCCGGCGGAAGAGGCGAACCCGGAGCGCTCTCTCTGCTGATCTCCTCCACCCGCACGCCCTGGCCCTGCGGGGCTTCCCCGTAGCGTGTCCGGCTGGCCTGGAATTCATCCGTATTGATGTTGGCCAGATTGTTGGCTATTACCTGAGTGCCCACTCCAAAAGCGTCCAGAGCCGAAGCCGCGCTCTCCAGAATAGCAGCCATTTCATACCTCCGGATCAGGAGCTCCGACAAGCCTGACGTTCCGGATTTGCGCCGCCTTTCCGGGGCTTCCGCGCGACCCTGAGGAGATCATCCGGATTTCCGTCCTGCCCTGAGCATTTTGGAACGCATATGCTCCAGGCGGTTTAAAGCCTCAAACAGCGTTTCCGTTTTCTTGGCAAAATGCAGTCTGATAAAATCGCGCACGTCCTCCCTGAAAAAGCTGCTTCCAGGCACGGCCCCCACGCCCACGATTCTGGCCAGATCTTCGCATAAGACATAATCGTCGGCGTATCCGAACTCGGAGACATCCAACATCACATAATATGCTCCGGCCGGGTCATTATGTCTGATGCGCAGATCGTCCAGACCTTTAAGGAAAATATCGCGCTTTTCGGTATAATTGGCAAGCAGCTCGTTGTAATAGGCATCAGGCAGCCTGAGCCCGGCCAGCGCCGCCTCCATCAGCGGAGCGGCCGCGCCCACGGTCAGAAAATCGTGAACTTTACGGGCGGCGTCGATGATTTCCGGCGAGGCGATGATATATCCGAGCCTCCAGCCGGTGATGGAATAAGTTTTGGATAGGGAACTGCAGGAAATTGTCCTCCCGGCCATGCCGGGCAGGGACGATATGTACACGTGCCGGTGCGGGGCATAGACTATATGTTCGTACACCTCGTCCGTTATGACGTAGGCATCGTATTTTTGAGCCAGATCGGCGATAACCCCCAACTCTTCCAGAGTGAAGACCTTGCCGGAGGGGTTGGAAGGGTTGCAGAGCACCAGCGCCTTGGGCCTCTTTTTAAAAGCTTCCTCAAGTTCGTCCGGGTTAAAGTGATAATCCGGCGGGTGCAGGGGCACATAGACGGATTCCGCTCCGGAAAGAATAGCGTCGGCGCCGTAATTTTCATAGAAAGGCGAAAAAATTATGACTTTGTCCCCAGGGTCGGCGACAGTGAGCATGGCGGCCATCATGGCTTCCGTGCTGCCGCAGGTGACGACTATTTCGGTTTCCGGATCGATGGCCCGGCCCATAAGGCGGGATTGTTTCTCCGCCAGGGCTTCGCGGAAGTTCCTGGCCCCCCAGGTGACCGCATACTGGTGCGGGCCGCTATAGGCCACTTCGGCCAGACGGTCAAGAATGGCCCTGGGCGGGTCGAAATCCGGAAAGCCCTGGGAGAGATTGACAGCGCCGTGTTTCATGCAAATCCTGGTCATGCGCCTGATGACGGAATCGCTGAAACGGGCGGTCTTTTTGGAGAGCGGGTACATCCTGGCTTCCTCGCTTTGCCTGCTGAAAATCTTTACTCCCGTTTTTTGCCGTGGTCAAACAGGAACCCCTGAATCCCGTTTATGCTTTTCCTCAGCGCAACGGCTTCCGGCCATGAATTCTAATCCTGTTTTTCAGGATGGAAATCTCCGCTCATACTCATTTTTTAGTCTTATCATGCTGATTCTCAATAAGAATTCGACGGCATGCCTTGAGTGCCGGTGTGAGTTTCTTCATCGTAAGCTAATGAAAAAAAAGAATATTATTGCTTTATTTCTGAAGGGGAAGGTTTCACGGCTTCAAGCAGAGGTAGAGGAGAAATAACTATAACTATCTGTTTGGCATACATATTGCTGAAAGTGGGCTGTCCTTGTCCGCAATCTGTTTTAGACGGACGGGATGAAAACTATTTTTTTTTTGGAGAACAAGATCATGTCAATTTTAAATTCGAATTCTGAATCCACCTTGAGGATGCCGGCAACGGGCTCAACGGAAACGTTCAGGATTACGGAAGGTTCACGCCTTGATTTCGCATTTTCGCCTGACGCCGTCAGCCTCGAATATGCCAGAGACGGCGCCGATCTCATCCTGACCTTTGAAAACGGAGGGAAGGCGGTTCTGGAGGATTTTTTCAGCTTCCTGAACGCGGAGCCGGAACCTGTATTTAATATAGATGGCACGGAGATCACGGCCGGGGATTTCATATCCATATTCGCGCGGGATATGGAGACCGCGGCCGACGGAATCAATAACGGCGCGCTGAACGGGTATGCGGACGATGCCGGCGCTCTTGTCGGAGGAATCAGCGCTTTGGGCGATCAGGGATCTCTGTCCGGGGGAGCCCTCGGTTCTCTGGCTATGGCCTCCGCGGGCGGTGGAAACGACGGTTCCGGCATGGGCGGTTCCGGCTCCGGCAGCGGCGGTTCCGGTTCCGGCTCGGGTTCAGAAAATGGCAATGGTTCAGGCTCCGGCAACGCTGGCGCTGGTTCCGGTTCAGGCTCCGAAAATGGCAGCGGTAGCGGCAGTGGCAGCACTGGCTCAGGCTCCGGTGGCGCTGGTTCGGGCGCTGCTGCTTCCGGCAGCGGCGGTTCCGGTTCCGGTTCGGGTTCAGAAAATGGCAATGGCTCAGGCTCCGGCAACGCTGGCGCCGGCTCAGGCAGCGGCGGTTCCGGCTCCGGCAGCGGTGGCGCTGGTTCGGGCGCCGCTGGCTCCGGTTCAGGCTCCGAAAATGGCAGCGGTAGCGGCAGTGGCAGCGCTGGTTCAGGCTCCGGTGGCGCTGGTTCGGGCGCTGCTGCTTCCGGCAGCGGCGGTTCCGGTTCCGGCTCGGGTTCAGAAAATGGCAATGGTTCAGGCTCCGGCAACGCTGGCGCTGGTTCCGGTTCAGGCTCCGAAAGCGGCAGTGGCAGTGGCAGCGCTGGCTCAGGCTCCGGTGGCGCTGGTTCGGGCTCTGCTGCTTCCGGCAGCGGCGGTTCCGCTTCCGGCAGCGTCAAAGATAATTCCGCTGGCACTTTTAACCCCAAGGGCGGTTCCGGAGCCGACGAGATCGGCGATTGGACGAAGATTGGCTGGAACGGCACTGGCCTTGAAAGCAGAGGCTGGATTCCCAGCGACCCCGAAAGCCAGGGCTGGCAGGATCATCTCTTTGACAAGGTCAATTCCAGTTTCGGCCTGAACACCTACGGGGACAGAGGAAGCATCAACCTGCCGCAGGTTCCTCACGTTCCGGGCGCGTCCGGCAGCTACCTGTACATGAAGGACTGCGGCGAATTCGACACCGGCGGCGCTTACAGGGAAGACATGGATTTTCTGCGTCGCGCCTTCAATCTTCCCTTAGGCACGACAGGAGAAGATGCCAATGCCTTTGTTGACAGGATACTTCTCCACAAGGTGGGAATAAAGGTGTCCAGCCCGGACGATCTTCACTCCTATAATGAGTATGACTGGAACCTTATCGCCAAGGATTTCAGTTCCGGCGGAGGCGAAGTCACTTTCGGCTGGTCCTTCAAGGGAGGAGATGCCGAGCATGGCAGAGACGCCGCTTTCTGGATGCTGAAGGATAAGCACGGCAATGTCCTCACAGGGGGAGTGTTGGCTCAGGGGTCGTATTTTGCCAGCGGCGTGGCCCATATACCTGTTCCCTATTCCGCGAACGAGCGGGATTATACCGTGGTGATCGGGCAGATGAACGTAGGCCGGTACAACAGCGATCAGGACGCGGGCAACCCGCACTTGCTCCTGGGTTCAGTCATGCTGACGGACGAAGCCGATTTCAAGGGAGACGTGCTGCCTTCGGGGCAGAGGCTGGAAAGCGTCACCTGGGGGGATTCGACCCTGCTCTTTAACGGCGCGCATACCCAGCACAGCTTTGAAACGAGCGAGGGCAGGCTGGTCATCAACAACAAGGGAGAATTCCGCTTTTTTGCCAATGACGATGTGGACGTCACGCAGATCTTCTCCAAGGGTTCCTTTACAACCGTCGGCGGCAACGGCGAGGAAAAATCCTTCTATTTGAGCGGCGTAAAAACGGAACATACCAGCAGCGGCACAACGGAAGCGGACAACATGGATTCCCGCGAATCCGGCGGGAGTGTGCTTCTTGACGGCGACGCCGGAAATGACCTGCTTCACGGCGGAAAGGGCAATGACATCCTTTACGGAGACAAGGGGGACGATCTCCTTTACGGCGGTGAAGGGGACGATCTCCTTTACGGCGGTGAAGGCAGCGATCATTTTATCTACACCAGGGACTCTATGGGAAGTGTGGAGCCCTTCACCGACGATATCCGCGATTTCGCTCTGGGAGAAGACAGTCTGGTACTGGGAGAACTTTTCGGCACCAAGGACGACCAGGAGTTGAGCGATTTGCTCAACGGGGGAGTCTGGAACAGTTCGGAATCGCTCCTTACGATCACGAGCGGCACGGGAGTGAACATGGAAGCCAAATTCGGCGGCGAAGGTCTGAGCCTGAACATAAAGGGAGAAAACGATTCCCTGTTGCAGACCATCAATGTGGATTTCACGGACAACGGCCATCCTGTTAACTTCATGGATGAAGAGGCGGCGAGGACGGTACTTCTGGAGATGATCCGGAACAACATTTAAGGAAGCGCCGGTTCCGGCAATTTGCGCTTGAGATGCGCCCGGGCGGGCTTTGCCCGCCCGGGCCCTCGTCTTTGGCTATTTGATGGCATAACAGACCGCTGAGGCCAAAGACTTGCTGGAATAAAAAGGGGTTTGTTCATCTGAGGTTTGGACAGCAAAGCGGCTTAAATTGGTATGGCTCTA
>JAISOL010000038.1 GCA_031275645.1 Deltaproteobacteria bacterium
GCAAAAATCAGGCCAAGAAGGCCGTCAGAACAGCGTCGTGAAAACATCTCAGTTCCCTTCGTTTAAAACTGGCAATCCAGTCTTAAAAAATTGCCGGCACAAAAGCAAGCAAAACATGCTTGTTCGGGCGGACGCCCAGCGCTCCGCCGCCATTATTCAGTGCAAAAACCGGGCCAGTTGGCAAGGAACGCCCGCGTCCGCGCCGCGACGGGGTTCACCCGTGCTGGAAGAAGCCGCCGCCAACGATAATTGGCTGTGGCAATTTCTTTCATTTTGGACTACGCATATCCCATTAACAGCATGAGCTTGACAGCTCGGGAGCCGCGATATGGGAAAAAATTTTTTTGATCTTGCCGGAAAAAAAGCCGTGGTCACCGGGGCGGGCAGAGGGCTTGGCCGGAACATAGCCGTGGGGCTCGCGCGTTACGGGGCGGACGTCATGCTCTGGAGCCGTACCAGGACGGAGCTTGAGGAAACGGCCGCGCTCGTCCGCGCCGAAGGCCGCCAGGCGTGGATAGAGCCCGTTGATGTAACCGATGTCGCGCTTACGGCCGAAATGGCGGAAAAGACGGCCGGGATTCTGGGGCGGGTGGATATACTCGTGAACAACGCGGGCACGAACAAACCCCAGCCCGCGGCGGAAGTCGACGAGGCCGCCTGGGATATGATCATGAACATAAATCTTAAAGGCGCCTTTTTCTGCGCCCAGGCTTTCGGCAAAATCATGATCGCCCAGGGCGGCGGCAAGATCATCAATGTATCCTCGCAGTCCGGCAAGCTGGCCCTGCTCAACAGGGCGGCCTATTGCGCCAGCAAGGGCGCCCTTGACCAGATCACGCGCGTGCTGGCCTACGAATGGGCGCGCTACGACGTTACCGTCAATGCCGTGGCCCCCACTTTCGTGGAAACGAAAATGACGGAGGAGATGTTCAGGAAGCAGGAGTTCAGGGATTACGTTTTCGGCAAGCTGCGCGTACCGCGCCTGGCGAAAAGCGAGGAGGTCGCCGCGGGCGTGCTGTACCTGGCTTCGCCAGGGGCGGACATCGTGACGGGCCACATTCTGTATATAGATGGCGGCTGGACCATCCACTAAGCGATTAACGCTTCAGACAACCGCCTGACGGCGGGCTTCGCCCAACCCCGCAAATCTTTTTATCCCCCCGGCTGTTCAAGACCAAGCCGGCTGACAAAGCCCGGCGCGCTTATTCCAGGTTTTCCCCGGAGGTTTCTATCCGGGAAAGCGGACAAGAATCTTGCTATTCTTTTCACAATCAGCTAGCTATGCTTCAAGTGTGATTGTACTTTTGTCCCTGACGCCAGTCGCCTGTAAGGAGGAGCCATGATCGAAACCATCACTGTCCTGGGTGCTGGAACCATGGGCTACGGAATTTCGCTGAACTTTGCCCTGGCCGGATACGCGGTCAATCTTTTCGATGTGCGGCCGGAGGCTTTGAATAACGCCCTGCTCAACGCCCGCAAGGCCCTGAGCGTCATGATTGAGGAGGGCCTGCACACAAAAGAGGAAGGCGAAAAAGCCCTGGCCGGCATACGCCCGTTCACGGACAGGCCGGCGGCCTGCGCGCAAGCCGACCTGCTTATGGAAGCCATGCCTGAAAACCTGCGTCTCAAGCAGGACACCTTTGTCGAGCTTGACGCGCTGTGCGGGCCGGACTGCATCTTCGCGAGCAACACCTCCAGCCTCAAACTTACGGACATCTGCGCGCCTCTTTCTCAAAGCCGCAAAAGCCGCGCTCTTATCACCCATTACTTCAATCCCGCGCACTTGATCCCCCTGGTCGAGCTGCTGCCGCACCCCGATACTCCCCCGACCGTTCTTGAAGAAATCGAAGCCATGTACAAACGCGCCGGCAAGGTTTCCATCCGCGTCCTCAAGGACATCAACGGCATGATCGGCAACCGCATCCAGGCCGCCATCGGCCGGGAAGCCTTCTGGCTGATAGAAAACGGCTACTGTTCCGGAAAGGATCTCGGCCGGGCTCTGGCCTTCGGCCCGTGCTTCCGCTACGCGACCACGGATTATCTGGAGATAGTCGACCTGGGAGGAGTGGATATCTGGAGCGTGGTACACGATCTTCTTTATAAGGACATCAACAGCTCGACGGAGGTTTCCGGACTGCTGAAAAACAAGGCTGCTTCCGGCGAACACGGCTGGAAAACCGGCAAGGGCTTCTACAGTTACGAAGGACAGGCCAAGGCCGAGGTCATGGAGCGTTTTCTGCGCAATCTGGCCCGTCAGCTCAAGGTGTCGAAAAACTACATGTTTTAAAAGCGATACGCGCCAGCAAGGCGCAACAGGAGGTGTTCTGATGAGGATTATGATTATGGGAGCCGGATCCCTGGGCATCATTTTCGGCGCCCATCTGGCGGAGGCTGGTCTGGATGTCACGCTGGTCGACATCATGCGGGACAATGTGGATGCTCTGAACAGCAAAGGCGCGCGCGTTACGGGCAGCGTGGAAATGTGCGTGCCGGTCAAGGCCTGTACGCCGGACGAGCTTGAGGGGGTCTTCGACCTTGTGCTTCTGCTGACCAAACAGGTGAACAATCCTGCCTCCTTCCCCCGGATAATGGCCCATATTCACGAGAACTCGACTGTCGTCGCCATGCAGAACGGAGTTCCGGAAACGGCCGTAGCGGAGTATTTCGGCGAGAAGCGCACCCTGGGCTGCCCTGTGGGGCTGGGAGCGACATGGCTGGGGCCGGGCCTGTCGGAATCAACTTCAACCCTTGAACGCCTGCGCAGCCACGCTTGCGAACTCGGGGAACTGGACGGCAGGATCACGCCGCGCCTGAAAGAGGTCCAGGCTCAGCTCGAGCATGTGGGCAAGGTGCATCTGCTGACCAATATCTGGGGCGCCCGCTGGTCCAAGCTGTTTATCAACAGCACCTTCAGCGGCCTGTCGGCCGCGTTTAACTGTACCTACGGCGACGTGCTGGCAAACGACGTGGCCCTGTATTGCGCGGCCCGCATCGGCGATGAAGTCGTCCGGGTGGCCAGAGCCCAGGGCATCAAAATCGAACCCATGCAGGGCGAACGCATTACGGACTTTGAACTGCTGGAACCGGTGGACGTGGCGGCCAAACGACAGCTCTACCACAATCTCTTTTCTCCTCACGCAAAGCTCAAAGCGTCCATGCTGCAGGATATGGAAAAAGGCCGGGAGTGCGAAATTCTGTTCATCAACGGCCACGTTTCGGCCTGCGGCAGGAAATCCGGCATGCCCACGCCGTATAACGATATGGTCGTGACCCTGGTACAGGAAGCGCAGTCACGCGGAGTCCTGCCCGTGTTTGATGACAATCTGGCGCGTTTCCATGCGCTCGGCGCCAAACCGTTTGTCTGATCCCTTACTGACGTTCACAACCTCTGTTCTCAGAGAAAAGGAGTAACGCGTATGGTCATAGGAATCATCATTTCCCTTCTTCTCCTGACTGTGATTGCCTACAGAGGCTTTTCAGTCATCGTCTTCGCGCCGTTCTGCGCCATTCTCGCGGCCATTACCGCCGGCTGGGACCCCCTGCCGACGTACACCAACCAATTTCTGGGCAGCGCCGCCGTATACTTCAAGAACTTTTTCCCCATTTTCCTGCTCGGCGGCGTGTTCGGCAAAATCGTGGAAGAATCGGGCGCGGCTTATGTGATTGCCAAGTTTTTCTCCAGAAAGCTCGGAGCCAAATATACCATCGCCTCTCTTCTGGCTACCGGCGTGGTGCTGACTTACGGCGGAGTAAGCCTCTTCGTGGTGGTCTTCACCATCTATCCTCTGGCCGCCGTCATGTTCAGAGAATTGAACATGCCCAAGCGCCTTATTCCGGCCATAGTCATCTCGGGCAGCGCCACGGCCACCATGACAGCGTTTCCCGGGACTCCGGCCATTCAGAACATAATCCCCACGACATACTTCGGCACGGATGCCTTCGCCGCGCCCGTCGTCGGCATCATCGGCGGCGTCTTAGTGATCTTTCTCGGCTATCTGTGGCTGCAATACAGGGCCACAGGCCTCATGGCCAAAGGGGAAGACTATTATTCCATGCATGAGCGCATCAACGAACCCGCGATCGTAGACGGCGAGCAGGAAGCGACCATGAGCACCTTTCAGGCCTTCCTGCCCCTGATCACGGTATTGGTGCTGAATTTTGTCTTTACCAAGACCTTCGCCGGCATCAGTCCGGACGTCATGCTGGCCACCATCAAGGCGCCGCTGGCCGCGAGCAGGCCGCCCGTGGCCACCTGGGCGCTCATCTGTGCCCTGATAGCCGGCATACTGCTTATGTCGGCCATGGGCTGGAAGCGCCTGCGCAAAGGCAATACGCTGATGCTGGCAATCAACGCCGGGGCCATCGGTTCCCTGCTGGCCATTCTGAACACGGCCTCGGAAGTCGGATACGGAAACGTGATCAGCAATCTTCCAGGCTTCAAGACAGTGGCGGATTTCCTGCTGTCCATCGATCCGGGCACGCCCCTGGTTTCCGAGGCGCTTACGGTCAACATCCTGGCGGGCATCACCGGTTCGGCCTCCGGCGGCATGAGCATAGCTCTGGAAGCCATGGGCGCGCGTTACCTGGCCTGGGCGGCTGAACTCGGCATCAATCCGGAAATCCTGCACCGCATAGCGGCCATGTCCTCGGGCGGCTTCGACTCCCTGCCGCACAACGGCGCGGTGATTACCATTCTTGCCTTCTGCGGCATCAACCATAAGGCGGGTTATCCGGATATTTTCGTGGTCAGCGTGTTCATTCCCTTCGCTGTGGCGGCGGTCATGATCCTGCTGGCAACTCTGACGGGGATCTACTGAAGCAATTTCAGAATGAATTACTCTGGCGGCCGTGTGAGCGGCCGCCAGCCTTGCGGCGCGGAAATGCGCCTGTTCATGCTCCGCGCGGGGCAGGGGCAGGCGCTTTCGCATGAGAAAATATATGCGCAAACCACTCCGAAGCCTCAACATCGGGCCGAATGAAGCCGGACAAAGACTGGATGCTGCCCTGAGCGGGCTTTTTCCGGATCTCGGCCTGCGGGCGCGGCGCAGGCTCTGGCAGGCGCACGACGTCAGGGTTGACGGAAAGGCGGCCAGGCCGGGACTTATTCTGCTTGCGGGGCAAAGGGTGGATGTGCTCCCCAGGGACGCGGAACAACCCGCTCCGCTTCTTCCGGCTGAACTCGGCCTGCGTCTGCTGACCGCCGATTCCGGCTACTGCGCTTTTTTCAAGCCGGCCGGACTTCCCAGCGCCCATCTGGCCGGAGGGGACAGCCACAACGCGGAAGCCTGTATCAAGGCGCATTGGCCCGAACTCGCCTCCGCCGCGGGCCTGAATGTTCCGGGCAATACTCCCCTGCTCTGCAACCGCCTGGACGCCGCCACCTCCGGACTGCTTCTGGGGGCTTTTTCCGAGGAAGCCCGCCGACGCTTCCGCGAGCTGGAAAAATCCGGCCTGACGGACAAATATTACTATGTCCTGGCGCACGGACGCATCCCCGGCCCCTTATATCTGGAGCAAGCCATGCTTGGCTCCGGGCGGAGCAGCGTCCTGCTTCTGCCCGAAAAGGAGTCCGATCCCGCCCGGCATACCCGCGTGCTTCCCCTGCGCGTCTTTACCCCAGGGCCGGAGCCGGAAGGCTCGGGCGGGCAGGTCACTCTGGCGCGGGCGCATATACTGCGCGGGAGCAGGCACCAGATCCGGGCGCATCTGGCCGGGGCTGGTTTTCCCATAGTCGGGGACAAGCTCTACGGCAACGCCGCCAAAGACACCCTCAAGCCCGACCAGGGCCTCTATCTGCACCATTACCGGATACGTTTCGGGGATTTCGCGGCCGAGGCGCCGCCGCCGGACGAACTCTGGGGAAAACCGCCTGTATCCTTCACACCCTGATATCCCGCAATATGCCGACAGGCAGGGCCCGGGCCTCCTGTACGGCATAGGATCTCCAGGGCCGGGCCTGGTCGGGATTGCGCTCCTTCCCGGTCGCGCGGGCCTCCTCCAGCAAGGTCAGAATGGCCTTGACCGAAGCGGCCGCCCCCCCGGAAGCGGGAGAGACGGAATTCAGGAGCTGAGACGCTTCCCGCGCCTCAAGCCCGGAAACTTCGGCGGAAGAAGCCGCCCCTCCGGAAGAGCCCAGGGCGAAAAAGCTTTCTTCCAGACCGTTGTCGAAAAAGGCGTTCAAGCTTTCGTTGAGATCTCCGTTGAGATATTCCAAAAACTTGTCGCCCTCGGAGAGGCCGAAATTCACGTCAATAAAGTGGGTAACATCCAAAAAAGCCTGCCCCAGGCTCTCTTCCGTGGGCGCGGCTTCGCCCACGCGCTTGTAGACCAGCGCCATCATGGCGGTTCCGGCTTTTTCGCCGTAATTCTCCGTCATATAAGCGACCGCGCCGCTCAGGGAGTATTCAAGGTCTTCCAGTCGCGCCGCCTTGTCCCAGGCTGAACCCCGCTCTCCGGAAGGAGAGGACCCGGCCCCGCCAGCGGCGCCTTCCGCAGGGGCGGCGGCTATACGCCGGGAAATATCCGCGGCAAAGACGGAAGCGCTCTTTGAGGAATGAAATCCCCCCAACAGAGTGTTCCAATCCAGACCCACGCCCGAAGATATGCCCGATATGCTCATAATCTCGCTCCGTACAGGCCATATCGACGCGGGAGCGAAAAAAATTAGGGCCCCGCTGTTCAGGCGCGAAATTACTCGCCCCCCGGAACGGAGGCAGGAGGCGTGGATTCGATAACCCTGATTTTCTGCCATTTGCGGCTGTGGAAGCGTAAGGCGACGCAGAGGGCCAGGATAAAAATGTAGACCGTAAAAATAATCCACAGTTTGTGCAAAGAGACAAAACCGCCCCAGTGCAGCCCGGCTATAGGCAGAAGCAAAGCCAGGACAACGCAGGACACGATGATTTTCATGATCATAAGCGTATCGCCAGCTCCCTTGAGGGCGCCTATGAAAATAAGGTTCACCGCGTCCACCAAAGAATACAGGGCCACATAATACAGCAATATCCTGCCTGTGGCGCGCACTTGCTCAAAGTCCGCGGAAGCCGGTGCATCGGCGGCCCTGAAGATGTCTATCAGCTCACCGGAAAAAAATACGATGATCCCTGCCATAAACAGCATATAAACAAAGGCCAGATGCAGGGCGTGAGAAGAAACCAGCACCGCGTCCTGCGGTTTGCCCCGGCCCATAGCCTGACCGGCCAGGGTGGAAGTGGCCATGCTCAGGCCGAGCATGGGCATGAAGGTAAAGGAATTGATGGAAAAGGCTATGTTGCTGGCCGCCAGGGGAATACGCCCGAGATGTCCCAATTCGAACATGAACCAGGTCTGGCCCAGGAATTCCACAAAAAATTGTATTCCGCCCGGCGTTCCGAAACGGATCAGACGCAGGAAGAGAGCCTTCTCCGGCCGCCAGGCGCGCAGGACATGATACGCCCTGTCGTTTCCGCGGGTGAAGACCAGAGCCGAAAGAACGGACAGCGAAAGCGCCCATCCGCTCACGCTGGCCACGGCCGCGCCTGTTATTCCCAGTTCCGGAAATCCCCACTTGCCGAAAATCAGGAGGTAATCCAGAAGTATGTTTAGCGCGGCCGCGGCCATGTTAGCCAACATGACCGGCTTGGTCAGACCGCGCCCGAAAAAGTAGGCGGATACGGCCCCTCCCAGCAAAGAGATGGAAGAGCCGCTGGTCAGAACGACGAAGTATTTTACCTCAAGCTCTCTTATCACCGCCTCATGTCCGATGAAGTCAAAAAAAGCGGCGGCCGGAAAGCAGGCGCCCACAAGCAGAACGGAACAGAGCAGGGAACACCATATGCCCTGCCACATGGCCGCTCCCACCCGGCCCAGCGCCCTGGCGCCGGTATATTGCGCGGCCAGTACCGCGGCGTAGCCGCAGACGCCCTGGAAGGTCATCTGCAGGGTTAAAGAGGCCATGCCGGCGGGAGAAGAGGCCGCAATGGCTTCCAGAGAATAACGGCTCAAAAAAATGCGGTCGGTGAGCAGCATGACGGTGGTGGAAGCCATGCTGGCCAACATGGGCAGACCTATGCGCAAAACCTCGCGATAGCCCTGCGGCGCGGCCCAATGCCGCCTGAAATAAGCTGAAACTAACATAAAATACCTGAACTTCCCCGTCATCCGCCAGATAAACATTGCAGGACGCAATTTTTATCTGGAATCCGGATAAGTCCTCCAATCTAATCGAAATACCTCAAACAGGCAACGGAGATTTGAATCGAACGGGCTTCAGTCCGAATTAAGGATTTGCGGGCAAATACTTGCCGCCAAATAGTCACCGGGCTTTTCCCGCCTTGTGACTATTTGAAGCCTTAAACGAAAATTCGGGGATATTCCGCAATCCGCGAGATCGGCTGTCAGTATTTCCGCTCAAGCAGGCTGGCGACGGATGCCGCCGCTTTTTCAAACTCCGCCGTCAGAATATACATAGCCGTTTCGTCCACGATGACGCGCAGCTTTACCGGCAGAGGCAGAGCCTGCAGGCGGGCCAAGGCCGCGTCCATAGCGCCTGCGTCCAGGGTTTCCAGCGCCGTCCGCAACTGTTCCAGGTATTCATCGACAGCCGGAGCGATGTCCCGCCCCTCGTCAGCCGCGGGTTCACTGTCCGGCGCGGAAGCCGCGCCGATGCGCGCCGCCAGGGAGGCAAGCTCCTCCCGGAACGCGGGCAGCTTTTCCCGGATCAGGGGCATATCGGCCTCGTTGCCCGCTTTCTCCAGCAGGGCGGCCTCTCTCGATAGCTCCTCGGCGCCGATATTGGCCAGAGCGCTTTTCGCCGCGTGAACCTGCGTGATGAAGGCCTGCAGGGAAGTTTCGTCCGGATCTTCCGCTATCCGCGCGAGGCATGCCTCGGCATCCACACGGAACACTGCCAGCAGCTCCAGATATAGATTATGGGAGCCGCCCACGCGGGCAACCCCGATGCCGACATCCAGGCCGGCGATTACCGGAAGCCGCGAGCCGGGCTGGACAAGGGAAGAAGCTGGCCCTTCACCGCGTTCATATTCAGGCGCCGGGCCCGCCGGGCCGGACGCGCGTCCAGAAGCGTCGCCAAGCGCCCCGCGGCGCTTTCCGGGGGGAAGCCACTGCCTCAGCACGGCGTCCAGCTTGAGCGTGTTTATGGGCTTGCTGAGAAAATCGCTGAAACCGTTCTTCAGAAACATTTCCTTCATGCCGGACACGACATTGGCTGTCAGGACGACAATGGGCATGGTCCGGCAGCGCTCCTCGTCCATGTCCCTGATAGCGCGCGTAACCTCCACGCCGTCCATCTCGGGCATCATATGGTCCATGAGCACGAGATCGAAGGGGCGCGCCCGCACCAGCTCCACAGCCTCGCGACCTACCAGGCAGGTGTACACGCGCATCTTGTAAGGGGCGAGCAAACCCTCGGCCACCAGCAGATTGCTCGGCAAATCGTCCACGACCAGCACATCGGCCTCCGGCGCCGTAAAACCGACGCGCGGCAGATCCGCGCGCGTTAAGGCGTCGGCGGGGATCGCCGGCGTTCCCCAATCCGCTACGGCCTGCGTCAGTACGGCCGTGAAGACGGAGCCTTTGCCGTATTCGCTACTGGCCGTGATATCCCCGCCCATAGCCCGGCACAGACTGCCGGCTATGGTCAGACCGAGGCCCGTTCCTTCAATGTTCATATTTTTGTGGATATCAACCCGCTTGAAGCTTTTGAACAGTTCCGCCATATCTTCCTGGCGTATCCCGATCCCCGTATCAGCCACCTCAAAAGAAAGCCGCAGCCTGCCGTCCTCCTGCATCGCGCCGGAAACGGTGAAAATTACGGAACCCTGACGGGTGTATTTGACGGCGTTGCTGAGGAGGTTCAACAGTATCTGTCTGACGCGGTTCACATCGCCGCGCAGCCTGTCGGGCAAAGCGGCGTCGATGCGCGTGCTGAAGGCAACGGGCTTGTCGGCGATCCTGAACCTGATGATGTCCTCCACGCTACGGATGAGGGCGCTGAAAGCGTACTCTTCATTGGCGATATCCATCTTGCCCGCTTCAATTTTCGAGAAATCCAGAATATCGTTGATGAGGGCGAGCAGGCTGATTCCGGCCTGCTTCAGGTGACGGACCTCATCCGCAGCCTCCGCGGGCAAATCGCGCCGGAGCAGCACTTCGGCGAGTCCGACGACGACGTTCATGGGTGTGCGTATCTCGTGGCTCATCCGGGATAGAAACTCGCTCTTCGCCTGGGAGGCGTCGCGAGCGATCTCGGCCTGCGCCGCCAGTTCCCTGATGAACCGCCTGTTGCGCCGCAAAAGCGTGAGCAGAAGCGCCGCGATCGCGACCAGCGTGACGGACAGCCCTATGAGATAGGGCTGCCGGACGCGCGCCCTCTCGGCATCATAATCGAACAGGCGGTAAAGCCACTGGTCGGCAATCCCTTTCGTGTCCACTGTTTTCTGCGCTTTGCTGATGATGGAGCAGAGGACTGTCTCGTTTATGTTCAGGCCGAAGGAGGATAAATGGGAATCGTCAAAGAGGACGTTCACCTTGAAGCGGGATTTCCCGGATTGGCTCGTCATGCTCTGCATCCGGTAGCGACTGGCCATGACGAAATCAACTTCCCCTTTTTCCAGCGCCGTGAAGCACTTGTCCGTGGAATCAAAACGCACGATGCGCCGGTGCTTGGGGAAACGGCGGTTGAAGACCTCCTCGTAGGCGGTGCCCGTAGCGACGGCCACTGTCGAGTGGAGGATCCGGTTGACCTTGATGTACTCATGTTCCAAGCGGGAAATAAGGGCGAAATTGTCGGTACTGTACGGCGTATCCACCCAGAGGAAGCGCCCCTGGCGATCCCTGGTGGGAATCAGCTCCGAGATCAGCGCCACTTTCCCTTCCTCAAGCGCGCTGAGCAGTTCCGACCAAACCGCGTCCGGCGCGTTCGCGATGATAAAGGAAAGCCCGGAAAGATCGCTGATTTCGCGCAACACGTCAAGGGCTATGCCCTGCCACTGCCGTTCCGCCGTGTTATAGAAACTGAAGGGATAATTGTCGTATTCCACCGCGATGGGAATATTGCGCCCGCCACCGTGCGCGCGCAGGTAATTCTTTTCTTCCTCGTTGAGCTGCATGAAAAATTTGTGCTTGCGGTATTCATCCTCACCCTGGTCATAAAGTTCCGCCAGACTATAAAAGACATCGTCCTGATTCAGGTATTTCTGCACGACGCTGATAACGGGAGCGAGTTCGGACTTGCCTGTGGAAAGGGAAACGGGCAGGTAAATCAGCGGGAAGTATTCCGTCGCCGTGATGTCTCCGTAAGCCTCAAAGGCCGCTTCAGCATGGCTCCCCGCGAAAAAAGCGTCAACGGCCCTGTTGCGCAGCAGGTCCGCGGCCTCGCCGTAATAGTCCACATAAGTGGCGACAAAAGGAGCGTCTACGGTTTTACTGACATCGTGGACAATCCTGGAACCTTTAAGGAAGGCGAAACGCAATGTCCGCCGGGCCGCCAGTTCCGGCAAATCCTCGCTGCCGGCCAGCCGGAAATACTTGACGAAGCGCTCGGCGACGGCGTCGGTCATGTGGTAGATTTCCCGGCTCTCGGGGGTTGCCGTCAAATCCCCGCTAAAATCGATCTCACCGGAAGCGAAACCGTCAACGAGCGTGTTCCATTCCACGATATCCGGCTTGAAGGGCACGCCGAACAAACCGCTCAGCCAGGCGCAGAACAGGCTGGAGAAACCGCCGATGCTCCCGTCGTCTCTGTGGAAAGACTCCGTGCTGTGAAGCATGGCTAAAGTGAAGCCTCCATAGCGCTTCTTCAGGGCCTCTATGGCGGCTACTTCGTCGCCCGTGACGCCGGGAATATCCGTGTATTTCGAAATACGGGGTTCGCCTGCGCCTGCGGGCAGATCGACGGCCACAAGCCCGCACAGCAGACAGGCCAGGAGGAGGGATAGGATGTATTTGCGGCTCAGATATGGCCCCTCACTTGAGGATTCCGCTTGTCCGATCAATCAGGCTCTCTGACCTTTTCCTCCAAAAACAGCTTTCCGTCAAGGTAATTTGCCGGGAACTCCGAAGACCGCGCGGCTCAGCCCATATTTTTCGCGCCTAAACGCCAAACAAAAAATCGGGCATCGTCATGGCCTTGCGCCGCCGCTCTGGCATACCAGTATACAGCCTTCTCTTCATTCTGGACAATACCAAACCCGCAACTGTATGCTATACCAAGATTAAACTGCGCCTCGGCATCCCCCTGTTCCGCCTCCTTTCTCCACAATCCCACCACTCTGGCGTCGTCCCAGTCAAGACCGCCTTCTTCCGCGCGATCATCGGAACCGGAATTCAACCGCTCTCCGGCATCAACGCCTGCCGCCGCTCTTTCCAGGCCCGGATCGTCAAGCATTTTCAGGCTTCCCTTTCCGCTATCTTTGTCTTCCGCTTTTCCGCCCGCGCTCCGCGCATGCAATCCGCGCTTGAGGCACGCCTCTCAGAGAGGAGACCAGATAAAAGCAGCTATGTAGGGCACAGTACCAGATTTACCCGGTTTGAGACTAATATATACGGCGTTTACACCTATGTAAACATATAAAAATGGTCAACTTGAACAAAATTTTCAGATAGAAGAAAAATAGGCGGGTTTTGCGGAACGCGAAACGGGCGCGGGAGAAATAAAGCCTACGGCGATTCGCGCCTGAGCAGCAGGAGAATTTAATGTTTGACCCCAAAAAATTGGGAAGACGCCTCAAGAGCCTGAGGCTGAAAAAAGGGCTTTCTCAGGATAAACTGGGGGAACTGGCCGGATTAAACGGAAAATTTCTGGGCGAGGTGGAACGGGGAAATGCGAACATTTCCATCCTTAACCTCTCCAAGCTGGCCGACGGGCTCGGCGTTACCCTGCTGGATATTCTGGCGGTCAACCATGAGCAGAACAGGAGCGAACTCATCAGCGACCTGCGCCAACTGATCGAGAACGCTGACGATCAGCAGCTGAAAATCATCCACCGCCTGATCGAGGCCGTCACCCGCTGAGGGTCAATCCGCTTTAAAACGCGGCACCTTGCGCAACCAGCCCTCCGGGGCCGGAACAAGCCCGGTCTGCATTCCGGAATAAAGCTCGTAAAGGGCACGGCTGTGCCGGCCTATTTTTCCGTCACCAACGGTAAGGGAGGAACCGTCTTCCAGCAGATAGCGGTTCACCGGGCTGACCACGGCGGCGGTGCCGAAACCGCCGGCCTCAATAATCCTGCCGGACTTGATGTCCGCAATGAAATCCTTAAGGGGGATTTTTTCCTGACGCGCCTTGAACCTGCCCTGGCCGGCCAGTTCCAGCACGGATACGGAAGTGATGGAACGCAGTACGCTATCGTCAAAGCGCGGGATAACGAAGGTGCCGTCGTCGAGCACATGAAAATGATTCATGGTGCCCACTTCCTCCAGGTAGGTATTGGAGGCGTCCAGATAAAGCACCTGATCCGCCCCCGCATCCACGGCGTGTTTGGCCGGACGCAGGGAGGCGGCGTAGTTGCCGGCGGCCTTGGATGTGCCTGTGCCGCCGGACACGGCCCTGTGATATTTTTCCGTAATCAGCAGGGTGATGGCTTCATTGAAACCTCCGGCGTAATAGGGGCCGGAAGGGGAAAGCATGATACAGAAAATATAGGTCTTGCTGGGTTTTACCCCGAGCATATCCTGGGTGGCGAACATAAAGGGACGGATATAAAGGGAGGATTCCGGCTTGCCCGGGCACCAGTCCCTTTCCAGGTCTATAAGGCGCATCAGCCCTTCCAGTTGCAGATCCTCCGGCACTTCCGGCATCATAAGAATGGAAGCGGAGTGATTGAGGCGCTTCATGTTTTCATCAAAACGCCAGATATAAACCTCTCCGTCCGTATGCTTGAAAGCCTTGGCCCCTTCAAACAGGGTCTGCCCGTAGTGCAGACAGGCCGCACCCGGAGCCAGGGAAAAGGGGCTGTAAGGCACAATGCGGGGATCGTGCCAGGCGCCGCCGCGATAATCGGCCACAAACATATGATCGGTGCGGATCTCGCCAAAAGTGTCCACTGTGGCGGGCGGAGTCTGCCGACGTTCCACGGGCAAAGGCGCATAAGAAATATTCATACCATGTCTCCTGCTGTTAAGAAGAGATACCTACCCAAAAATGACAACTCAGACAAGCTGAAAATAAAATCCGTCAGTTATTTTTCGTAAGACGGAACCCGGCGCAGCCAGCCCTCCGGGGCCGGGACGGAACCGAACTGCATCCTGGAATAAAGCTCGTAAAGGTCGCGGCTGTGCCGGCCGATTTTTCCGTCGCCCACAATAAGGGAAGATCCGTCCTCAAAGAGATAGCGGTTCACCGGACTGATCACGGCGGCGGTGCCCAAGCCGCCGGCCTCGATGATTTCGCCGCTCCTGAGTCCTTCCACAAAATTCTTCAGGGCTATTTTTTCCTGACGGGCCCTGAGCCTGCCCTGAGCGGCCAATTCCAGCACGGATAGGGAAGTTATGGAGCGCAGCACGCTGTCGTTGAATTGCGGTATGACAAAGGTGCCGTCCGCAAGCACATGGAAGTGGTTCATGGAACCGGCTTCCTCCAGGTAAGTATTGGAAGCGTCCAGATAAAGCACCTGCTCCGCGCCCGCATTCGCGGCGTGCCCGGCCGGGCGCAGGGAGGCGGCATAGTTGCCGGCGCATTTGGCGGTTCCGGTACCGCCCGAAACCGCCCGGTGGTACCTGCCGGTAATCAGCAGGGTAATGGCCTTGTCGAATCCTCCGGCGTAATAAGGGCCGGAGGGGGAGAGCATGATACAGAAAATATAAGTCTTGCTCGGCTTTACCGCAAGCATGTCCTGGACGGCGAACATCAGGGGGCGGATGTAGAGCGAGCATTCGGGCTTTTCCGGACACCAGCCGCGTTCCAGGTCTATAAGACGCAAAAGTCCTTCCAGTTGCAGTTCCTCGGGCACTTCCGGCATCATGAGAACAGAAGCGGAATGATTAAGACGTTTCATATTTTCGTCAAAGCGCCAGACATAGACTTCTCCGTCCGCATGCCTGAAAGCCTTGGCCCCTTCAAACAAGGTCTGCCCGTAGTGCAGGCAGGCCGCGCCCGGAGGCAGAGCAAAAGGGCCGTAAGGCGTAATGCGGGGATCACGCCAGGCGCCGTCGCGGTAATCGGCCACAAACATATGATCTGTACGGATTTTTCCGAAAGTTTCCACTTTCGGGGGGGGAGTCCGCCTGCGCTCCGGCGGCAGCGCGTTATAAGAAATTTCCATTTTGTCAGGTATCCTCTGTCGAGGGGGATACCTACTTAAAAATAAGGACTCTGGCAAGACGAAAATAGTCCTCTCCCGTGGAAACTCATTCCCCGGAAGAGCGGGAAAGCGCGGAACAGCGCAGCTCCCGCAGATGCAGGCCTGACTTTTCGCCCAAGTTCTCCCAGTGTGGGGGCAGACGCACCTCCAGTATGCGCTTGAGTTCGGTTCCGGCCAGTTCCAGAAGACCGGAAAGGCCGGAGTCAGCCTGAGCCAGCAGAAACAAAGGCTCAAGCAGCCCCTTGGCCTGCGCTTCAGTGAGCACGTCCACTCTGGTGGATGGGCGCAAACGCCTGTACATGCCCGCCTTCATGTGCAGTTTGGCGGCCAGCGCTCCGGCCCCGCGCAATCTGGCCGGCAGACGCAGGCGGGAGGCCAGGGCCGCGGCCGCCTGGATGCCGCGTATCTCGTGCTGATAGTGATGCGGCAGCATATCTCCGGGAGTGCTCGCTTTGCCCAGATCGTGGCATAGGGCCATCCAGACCGTGGCCTGAACCAATTCCTCAGCCTTGCGGGCCGTGATGTCGGGCCGCAGGGCCAGCCAGACCGAAAATTCCCTGGCGGCGCGGTCCATAATCTGGGCCAGGTGCTCCAGCACGCTGGAATTATGGTATTCCGGCGGACCGGCCGGCACCCGCCCGGAGCCGGACAACTCTTTAAACCAGTATCTCAGGGCGCGGCCTCTTTCCAGCACGCGCAAAAAATTTCCAGGCCGCGGAGCTTTCAGGGCTTTCAAACATTCCTGTCCCACTCTTTCGGCTGATATGCGGATAAAAGTTTCCCGCGCGGCGGCTTCAGCCATTAAATCCAGACAGGCCGCTCCGGGCTTGAAATCAGGAAATACCGAGCAAAATCTGGCCGCGCGAAACACCCGCAGGGGATCCAGGCTGAAACCGGCGGGCGAGGCCGGATTGAGACGCTTAGCCTGCAAATCCGACAGAGCTTCAGGGTGCATGTGCAACACGCCGTCTTCACCCAACAGAAAGGCGTTGACTGTGAAATCCCGCGCCAGAAGATTGGCTTCTATGCCCTCGCCCAGAGGCGTGTATTCATGCCCGCCCAACATATAGATCGCGTTCCTGCCGAGCTTGCGCGCTCCGGGATTAAGGGCCAGAAAATTCTCCTCCGTTCCGGTAAAGACATAATCCAAATCCTGCGGCTTCCCGCCCAAAAACAGATTGCGCACCGCCCCCCCCGCCAGATAATATTTCATTCTGGAACTGTAACAGAAGCCTCCCTCCCTGCCAAACTGTTTCCCGCAAGGTATGGGGAACAGCCTGAAACGGCACCGGGAAGACTCCATTCGCCCGGAGAGGTCATCCGGCTGATGGAGCCGGCTGTGGGTTGAGACATGAGCGAAGCAACGGGAAATATATTTCTTCTGCGCTCTGGATTCGGAAAGGAAGCCGAAACCTTTACTCCGGAGGACGAAGCCGCCGTATCCTCCTTTATCCCGCCGGCGCGCCCCTGGAAGGGACCGGACGGGGCGGACGGCCTGCGCCTGGAGGTTAAAGGCGGTACAGACACCTTTATCTGCTCCCTGTGTCCCTCAAGCTTTGATCCGGCCTGGAGTCTGCATGCTCTGGGCCTGCTGCCGGACTGGGGGGCGGCGCTGGCCCTGCGGCAGTCGGCCGGGCGCGGACAACTGCGCCGGAGCTGGTCTTCTCCCTTGGGGAATCTGCACGTGAGTTTCAAACTCCCGGCAAGCGGTCTCTTTTCCTCCTCCTCCGCCACCGTGCTTCTGGCCCTGCTTCTCAGCGAGGCTTTCGAGACTCTGGGGCTTCACCTCCGGCTCAAATGGCCGAATGATCTCGTCCTGCTCACGGATCGCGGATACGCAAAGCTTGGCGGAATGCTTCTGGAGGAAAAAAACGGCGCGCGCATAGCCGGCCTGGGCGTAAACTGCCTCCATATGCCCGAAAACGCCCTGCTGCGCGAGGAGGCCGCCCTTCCCCCGGCCGTTCTGCCGAAAAATTTCGCTCCGCGCGCCCCTGTAACCCTCTGGCTTGAACTTGTAAAAAAAATAAAGGAGATTTATAATGAAAGATTCAAGGATACTCAGCACTCGGACTTACTCCGCCTGGCCGAACGACGTCTGCTCTGGCGCGGCGAGGAAGTTCGTATAGACGACCCTTCCGCGCCGGTTCTGACCGGAATTCCGGTCGGCCTCTCGGAAGAGGGCGGGCTTTTGCTGCGTATAAAAAACAACGCCGGGGGAGAAGACATTTACGAACTCGTATCCGGAGGCATCGCGCGTATGGATTCCGGATACCGCCAAAAACGGCCACACGCTGAAGAGTAAAGGGACTATGACAGAAAAAAGCTTTGAACAGGTGCTGGAGGAGCTGAAAGGCAAGCCGATCCTGGTGACAAACCGGGGAATCCCGGCCCGGCGCATCTGCCGTTCAGTGCGGGAACGCCTGGAAGCCATAGCCGTAATGACCGCCACGGATGTGGACAAGGCGGCCCCGGCGGCTTCAGCCGCGCAGGAACTCCTGCTTCTGGGGCCGGACCCCAGCGCCTATCTGGATTTGGAATTGGTGATTTCCCTGGCCAAACAGCATGGCGTAGTGGGAATTCACCCCGGCTGGGGATTCGCCTCCGAGGACGACTCCTTTCCGGTTCTCTGCGCCGAAGCCGGCATGGTTTTCATCGGGTCCTCGGCTCAGGCCATGCGCCTTCTGGGCAACAAGGTCCAAGTGCGCCGTCTGGCCAGAACTCTGGATATTCCGGTGGTTCCAGGCTCGGATGGAGCAGTGGACATACCGGAAGCGCGCAGGGCCGCCGCGAAGCTGACCTATCCCATCATGCTCAAAGCCGAAGGCGGCGGCGGCGGAAGAGGCATTTTTGTCGTGCATAACGATGAGGAGCTGGAGACGGCCTTTTTCAAAGCCTCCACTATGGCTCAGGCTTCTTTCGGCAACCCCGGCGTCTATGTGGAAAAATTTCTGACCAGAGTACGCCACATTGAAATTCAGGTCATCGCGGATAAATACGGCAATATTTTCACCTTTGACGAACGCGACTGCTCCGTGCAGCGCAACAATCAGAAACTGATAGAAATCACTCCTTCGCCCTGGGCCGGGATAAGCGAAGAACTGCGCGCGCGCCTGAAAGACTATGCCCGCAAACTGGTCAAAGCCGTAGCCTACGATTCGCTCTGCACAGTGGAGTTTCTGATTACTCCCTCCGGCTCGCCCTATCTGATTGAAGTCAATACCCGCCTGCAGGTGGAACACGGGATTACTGAAGCCCGTTACGGCATTGACCTGGTCGAGGAGCAGATTGCCATTGCTTTCGGCTCCAGATTGCGTTTTACCGAAGAAAACACCAGACCGGTGCATCACGCCATGCAGGTGCGCATCAACTGCGAAGACCCGCAAAAAAATTTCCTGCCCAATTCCGGCACCATCACCCGCTACGTTTCTCCCGGCGGGCCGGGGGTGCGTCTGGATTCAAACCTGAGCGCCGGCTATGAATTCCCTTCCAACTATGATTCCGCCGGTTCCCTGCTCATAGCCTACGGTAATGACTGGGACAAAACCATCGCCATTATGCGCCGCGCTCTGACCGAATATGTGGTCGGCGGCCTCAAAACCACCATTCCCTTCTATCGCCAGGTTCTTAAAAACGATCTTTTCCGGGCCGGCGACTTTGACACTTCCTTCATCCCGCTGCATCCGGAACTTCTGGACTACAATGATCTAGCCCCTGAGTCGGAACGACTTTCCAGGCTCATCGCCGAAATCTCCGCTCAGGGCTACAACCCCTTTGTCCAGCTCGGAGAGTACCGTAGCGCCGACACGCCGCGCGTGGCCGGCAATATAACGATTTTTCCGCCCCTTGACCAGGAAACGGAGCTCGCTCCTTCGCCCTATCCCAGGGGAGATCGCCGGGCTCTGCTGGATTTCGTGCGCGATTCCGGGTATATCCATTTTACGGACACCACCTGCCGTGACAACACCCAATCCAACAGCGGCAACCGCTTCCGCCTGGCGGAAGACAGGCTCATAGGCCCCTATCTGGACAACTGCGGCTTTTTTTCGCTGGAAACAGGCGGCGGCGCCCATTTCCATGTGGCCATGCTGGCCAACATGACCTACCCTTTCAGCGAAGCCAGAGTCTGGAACCAGTTCGCCCCCAAAACCCTGAAGCAGATCCTTATCCGCTCCACCAATCTTCTGGGCTACCGGCCAATGCCGCGCAACCTGATGCGCCGCACGGCCGAAATGGTCTGTACGGAATTTCAGATAATCCGCTGTTTCGACTTCCTGAACCAGGCGGAAAACATGCGCCCTCTGGCGGAAGTGGTGCTGAACGACGCGACCTGCGTCTTTGAACCGGCCATAGCCCTGAGCTACAGCCCGGCTTTTACCGTGGAATACTACCTGGAAGCGGCCGAGTCCATGCTGCGCCTTGCTGGCGATGTCGGCGGAATTTCCCCGGAAAAAGCCTGCGTGCGCATGATTCTCGGCCTCAAGGATATGGGCGGCACCTGCCCGGCCCACTTCATGACGCGCCTTGTCACAGCCCTGCGTAAAAAATGGCCCTCCCTGGTGCTGCATTATCACCGTCATTATACGGACGGACATTTCATCCCGGCCGTGGGGGCCGCGGCCAGGGCCGGGGCGCAAATCGTGGATACTTCCCTGGCGGCCGTCACCCGCTGGTACGGACAGGGGGAAGTGCTTTCCACCGCCGCCTATCTGGAGGAAGACCTGGGGCTTGAAACCCGGCTCAACAAAAAACTGATCCGCGACTGCAATTTCGTGCTCAAGCAGATCGCTCCCTACTACGACCGCTACACCTCTCCCTATTTCCAGGGCGTGGATTTCGACGTGCGCAGCCACGGCATGCCCGGAGGAGCGACCTCCTCCTCCCAGGAAGGAGCCCTCAAACAGGGGCAAATCGCCCTCCTGCCGTACATGCTGCGCTTTCTGGCCGGGACGCGCCGGATCGTCTTTTACCATGACGTGACCCCCGGCTCACAGATCACCTGGAATACGGCTTTTCTGGGCGTGACCGGCGCTTACGCGCGGGGCGGAGAAGAAGAGGTGCGCCACCTCCTGCGTATTCTGGAAGAGGTGGCCGGACAGGCGGAAGAAACTTTGTCCGAAAGCTTGAAAGAGGAAAGGCTGATTATTTACCGGGATTGCAACGACGCTTTCAGAGACCTGCTTTTGGGAAAATACGGCCGCCTCCCTCTGGGTTTTCCTCCGGACTGGGTGTACCGCAGCGCCTTTCAGCAGGACTGGCGGAAAGCTCTGGCCAGACGCACGGAAATCCCGCCTCTGGAGAAACTGCCGGATGCGGATATGGAAGGGGAACGCGCCGCGCTCAAGGGACTCATACTCCGCGAACCCAACGAGGAAGAACTGCTCATGTATCTGAACCATCCCGGAGACGCGGTAAAAACCATTGAATTCCGGCAGCGTTTCGGCGATCCCAACAATCTTCCTCTGGCGGTGTGGTTTGAAGGATTACAGGAAGGGACGGAACTCAACTTCACCGACAGCAACGGCAAACCGCACAATTTCCATCTCCTGCGCATTCAGCGCCAGAATAAGCTCGGCATATCCGTGGTCCGCTATGTGCTGGACTCGGAATTCATGAGCCACGACGTCCGGGTGGGCAAGGGGGAAACTTCAGCCGCCAGAGGAACGGTTCTGGCCGATCCGGCCAATGAATACCATATCCCCTCGCCCAGCAACGGCGATTTGTGGGTGGTCTACGTCAAAGCCGGCGATATGGTGAAAAAGGGGCAGGAACTGTTCAACATCTCGATTATGAAACAGGAAAAGGCCGTGCTGGCTCCTTTTGACGCGCAGGTCAAACGCGTGCTCAAAACCGCCGACTTCAAGGCAAACAAAAAAATGACCCCGGTTCGCTCCGGAGAGCTGCTCGTCGAGCTTGCTCCCGTTCCGGCGCGCTGTCCCAATCCGCAGTGCGGCAAAATTCTGCCGGGCAAAGACTACGCCTTCTGTCCCCACTGCGGACAGAGCACGGCGTAACCCGCAAGGAGTGGCTGAAGCCCTCCGGCCCGGAATTACGGGCGTTCAGCCCAGCGCGCATAGGGGTGTCTGACCAGGACGGCGTTGTAATAACGCGCGTCTCCGGTCACTTCCTCTCCTATCCAGAACGGCCTGCTGAAAGTCTGATCCGCGCTCGCCAATTCCACTTCCGCCACCACCAGGCCGGCGTTTTCCGCCATAAATTCGTCTATTTCCCAGGTAAGGCCATCAGAGGGAACAAAATAGCGCTTTTTTTCGATAAACGGTCTTTCCGCCAGCGTCTCCAGCATGGCCTCGCCATCGGACAAGGGAATCTCGTATTCGTATTCATCCCTGACCATGCCGGAACCGGCGCCCTTGACCGCAAGAAAAGCCCGGCCTCCGGCCACGCGCACGCGCACGACGCACCCGCCGGCACTGCTCAGATAGCCCTGCCGGCAATACAGAACTCTCTCGGCCAAATTCTTCCAGACAAAACTCCCGATCCCGTCGCGCAACAAAAATTTACGCTCGATCTCTCTGCCCATGACAATACTTCCTTCCCTTTCTATTCAAAACGGCCTTATACCCGATAAGCCGCCGCCCGGCAACACCGACGCCGCATTCACGGACCCGCTCCTCGAAAAGCCGCCTCCTTCGCCCTATTGACGTAAATATTCGTATCATAGTACATGAAATATGGCTTAAGCTTATGTATCAATACCAAAGGAGTCCTCCATGCCCAAAACGAAAATAAATAAATCCGCGGAAGACACAGCCAAACTGATTCTGAACGGCGCGGAAATTGTGGCTATGGGAGAAGAGGCTGAGCTTCTGGTGGGGGGAAAAAACTACAATACAGCCATTATAAGCCAGGTTCCCGGAGTAAGGGCGCCGCATTTCCGGGCGGTCTCCTCCGTGGCCTTCCATCTGGTGCTGGATAACTGCTTCATCAACCCGGCCGTTGTCCGCGCGGTTGTGGACAGAGAATACAAGCGCATTGACTGGAATGATCCGGAAATAAGCGGAGATTCGGAATTTTTGCAGAAGCTCGTGCGTACCCTGGGAAAACTCATCCGGGACGAAGGCGGCGCCCAGGATAAAGGACAGAGCAAAACCAAGCTGCGCACCTTCATCAACAATGTGGTGGAAGGCTTCGCCACCTCCCCGGAAGGCATAGACCAGTTGCGCAGGCGCTCCGTGCTGGTGCAGGCCGCCATTCTTTCCGTCATTCTGCCCGAAGAGGTGGACGAGGCGATACGCCGGGGTTACGCGGAAATCTGCGCCGAGGCGGAGGAAGAAAATGTTCCCGTGGCCGTGCGTTCTTCAGCCGCCGGAGAGGATTCCCGTAAAAAAGCCTTTGCCGGTTTGCAGGATACCTATTTGAACATGAACGGCCCGGAGCAGGTGGTCACGGCCTATCACTGGGACTGCGCCTCCGCCTACAACCTGCGTTCCATGACCTACCGCCGGGAAGCCGTGCTGGACGCCCTGGCCAGGGCGGAAGCCACCGGAGACGAGAGCATTTCCCTCAAAGCCAAGCAGGAATGGGCCATTGAGAACACTTCCCTTTCCGTGTGCCTGATGCGCATGATCAATCCGGTTATCTCGGGCACGGCCTTTTCTGCGGACACGGCCACCGGCTGCCGGGGCACAACGCGCAACGATCTGGTTTCAATTGACGCCAGTTACGGCCTGGGCGAGGCGGTGGTGGGCGGCATGGTCACTCCGGACAAATACTACGTCTTCCGGCGTGATGACGGAAACGAAGTGGTCATCCGCCAGATGGGCTGCAAGGACATCAAAATTGTTTATGAACACGGCGGCGGCACCAAGAAAGTCCAGGTGCCGGAACAGGAGGTTTACCGCTGGTCCCTTTCACTGAGCCAGGCCGAGACAGTGGCCAGGGGAGTGCGCTCCATCAGCCAGGCCTATGGCGGCATGATTATGGATTCAGAGTTCTGCGTGGATAAAAACGATGTGCTATGGTTTGTGCAGGCCAGGCCGGAAACCCGCTGGAACGAAGAATTCGAGCTGCATCCGGACACTATTTTCATGCGGCGCAAAGAGGTGGACCCCAAATACCTCCAGGGAGCGGAGCTTCTGCTGGAAGGCAACGGCGCCTCCCGCGGCGCCGGGCAGGGCACGGTGAGATTCCTTCGTTCAGCCCTGGAACTGAACCGGGTTGAAAAAGGGGATATCCTGGTCGCTGAGCGCACCGATCCGGATATGGTTCCGGGCATGCGCATAGCCTCGGCCATTATGGCCGACGTGGGCGGAGACACCTCGCATGCGGCCATCACTTCCCGCGAACTGGGCATCCCGGCGGTGATAGGCATACAGCGCCTGGACATGCTGCGCACTCTGGACGGACAGGAAGTGACGGTGGACGGTTCCAACGGACGCGTATACAAGGGTTTGCTGCCTCTGGTGGACGTGGGCGGCGAAATAGACCTGTCCACCCTGCCCGAGACCCGCACCAAAGTCGGCCTGGTGCTGGCCGACGTGGGGCAGGCCATGTTCCTTTCCCGTCTGCGCAACATGAGTGATTTTGAAGTCGGGCTCCTGCGCGCCGAATTCATGCTGGGCAATATCGGGGTGCATCCCATGGCCCTGGCGGCTTACGACAGCGGCGAACTGGAGCGGGACGTGCAGGAGCACCTCCTGGCGCTGGAAGAACAGCTTTCCAAAATCCTGCGTTCCCAGTACAACGCCGGGCTGATCAGCGGACGGCTCCGCCTGCGCGAATATGTGGCCCATCTTACCGGTCTGCATCCTGAAATTGAAAAATTGAACAACCAGGATATGCACGGTTCGGAACAGGCTCTGTTCTTGCAGCGCAGCCTGCGCGAGCTGGAAAACCGGCTGGACGAATATGTGGAACGGGCGGCCAGGCGCCTGGATATACTCAACACCAGCACGGATCTGGATTTGCATGTGCGCATTATCTACGGCTTTGAGGAGGAGCCCGGCCCGCTTGCGGGGACTTCGGCGGAAATAGCCAGCCGGCGCACGGAAATTGAGGCTGAAATAAAAATGCACAGCGAACGGGCCGCAAGTAATCCCCTGATCCAGGAAAGCCTGCGCGAAATAGCTTCTCTCCGTTCGGATGTGGCCAGGCGAAACGGCATGGATAAAGAAATCGAGGCTGTACGCGCCATACCTCTGCACATCAGGGAGCTCATCCGCTCCCGCGGCTACCGTTCCGGCAAGGAACATTACGTGCAGACTCTCTCCCAGGGCCTGGCCCTGTTCTGCATGGCCTTTTACGGGCGGGACATAATCTACCGCACCACCGACTTCAAATCCAATGAATACCGCAATCTCCTGGGAGGCATGCTCTACGAGAACACGGAGGACAACCCCATGCTCGGCTGGCGCGGCGTTTCCCGCGATCTGAGCGATTGGGAACTGGAGGCCTTCAAACTGGCCCGCGGCGTATACGGCGGACGCAATCTGCACATTATGCTGCCTTTTGTCCGCACCCTGGAAGAAGCTCGCAGCATGCGCATATATATGGAACAGGTGCACAAACTCAAAAGCGGCCAGGACGGGCTCAAGGTGATCCAGATGTCCGAGCTGCCCAGCAATGCCATTCTTTCCAAAGAATTCATCAGGGAATTCGACGGCTTTTCCATAGGCTCCAACGACATGACCCAGATGGTTCTGGCCACGGACCGCGACAATGCCAGCCTTGGCCATATTTACGACGAGGAAGACCCGGCCGTGGTCTGGGCTATCCTGGTCACCATCTTCACCGGCATAAAAACCGGCAGAAAAGTCGGCTTCTGCGGACAGGGCGTCTCCAACAGCCTGATTATCCGTGGCCTGGTGGCCATAGCAGGCATTACCTCCGCCTCGGTGGTGCCGGATACCTACTACCAGACCAAGCTGGACATCCACAGCCTAGAGCAGGAAAACATCCCCGCGTCCGGGCTCGGCTCCTGGCTGCGTCTTCAGCATCACAAAAATCTCTGTTTCCTGATGGAGAAAGAAGGCTACGGGCATATCCTCAAAAAATACGACCAGCCTGAAGATTTGGAAGAATGGTATGAAGGCGAACTCTCCCGTCTGCAGGATAACCTGCGCGGAAGCCTGGAAAGCGCCAAGGAAAAATTTTACCGCCAGGAATGGTCTAACTTCCGGCGCATCTTTCACAAGCCGGTCATCTACGCTTCCTGGGACTGGGACAAAACCGTGGAAGACGCCCTGCGCCACTCCGGATTCCGGAACTTTGAGGAACAGGCTGAAGCTCTGGAAGAAGTGCGCCGGAAAAAACTATGAGCCCGCGGGAATTTTTCTCCGCTTCTTACAGCTTTACCTTTGAATCCGTATATGATAACAGGTCTCAAAACTGATAACATTCTTGACTGAACTACCTTGGCGCTCCGCGCTGTCGCGAAGCGTTCAAAAACAAAATTCTGGAGGATTACATGGCTGAATGCACTTGCGATTGCGCCCGTTTCGGGCAAAAAATCTCTCCCCTGAACTTTTCCGCTTATGATCCCAATGAAGGCGGATTTGTGGAAGTTTCCTCGGAAAAAATTCTGAGCGGCGGCAAATGGTTGATCCTTGTTTTCTATCCGGCGGATTTCACCTTTGTCTGCCCTACGGAGCTTGCGGACATAGCCGCCCAGCACGAGGCCTTAAAGAAATCCGGAGCGGAGATCATATCCGTCTCCACGGACAACAAGTTTGTTCACCTGGCCTGGAGGAACGCCGAAAAACTGCTGGAAAACGTCAGATTCCTTATGGGTTCGGACCCCACCGGAGCAATATCCCGCTATTTCGGCATTTACGATGAGGCCGGCGGCACCTCCTACCGGGGAACCTTCATCATCAACCCTGACGGCGTGCTGGTGGGGTCGGAGGTCAACTTTTACAACGTAGGCCGCAACGCCCAGGAATTGCTGCGCAAAGTAAGAGCCAACGCCTATCTGCGGAAAAATCCGGTGGAAGTTTGCCCGGCCAACTGGGAAGAAGGCAAAAAAACCCTCAAGCCCTCGCCGCAAATCGTCGGCAAGGTCTATGAAGCCCTGAAATAGGCGGACGGGAAGGAGAAAAAATATGACCGAATTTTTCGCCACCCTGGCTGAATGGCTGGATGAACTTGTGGAATCCGCCGGGCACTCCACTTCCCAGGGAATGGTCGGCGTCGGGCTGATTTTCTTCTATTTTCTGCTCATCCTGCTTTCCGCCGTCTGGCGTATCAAGCGCGGCGAGCATCTGAGCCATCACTGATTTCAGCACAGCCGGCTCCTCTCCGCCGGGCGGAATCATCCGGCGCGCGGAGCCGGCTGTGCATGGAAACATTTTTTTCTTGACTTTCCGCGCGAAATCAGGCAAATGCTCTTCTCTGTTTCCTGTGGCCCTGGCGGGCGGCGGTCGTCTTTAGCGGACCGCGTATTGTTTCTCTGGAGGGATTCTATGTACGCTATAGTGGAGAGCGGATGCCGGCAGTTGCGGGTGGAGGAAGGCAAAAAAATCCGGGTGGATTTGCTTGCCGCCAAGGCGGGCGACGAGGTGCTTCTGGACAAGGTGCTTTTTCTGGGCGGAAAAGACGCCCGTATAGGCGATCCTTATGTTGAGGGAGCTTCTGTCAGCGCCGAAGTGCTTGAGCACGTGCAGGATAAAAAGATAATCGTGTTCAAAAAGTGGCGGCGCAACGACAGCTTTCGCGCCAACGGGCATCGCCAGAAGTACACCACTCTTAAAATAAAAGCCATTACGGCTGAGGCGGAAGGACATGGCGCATAAAAAAGCAGGCGGGAGTTCCCGCAACGGACGCGACAGTCAGGGGCAGAGGCGCGGCATCAAGCGTTTCGGCGGAGAACCGGTTCCGGCCGGCGGCATTATCGTGCGCCAGGTGGGGACTAAAGTGCATCCGGGCAAAAACGTGGGCTTGGGCAGCGACTATACTATTTTCGCCACTTGTACCGGGATTGTTAAATTTGAGAAATATATGCGCAAGAAGAAAGAGCTTACCAGAGTACATGTCCTGCCTGTTGTTCCCTCCGCCTGATTTTCCGGCGTCAGGTATATGAACAATTAAAGCGGGCGACTTTTTCGGGAGGCGAAGGCATGGCTTTCGCCTCTTTTATCAGGAAAACCGGTACGTCAGGGATGTACAACATCAAAGTGGAAATGCTCTGAGATGCGTTTTGTGGACGAAGCCAGCGTAACTTTGCAGGCGGGCAAAGGCGGTCCGGGCTGCGTAGCCTTCCGGCGCGAAAAATTTCTGCCCTTTGGCGGCCCCAGCGGCGGCAACGGCGGCGATGGCGGCAACATCATTATCCGCGCTTCATCCCGCCTTTTGTCCTTATACGATTTTCGCCTGAAGCGTCATTACTCCGCCCCCAACGGAAGGCCCGGCGAAGGTTCGCAATGCCACGGCCGCCGGGGAGAGGATCTGGTGCTGGAACTGCCCGTGGGGACCCAGCTCTTTGTCGTGTCGGATACGGGCGAAGAAAACCTGCTGGCGGATCTGCGAGATGACGAAACAGAATTGGTGGCGGCGCGCGGCGGACGGGGAGGCAAAGGCAACGAATTTTTCAAGTCGTCCACCCTGCAGGCTCCGCGTTTCGCCCAACCGGGGGAAAAAGGAGAATTTCTGCGGTTGCGGCTGGAACTTAAAATCCTGGCTGACTGCGGCCTGCTTGGCCTGCCCAATGCCGGAAAATCCACTTTGATCGCGGCTGTTTCCGCCGCCCGTCCCAAAATCGCGCCTTACCCCTTCACCACCCTCGTCCCGAATCTTGGAGTGGTGCTGCACGGCGGCGACTACGACAAACGCCTGGTTCTGGCCGATATTCCGGGCCTGGTGGCGGGCGCGCACCAGGGCGCCGGTCTGGGGCATCGTTTTCTCAAACACGTGGAGCGCACCCGTTTTCTGCTGCATCTGCTCAGCGCCGCGGATCTGGACCCGGACAGCCCCGACCCTTGGGAGGGCTTCGATCTGATCAATACGGAACTGCGCCTCTTTGACGAAAGCCTTTCCACGCGCCGTCAGATTGAAGTCGTGAACAAAATTGACCTGCTTTCCTCCAAAAATCTGGAAAAATTGCGGACGCGGGCACGGATGGACAAGCGGCGCATCTTCTTCATCTCCGCTCTGGAGAAAACCGGCCTGGAGGAAGTGCTGGACGAAATGTGGCGCCTGTTGGAAGAATTGACCGTCAATGCGCCGCTGACCGGTCGCGCCGGGAATAGTTTGCCTGACTGTGCGAAAGCATGTATGCTGGGCCCTGACAAACACCTGGGGGAAACATGGAATATGTCTTCATAGGAATAGCTGTACTGGCCGTTCTCTTTCTATTTTCCGGAATAAAACCCGTTCCGCAGGGTTATGAATATACGGTGGAACGCTTCGGGCGCTTCACCCACGCGCTCAAGCCTGGCCTGAACCTGATTGTGCCCTTTGTGGATCGCATAGGTCACAAAGTGAACATGATGGAAAACGTCCTGGATGTTCCTTCGCAGGAGGTGATCACCCGCGACAACGCCATGATCCGGGTGGACGGCGTGGTCTTTTTCCAGGTGCTGCAGTCGGACAGGGCATCTTACGAAGTCACCATGCTGGAATATTCCATCCTCAATCTGACCATCACCAACATCCGCACGGTAATGGGCTCCATGGACCTGGACGAGCTGCTCTCCCAGCGCGACGACATCAACGCCAGGCTCCTGACGGTTATTGACGAGGCCACCCACCCCTGGGGAGTAAAGGTCACCCGCGTCGAAATCAAAGACATCACCCCGCCGCAGGATCTGGTTGACGCCATGGCCAGACAGATGAAGGCGGAGCGCGACAAACGCGCCTCCATCCTGGAAGCCGAGGGGCATAAACAATCGGCCGTACTCAAGGCGGAAGGACTGAAACAGTCGGTCATCCTCAAGGCCGAAGGCGACAAGGAGGCGGCCTACCGCGAAGCCGAGGCCAGAGAACGCTCCGCCGCCGCCGAAGCTTCGGCTACCCTGATGGTTTCCGAAGCCATTGCCAAGGGAGACATCAATGCGGTCAACTACTTTGTGGCCCAAAAATATGTCGAGTCCCTGATCGCCCTGGCTCAATCCCCCAATCAGAAAGTGCTGATCCTGCCCCTGGAAAGCTCGGCCCTGCTGGGCTCTATCTCCGGAATAGCGGAACTGCTGGGCAGCCGGAGCCAGGAGTCGGCACTGAAAGCACCCAGAGCCGGAAAATAGTCATGCCCGATCTTCCCCTGCTTGAACCCATATGGTGGAACTGGTACTTGGGCGGCCTGGCCCTGGCCTGCCTGGAATTGCTTTTGCCCGGTTCCTACCTTCTCTGGATAGGACTGGGAGCCTTGCTGACCGGGGCCCTCACGCATATCGCCGGAGGTTTTTACTGGCCCTGGCAGATCCTCGCCTTTTCCATCCTCTCCCTCTTCTCCCTGCTGGTCGGCAGACGTCTGATCCGCCGGGGGCGCTCCTCCTCCCGCTCCAGCCTGAACCAGCGCCAGCGCGGCTGCCTGGGGCGTCAGGGCGTGCTGGTCGCGCCCATCTCCGGAGGATACGGCCGCGTGCGGCTGGACGGCGTTTACTGGTACGTGCGCGGTCCGGATTTGCCCGAAGGCACTCTGGTAACGGTTACCGGGGTGGAAGGCGCCACGTTGATCGTGGAAAAAGCCGATCCAGCCTCATGAACTCCAGGGTCAGCGACGTTTCCTCCCGCACGCGCCGCCCCCCGGATATATTCGACGCCGTTGTGGCCGGAGGCGGACACGCCGGATGCGAAGCCTCCATAGCTATGGCCAGCCTGGGTTTGAACGTATTGCTCATCACCAGCAACGTGGATCGCATCGGGCACCTTTCCTGCAACCCCTCCGTAGGCGGCCTGGGCAAAGGGCAGCTTGTGCGTGAAATAGACGCTCTGGGAGGCATGCTGGGCCGCTGGAGCGACGCCGCGACCATACAGAGCCGCCTGCTCAACGCCAGCCGTGGCCCGGCCGTACAGGCGCCGCGGGCGCAGGTGGATCGCCGGGTCTACCTGGAAACAGTGCGGCGCGACATTCTGAGGCACAGCGGAATCTGGGTGATCCAGGATTTAGTCGCCTCCCCCCTTCTGCGCAACGGGCGGGTCAGCGGAGTCAGAACCGAACTGGGGCGGCAATTTGAATGCCGCGCCCTGCTTCTGGCCGCCGGCACCTTCACCAACGGTCTTTTGCATATAGGGGAGAGGCGCTTCGCTGGAGGACGCCTGGGAGACGAGGCTTCCACCGCTTTAGGCGCCGCCCTGCGCTCTCTGGGGGTGGAACTGGGGCGTTTCATGACCGGCACCACCCCGCGCCTGGCCGCCGATTCCATCGACTTCTCCGCCATGCAGGCGCAATACGGCGATCTACCGGCTCCGCAATTCAGCTTCAGCGGGCCTCCGCCGGCTCTCCCCCAACTGCCCTGCCACCTGACCTGGACCACCCCGGACAGCCACAAAATCATCACCGCCAACCTGCGGCTTTCTCCCATGTATAACGGGGCCATTTCCGGAACAGGCCCGCGCTACTGCCTGGCCATTGAGGACAAAATCGCCGGCCATCCCGAAAGAAACAGGCATCAGATCTTTGTGGAGCCGGAAGGGCTGGACAGCGCCGAAGTCTATCCCAACGGCATACACACCGGCCTGCCGCTGGAGGTACAACAGGATTTTCTGCGCCTTGTTCCCGGCCTGGAAAGAAGTCAAATTGTCAGACCGGGTTATGCCGTGGAATACGATTACATTCTGCCCACCCAGCTTAAAGCCACCCTGGAAATGAAAAACCTGCCCGGCCTCTGGTCAGCCGGGCAGATCAACGGAAGTTCGGGCTACGAAGAAGCCGCGGCCCAGGGGCTCTGGTCCGGACTGAACATATTCTGCGCCTTGCGCGGGCAACCGGAATTTCTGCCGGGCAGGCAACTGGCCTATATGGCCGTGCTGGTGGACGACATGGTCACCAGGGGCGTGAACGAGCCTTACCGCATGTTCACTTCCCGCGCGGAACGCCGCCTGCTCCTCAGGCACAGCAACGCCGATTCCCGCCTCACGCCCCTCGGGCGCGAGCTGGGGTTGGTTAAAGATGAAGACTGGCGGAGCTTCCGGCAAAGACAGAGCTCCCTTGAGCGCCTGCTCCATGAGCTGCGCGCGCGCCTGCTCCGCCCGGACGCCGAAGCCAGAGCCGCCTTTGCGGAACTGGACGAACCCCCTCCCGAAAAAAAAATGAGCCTGGCCGAACTGCTGCGCCGGCCCGGCATGAACAGCGCCAAAATAGCCCGCTTCTGGCCTGAAATCATGGAATTCAGCCTGGAAACCAGGAGCGAGGCCGAAAGCTCCCTGCTCTACGCGGGTTATCTGTCCAGAGAAGAAGAGCTGGCCCGCCGGCAGGAGACTCTGGAATCCGTGAAAATAGATCAGATAGATTACAGCCTCGTGTCCGGACTCAGCCGCGAGCTTACGGAAAAACTCGGCGCCGTCCGCCCCGGAACCCTGGGGCAGGCGGGGCGTATACCCGGCATGACTCCGGCGGCCTTGAACTGTATTGAGATTCACCTGAAAAAACTGGCCGGCCGGAAAAAACACAGACTCGCCGAACGGGCCGGAGAACTGGACAGGGCCGGAGGTTAGCTGCTATTTCAAGGTAAAGTTGTACGAACAGCGCGTTTACGGTGTTTCACGCCTGAGCCCGCCGCGACGGTATCGGGCCTGAAACGCTCCAAGCTCGTAAGGAACCGGGAATCGGAACAAGCAGGAGGTTCTATTTTGGAGAGCGACTCGGACGGAGGAAATTTTTTCAACAAATTGGGACGCCTTTTCGGCGGCAGGAACACTGATCCGGTGGAACAGGCCATAATTGAGGCCAGCCAGGAAGGAGAGCTGGAGGAGGAGGAAGGCTCCATGCTCCTGAGCGTCCTCCATCTTGACGACATCAAGGTGGAAGACATCATGACCCCGCGCACGGATATACACGGAGTGGACTCCACGGCCAGCGTGGCTTCGGCCATAGAGCAGATTCTGGAGTACGGGCACTCGCGCCTCCCCATCTATCAGGATAACCGCGACAACATAGTGGGCATCATTTACGCCAAGGATTTGCTCCGTGAGGCCGTGCACCAGGATAATCTGCACAAGCCGGTATCCGTGGTCATGCGCCAGCCCTTTTTTGTGCCCGAAACCAAAAAAGCCATGGAACTTCTGAAGGAATTCCAGGCGCGCAAAACCCACATGGCCATAATCCTGGACGAATATGGCGGCACCTCCGGCCTGGTCACCATTGAAGACGTGCTTGAGGAAATCGTGGGCGACATCGAAGACGAACACGACGCCCCCAAGGAAGCGGATATAGTCTTTCTGGATGACGGCGACGTCAGGCTTTCGGGCCGGGCCTACCTGGAGGAAGTCAACGAAGCTCTGAACCTGAAGCTGGATTCGGACGAAGTGGACACCATAGGAGGGCTCCTCTCGCACATAGCCGGACGCCTCCCTCTGCCGGGAGAACGCTTTACCTTGAACGGGCGGCTCTTCATCGTGGAAAAAGCCGACAGCCGGCAGGTACACAGCGTGTTCGCGCCGGCGCCGGACAGCGGAGAAAACGGCCCGGGCGGAGCGCCTTGAGTAAAATTAACGCTGTAAGACAATGCTGAAAATCAAAGCTCTGTTCCATTTCACTCCCAGAGAGCTGTTCCTCATACTCCTGGGCGGCTTGGGTTTTTTTCTGGGCTTTCCCAACAGTCTGTTTCAGATTCCCCCTCTTGTTCTGCTTTTTCCCTTTGCCCTGGCCTGCCTGGCTCTGGAGGCGGAAAGCGAGGGCAAGGCCGCGGCCGGCGTGATTACGCTTCTCACCGCCGGAGGCTTGCCGGCCGCCTTCTGGCTGACCCATCCCCTGGTGACCTACGGCGGCGTTCCCATGCCCCTGGCCGTTGTCTTCATCATTATCCTGGCCGTATGCGTTTCCGCGTACTATATAGTCTTTGCCCTGTTCCTGCGCTTTTTCAGGGCGCGGGCGCCTCTCCTGGCCCTGCCGGCCGCCGCCTGCGCCTGGGGAGCTCTGGAATATGCCCGCGGACTGCTTTTTACCGGAATCACCTGGTTCAGCCTCTCCAGCGCTATGGCCGGCTGGCCGCTCTGGGCGCAGGGAGCTTCCCTGTTCGGCATGTTCGGCCTTTCCTCCGTTTATGCCTTTACGGCCTTTTCTTTTATCCCCCTGCTTCCGCGCGGCCGGAGGGGCGGCCTGAGAAAAGCTCCGGAAAAAATAAAAACCCTGACCCTTCCCCTGCTCGGCTGTTCTCTGCTGGCCGCCCTGCTTGCTTATGGCCAGGCGCGCCTGAAGCTGGACTTTACCGAAGGGCGCCCTGTCCTCATAGCCCAGGTACAGGGCAATATCGATCAGGCTCAGAAATGGCTGCCGGCAAAACAGATGCAAACCGTGCGCCATTATGCGGCTCTCTCGGAAAAAGCCATTGAGCTGAGCCTGAAGCGATTCGGAAAAAATCCGGATTTGCTGGTGTGGCCTGAAACCTCCATGCCCTTTTACTTCAGCCACGCCCCCAATCTGGGGGCGCTTCTGCGTGATCTGAGCAAAAGGCACGGCCTGCCCCTGCTCTTCGGAGCGCCTGAAAGCGACAGGCCGCCGCTGGAAGCGCGCTACAACCGGGTCTGGCTCCTGGACGAGCAGGGCCGGGAGGCTGGGTATTACGACAAGGAACACCTGGTGCCCTTCGGAGAGTATCTTCCTCTGGGGCTGAACGTGCCCTTTGCGGGAGAATTTATCCAAGGCATGGGTTTTACGCCCGGCACGGCTGAAACTCCCCTGCGTTACAGACATTTTGCCTTCGGCGTCCTGATCTGTTATGAAAGTCTCTTTCCGGAACTGGCCCAGGCCAGAGTGGAATCCGGAAGCAACCTCCTGCTTAATCTGAGCAACGACGCCTGGTTCGGCGACAGTCCGGCTCCCTGGCAGATTTTGCAGCTTTCGGCCATGCGGGCCATTGAGCAGGGGCGCTACATGCTGCGTTCCACCAACACCGGGGCCAGCGCCATGATTGATCCCGCCGGACGCATACAGGGGCTCGGGCCGCTGTTCAGGGATTATCCCAGCGTCCATCAGGCCTGGCTGCTGGAGGAGAAAACTTTTTTCAACAGATATTACGCCCGGATCACAAAAATCGTAGCCTGCTCGCCCCTCTTTTTTCTCGCTCTGCTCGGCCTGCGCCCCGTATTCAGAACCGCGATCCGGCATAAAAAACGCGAAAGGATGTAATTATGCGGCAATTAAGCGAATTAAAAAGCGAATACCAGGAATTATCCGGACTCTTCCAGACTTTTCGGGGGCAGCTTTGACCTGGAAGACAAAAGACAGCGCCTGGATGAAATAGAGCGGCAACTGGCCGCGCCGGAAGCATGGAGCGAGGCGGAAAAGCTCACGCCGGCGCTGCGGGAGAAAAGCGGCCTGGAAGAAGAGCTCTCCATGCTGGAGCGTATGGAGCGCCTGCGCCGGGAAGCCGAAGACTGGCTCCTCCTGGCTGAAGAAGAAGGGGAGGAAGCGCTGCCGGCGCTGGAAGAAGCTCTCTCTGCCCTGGCCTCCGCCCTGGAGCGGAACGAATTGCGCCTGCTTCTGAGCAGTGAAGGCGACGCCCAGAACGCCATCCTGGAAATACACCCCGGAGCGGGCGGCACCGAGGCTCAGGACTGGGCGGAAATGCTGCTGCGCATGTATCTGCGCTGGGCCGAAAGCCGCGGCTTCAGCTCCGAATATCTGGATTATCTGGTTGGAGACGAAGCGGGAATAAAAAGCGTCACCCTGCGGATAAGCGGCCTGAACGCATATGGCCTGCTCAAGCATGAAAAGGGCATTCACCGCCTCATCCGCATCTCGCCCTTCGACGCCAGCGGGCGGCGGCACACTTCCTTCGCCTCTGTGGACGTGATCCCGGATGCCGGCGACAACATAAAAATTGAGATCAACGAGAAGGATCTGCGCATTGATGTATTTCGCGCCGGAGGAGCCGGCGGCCAGCATGTGAACAGAACCAATTCCGCCGTGCGTATAACCCATCTGCCCACGGGCATAGTGGCCCAGTGCCAGGACGAAAAATCCCAGCACCATAACCGCGACAGCGCCATGAGCATTTTAAAGGCCAGACTTTACGCCCTGGAACTGAAAAAACGCGCGGAGGCGCAACAGGCCAGCTACCAGGACAAAGACGAGATAGGTTTTGGAAGCCAGATCCGCACCTACACCATGCAGCCTTACCGGCTGGTGAAGGATCACCGCAGCGGCTCGGAAATCGGCGACGTCCAGGCGGTGCTGGACGGGAAGATTGACCAGTTCATCAAGGACAGCCTGATCCGCGCGCAGACGGAGAAAAACAGGCGATCGGCCTGAACGGATGCTGTCCGGAGTAAAAAACATGCCGGCGAACAAGACTTTGACTATAGCCGTGCTCAGCGGCAAGGGCGGAGTGGGTAAAAGCAATCTGGCTCTCAACCTGGCTCTGGCCCTGAGCGGAAGCCAGGCCAAAACCCTGCTTGTGGACTGCGATCTCGGTCTGGCCAACCTGGATGTGTTGCTGGGGCTCGCCCCCCGGAGGAACATCCTGAGTCTGCTGCATCCGGGGACAAAGGTCGAGGATCTGGTCATAAACCTGGCCCCGGGGCTGGAGATACTTCCGGCGGATTCCGGTATGCCGGACAGCATAAAAGACGACGCTTCCCTTGCCCTCCTGCTGGCCGACAAGCTGGACGGCTTTATCCGCCGTTACGATTTTGTCCTTCTGGATATAGGCGCGGGCATAGCCGATACGGTCCTGGCCTTCGGGGCCATGACTCTGATGCGCATCCTGGTAATCACGCCCGAACCCACTTCCCTTACGGACAGCTATGCCCTGATCAAGGTGCTGGCGGCCAGGCACGGAGTCAGGGATCATTTCGTCCTGGTAAACCAGACCGCTTCCGCCAAAGAGGAAGGGGCCGCCTTCAAGCGCCTGCAAACGGCCTGTTCCCATTTTCTGAAAATCACTCCCAACCTGCTGGGGGGCATACGCAGCGACAGCAAGCTGCCCGAAGCCGTGCGCCTGCAAACCCCGGCCCTCACGGCTTTTCCCCAAAGCAAATTTTCAGGCGGAATCAAGGCGATCGCCGAAAAGATCCTCAGACTGCGCGCCGGCATACTTCCCGACATCGCCGAGCGCGCGCCCCTGAAGAAACCGGGGAATGGAATATAGCCCATAATACGGCCTGAAAAACGACTTCCTCCACGCGAGGATATTGCCAATCCGCCGCCCTATGCGACCTGTCAGGCTAATGTGTGTGATTCATAGACATCATTATCAAAGGGGTTTTCTTCTTTTTCCCGAAAAGTCAAACTTTGCGAGTCTCCCGGCAGAGCCGGTGGGGGTACAGATTTTAATTAGCTTTCTTGCTCTCCATCTCTTGATTTTTATTTTAAATTACGACAAATTATCTATCAAATCGACCTGTGAACCGTTTCACTGCTTGCAAACGACTACAGAGTCCGGAGGGTGCATGAACAAAAGTGAATTAATAAGAGCTCTTGCTGATGAAAATGCCCTTTCTAATGAAGAAGCTTCCCTAATTGTGGAAACTTTCTTCGACAGTATGAAAACAGCCCTCACCAACGGCAACAGAGTGGAAATACGCGGTCTGGGTAGCTTCAAAATCAAGGATTATCCGGGTTATTCAGGGCGAAACCCCAAAACCGGAAACATGGTGGAAGTAGCCCCGAAAAAGCTTCCTTTTTTCAGAGCCGGGAAAGAACTGAAAGAATTTATCAACAAGTGATCCCGCTTCTCTGTTCCAAAACAGCTCCCCCGCCTTTCTGAAAACCCGCTCCTCAGGATTCGGGAGCGGTCAGAAAGGGGATAAGCTCTCTCAGATTGCTTATGGGGAAAGCGGCGGCATATTTATTATCTTCTCCGGTGAGCAGAAACAGCCGGCCCACCCCGGCGGCTTCTCCCGCCTGCATATCCGTGACCGAATCTCCCACCAGCAGGGAAGAGGCCAAATCCAGACTGTGATCCCGAGCGGCCTGAAGGATCATTCCGGGCGCCGGCTTGCGGCAGGGGCTTTCCCTTTTGTATCCGCCCAGGCCGTATTCGGGGTGAAAGGGGCAATGGTATATCGCGTCAAGCCCTGTTCCGCGGGCTTCAAACTCGACCCGCACCCATTGCATCAGAGCCTGAAAATCCGCCTCGCCGTATATTCCGCGGCCTATTCCCGACTGGTTGGTGATCACAATCACCAGATAGCCCTCCCGGCGCGCCGCCCGCGTCAAATCAAATATCCCATCCACAAATTCGAACTGCTCTTTCCGGTATACATAGCCGAAATCGCGATTAATCACTCCGTCCCGATCCAGAAACAAAGCCCTGGGCATCGTCAGCCTCTTATGCCCAGACAGGCCAGACGGCGCAGGTTAAGGTGGCAGATGCAGAGAGCCAGGGCGTCGCCGGCATCCTCTCCCCAGCTTTCCTTTACCCCCAGAAGACGCCCGACCATGAAGCTCACCTGAACTTTTTCGGCCCGACCGTTGCCGGTAAGACTTTTTTTCACCAAGGCCGGGGAATAACCGGCTACCGGAATTCCCAGGGAGGCGCAGGCCCCCACGGCCACGCCTCTGGCCTGCCCCAGCTTCAGGGCGCTCGCGATGTTCTTGCAGGTGAAAAGTTCTTCCACGGCGGCTTCTTCCGGAGAGCAACGCCGTAAAATATCCTTCAATTCAGTAAAGATCGCGCCCAGCCTGGCGGAAAAATCCGCGTCCGCCGGGCTGATGACCCCGCAATCCACCAGAGTCAGCACTCCGGAGGATTCCGACACCACCCCCCAGCCCGTTTTCCGCGAACCCGGATCTATACCCACAACAGTACATGACATGGCGCGCCCGATGCTGAAAACAGACCTGCCGGCTCCCTCAGCCCGGATATTCCTCTTTCAGATCCCGGTTCATCAACAGTTTTACAGCCTCGGCCGCGGAAACTCCACCCTCAAGCAAAGCCTGCACGCTGCGGGCCACGGGCAAATCAACTCCCCGCTCCTCCCCCAGGGCCACAGCCGCCCCGGCGGTGCTCACCCCCTCGGCCACCATGCGCATCTCCGCGGCTATCTCTTCCGTATTTTTACCGGCGGCCAACCCCAGGCCGACCTGCCTGTTCCGCGAGAGATCTCCGGTACAGGTAAGCACCAGATCTCCCAGGCCGGACAGCCCCATGAAGGTGGAACGACGCGCTCCCATGGATTCCCCCAAACGGCTGATTTCGGCCAGTCCTCTGGTGATCAGGGCCGCGCGGGCATTATGCCCGAAGCCCAGGCCGTCGCTGACTCCGGCGGCGATGGCTATGACGTTTTTCAGCGCTCCGCCCATTTCCACGCCGATGACGTCGCTGCTGGAGTACACCCGGAAAGCCGGCCCGGCGAAGGCGGAGCGCAGTTTCTCGGCCAGCTTTTTTTCAGCGCAGCCCAGAACCACAGCCCCGGGGTGCCCCCGGATCACTTCCGCCGCAAAAGAAGGCCCTGAGAGTATCGCGTAGCGCGTCCGGGGCAATTCCTCGGCCACCACCCTGGACATGAGCTTGCGGGTGGAAAGCTCTATGCCTTTGCTCGCGCAGATCACGGGCAGGCCGGGAGAAAAAAGGGCGGAAAAGCCGCGCAGGACGGCGCGGGCTTGCTGGCAGGGAAGGGCCAGGACGCAAAAAGACGCCCGCGCGAAGGCTTCTTCCGCATCCAGGCAGGCCCGCAGGCCGGAGTGCAGAGACATGCCGGGAAGATAACGGGGATTTTGCCGCAGACTGTTGACGGCTTCCGCCGTCCGGGGATCGCGCAGCCACAGGCTGACCGAGAAGCCTTTAACCGCGAGCAGATTGGCAAGAGCCGTGCCCCAGCTGCCTCCGCCCAGTACTACAATGCGCATTGCCAACCTCTTCGCCGGAATGCTAAGATGAGCTCCGATGACCTCACGGGAGCGGATAAGGATAATGCCCAGACAATACAGCGATTTTACGGAAACCGAAAGACGAATTCTGAGCCTGGTTCAAAAAAACCTTCCGGACAGCGCCTCTCCCTTTGCGGATATAGCCGCCTCCGCCGGGGTGAGCGAGGAAGAAGTTCTCGACCTCCTGCGCTCCCTTCTGCGGGACGGAAGCATAAGGCGCTTCGGAGCCAGCCTCAAACACCAGCGCGCGGGGTTCAGGCATAATCTCATGGTGGCCTGGAAGGTGGCGGACCAGGAGGAAGCCGATCTGGCCGCCAGGGCGGCGATGGAAAATCCGCGTATTTCCCACTGTTATTACCGCCCTTCCCCGGCCGAGGATTGGCCGTACGAATTTTTTACCATGATCCACGGCAGAAAAAAAGAGGACTGTCTGGCAACCATTGACTTCCTGCTGGAGCATACCTCCCTGCGCGAATACGCGGCTCTGGAAAGCCTGAAGGAACTTAAAAAAACATCCATGACCTATTTTTGAACTCTTCTGAGGATACACATATGGAAACACGTTCTCTGGAACTTTTTGCCGAGGCCCGCAAGCTCATTCCCGGCGGCGTGAACAGCCCGGTGCGCGCCTGTTCCTCCGTGGACAGCACCCCTCTTTTCATTGCCGCTGGAAAAGGCAGCCGTATCCGCAGCGCGGACGGGGAAGAATATATCGATTTTGTGCAGTCCTGGGGGCCGCTGCTTCTGGGGCACGCTCATCCCAAAGTCCTGGCGGCGCTCAGGGAGGCGCTTGAGAACGGAACCAGCTTCGGCGCGCCCTGCGAGGCGGAATTGCGCCTGGCCCAGGCTATCTGCGCGGCCGTTCCTTCCATTGAAATGGTGCGCATGGTCAGTTCCGGTACGGAAGCCGCCATGAGCGCCCTGCGTCTGGCCAGAGGCTGCACGGGACGGAAAAAGCTGCTCAAATTCGACGGAGGCTACCACGGCCATGCCGACGCTTTTCTGGCCCGCGCCGGTTCGGGCGTGGCTACCCTCTCCATTCCGGGCACTCCGGGAGTGCCAGAGGCGGTGGTGAGCGATACCCTTATCGCCCCCTATAACGACTCCCAGGCGGCGGAAGATCTTTTCAGGCTCCACAGGGATGAAATAGCGGCCGTCTTCGTGGAGCCGGCGGCCGGGAATATGGGGCTGGTCCTTCCCCGTCCGGGTTTTCTGGAGAGCCTGCGCGCCCTCTGCGACCGTTACGGGGCTCTGCTGGTCTTTGACGAGGTAATCACCGGGTTCAGGGTAGCCTACCACGGAGCTCAGGGCCATTACCGGATAAAGCCGGATCTCACCGTTCTGGGCAAAATCATAGGCGGAGGCATGCCGGTGGGCGCCTACGGCGGAAAGCGCGATCTCATGCTGCAGGTGGCGCCGGCCGGACCGGTGTATCAGGCCGGAACCCTTTCGGGCAATCCGGCGGCTATGGCCGCCGGCCTGGCGACTCTGCGCGTTCTGCGGGGCCTGGACTACGCCGCTTTAAGCGCCGCGGTGGAGGATTTCTGCCGCGAGCTGGAGGGCATTTTCGCGGCCAAAGGCATACCCGCGCGCATAAACAGACTGGCCAGCATGTTCACCGTCTTTTTCAGCGAGCGGGAGGTTACGGACTTTGCTTCGGCCAAAAACGCCGACCAGACGCGCTACACAAAATTTTACAAACACCTGCGCGCCCGCGGCGTCTATATCGCCCCCTCGGCCTTCGAGACGGCTATGGTTTCTTTCGCCCACGGCCGGGAAGATTTCCGGCAGACCCTGGAGGCGGCGGACACCCTGGAATTTTAGTAGGCCCGGCAAGGCCGGGCGCTGCCGAAGGCGGGCTTTTTTGCGACTTTGGCACGTTCATTGAATAGCTGTGGGGCAGGAGTAAAAACCATGCAATTTTTTCCCACAGCCATAGCGGATATATTTTCTTCCCCCCCTTCCTTTCTCGACGAGACTTACAGTTACGCCGAGATCAAGGAAGGTAGCCGTTCCTTCGGCGACATCTTCAACAATCTGGCCATCTTCAATCCGGCCAACACTCCCGGCCTCCCTCCGGGTTTCCGCTCCGTCCGGGACGACCGGGCCGCGATCAAAAGCTCCGATCTCCTTTTCCTCAAGGAAAAGCTGGAGGCAAAGGGCGTTTCCGAAGAAAGCGCGGAAAGTCTCATGCAACAGTTGAACGCCCTGGCCTGCGCTCCCGGCGTGGGAAACATCCTGAGCGCGGCCGCGCGGCTCACGGAGCGGAAAAGCTCCCCCCTGAACGAACAGGAGGAACTGGCTTTTTCCGCCTTGCTGCACGGAACAGGCTTTAACCAGGAAGAAGTCGCAACCCTGCGGGAATTCTCTTCCCAGGGACAGGGGAAAAAAATTCTGGAGGCCCTGCGGGAAAAAATCTCCGGCGGAACTCTGGATCTGGGCAGGGACGATCTCGCCCTGCTCTGCCGGGCGGCGGATATTTCCGGCAAACCCTCCGAAAATATTCTGGGACTTTTGGGAGAGCGGGCGGAAATTTCCCTTGACGCCGACGCCTTCGGACGTCTTTTCAGCGAGGCCGGAGCGGAAATGAACCGCGAAAAAGCCGAGGCTTCCTTTCTGCGCGCGGCCCTCCCTTCGGCCATTGAGGATATGTTCGCGCGGCAAAAGCTGGAAAAGGATCCCCCTTCCGGCGACAACAAGAAGAGCGCCCTTGCCGGACGCACGGAGACCATGGCCCGCGAGCTGGCCACCAGCGCTAAGCCGGAGGATGAAGAATCCGGGCTTATTCTCCGCCGCTCCCTGGCCCTGAGCCTGGAGGGAGGGGCTGAAAAAGAGGCGCGGGAAGATGCGGCCGGAAGCGCGCGCCTTCACGGGAGAACGGATTCCCCGCTCCGGGAGAAAACGGATTCCCCGGAAAAGGCGACTCCGCTGTTTGAAAAAAAGGATCTCAGCCCCCAGGAAAGGCCGGTACGGGCGGAACAAAAAAGCCTCGCCGCTCCGGCGCGGGATTCCGCCTCCGGGAGCGAAAACCCCGGCAGAGTCCGGGCTGACGCGGCCGCGCGCCTCTCCCCCGAGGCAGCGGAGCATACGCTCCGGGATGAACGCCCTCTTCTCCTTCAGGCTGAGGCCGCGCCCCAAAAAGCCGAGCCCAGGATAGCCGCGCCCAGGATAGCCGTGCCCGAGAGAGCCGCGCCCGCGACCGAAAACGGGAATCTTCCCTCCTCCCCCAAGCCCGCGGAAAACCGCGCCGTGAACCTCGCCCCGCTTGGATATGAGGAAACGCCGCTCCCGGAAGAAAAGGCGGAAGGGAAAAACTCCGGGCAGGCCGGGAACTGGCGTAAGAGCGCCGGAGCCGGGGGAAGCGCCGCGGAAACGGAGCCAGCCTCCTCCGGCTCGCGCGCCAAGACCGGGATTATTTTCGCCGAAGCTTCCGGGCGGGAAGGCGGGAGCCTCCCGGCCGGGCTCACGGGTATGCCCCAGGCGGAAAATTCTGCCGGGGAAGCGCGGCAGGCCAAAGCTTATTTTTACCGGGAAGAAATTTTCAGCCAGGTGGAGCACGGGCTGGTGCGCAGCCTGGCGGACGGGAGCAAACAAATAGTCCTGCGCCTGGACCCTCCGGAACTGGGCAAGCTCACTCTGAGCCTGACTCTGGCCCAGGGCGAAGTAAGGGCGGTCATCCGCACGGAAAACTCCGCCACGGCCCAGGTAATCAGCGAACAACTGGCCCAGCTCAAAATCAGCCTGGAAGAACAGGGCTTCAAGGTGAGCGGGCTGGAAGTGGAAAGCAACGCCCTTGAAAACCACGGCGCGGAACAATGGGACAGAGCGGACGAGCACAACCGGCAACAGGAAATGCGGGAACAGTCGAATTTTCTGCGCCTGGCCCATTCCCGCCCCCTGGAAGGAGAAATTCTGGCACGGAGCATGCAGAATACAACCCGACCGGCAAGTAATTCCGTTTCCGGTTTAGACCTGATCGCCTGAGGACAAAATCATGAGCAGCGTATCGACCATATTGGGCCAGACCGATTTCAGCGCCGGGACGACGAGCAGCCGGAGCTCCGAGGACAAGACCATGTTCCTCACCCTCCTGGTGGCCCAGCTCAGCAACCAGGACCCCCTGAATCCGGTGGAGGACAAGGAATTCATCGCCCAGTTGGCCCAGTTCACCTCGGTGGAAAAACTGCAGAACATAGACGAGGGCATTCAGGACGTAGTCTCGGCCTATGACCGGGATCAGCTCACCAGCGCCGCCTCCCTCATGGGCAGGAGGGTCATTTCCAGCGGCTACAGCGTCAGCAAGGCCACGGACGCGGAGGGCAAGCCCGCGACCACTCCCCTGCTTTACACCGCGCCGGTGGAGCTGACCACCTGCAGCATAACCGTGCTCAGCCCTTCCAGCGGCCAAATCGTCTACGCGGAGGAACTGGGGGCCAGACTGGCCGGCAACTACAGTTTTAGCTGGGAGGGCAAAACCAGCTCCGGGGCCGTGGCTCCGGACGGGGTTTACGAAATCAGCGTAACCGCCACGGACACCAACGGCCAGAAGGTGCTCATCAATACCGAGGTTTACGGCGACGTGATGCTGGTGGAACGCCTGGACGGCGAGTACACCCTGACCCTTTCGGACGGGCGGAGCGTCAAGTTCACCGATGTGAACACCATAGGCTATATTCCCACATCTTCTTCCGGCCCGGAAACCGGCGCGGAAACCGAAGCGGAAGCGGCGGCGGAAGAGGGAAGCGCCTCCTGAACTTTCAAACTTTCGACCTTAAACCTGTAAAAGGGCATTCCCGCCAGATTGGATGCCAGAAACAAAAGGAGAAAAATCATGAGCCTTACCGCCAGTATGTGGACCAGCGTCTCCGGCCTGCTCAACCACGGCGAAAAGATGAACGTGGTGGGCAACAACATCGCCAACGTGAATACCGTGGCCTTCAAGGGCTCGCGCATGGACTTCATGGATTATGTGAACCAGACGGTCTATGCCGCCTCCGGGCCTACCCAGGTGGGCCGGGGCGTCGCCATAGGCGCCATTTACGGGGATTTCAGCCAGGGCGCTTTTGAGAGCTCCACCGAGCCCACGGACCTGGCCATATCCGGCAGCGGCTACTTCAAAGTCGTGCCCAAGAACAACAACGAAGCCTATTACACCCGGGCCGGCAACTTCCGCTTTGACGCCGACGGCTACCTGGTGGATCCCCACGGCTATGTCCTGCAGGGCTGGCAGGTGGAACTGCCCGAATCCTCCTTCGCCACCAGCCTCACGGCCACCGGGACGCAGAAGAGCGCCATCATCGGCAGCGGCGTCCCCAAGGACGTGCGCCTGGCCTCCTTCAGTTGCGAGCCCAGGCACACCCAGTCCATCACCACGGCCATAAACCTGGACAGCAAAATGGGGATGGAAAAATCCAGCAGCTCGACCACCTATGTCGCGACCGGCAGTGCTCCGCCTGTGGTAGCCGTGACCAATCCCTTTGCCTCCCTCTTTGAAAACTGGGATACCACCCCCAACTCCGCCGGGCAGTATCCGGCCCCCCTGGGCCAGGACGGCTTCGCCTACCAGCAGAGCATCACCGTCTACGACGAAGGCGGGGCCGCCCATGTGCTCACCATCTACTTCGACAAAGTGGATACGCAAAAGGCGGGCACTCCGCCCACCCCCATCGTGGACAACGCGACTCCGGGAGAGGAAGTCTGGGAATTCGTCGTGACCATGGACCCGGCGGAAGACACCCGCCTCTTCGGGGCTCAATTCAATCCGGTCACGGGGGAATACATTCAGGGCAGCGGCATCGAGGTGCCGGAGGATAAAAAGGGACTGATCATGACCGGCACCCTGAGCTTCAACAGCTCCGGGCAGCTCACCGACATGATGGCCTACGTCCCCACGGTGGGGGGAGTGGCCACGACCAACGCGGCCTATGTCGACGACGTCACCACCCCGCACATCGCGCCCATCATCTGGACAACCGGCGTCAAATACGACGCCGGCAACCCCGGCACCAACGGCGATTACACCGGCGGCGGCGGCGCGGGCGTCGTGCTCCCCACGCAGGCCAGCGGCTTTTACGACATGAGCACCTGGGTGGCCGCCCCCATTTCCTCCAACGGCTACCCCATGTTCGCGGCCAACTTCACGGGCGCCCCCGGCGCCAGCGAAATCTGGTCCACCCTGCCCACCGAAGCCGGGCCCGGCGACCAGAACATCCGCACCAGCGGACGTACCACGGAGCTGAACCTGGGTGTGCGCAACACCGACCAGTGGTGGAATTTCCCTTCCGTCGGCGGCACCGCCGTGGGCGCCACCCTGAACGAGATCGGCAACGACATGTCCCGCCTACCGGGCATGGGCACGGATATGGAGCGCCTTCCGCCCACCAGCACCGCCTATGCCGGGGACGGCACCAATTTCTACGAGCGCTACGCCAAGCAGGACGGCTACACTTACGGCGAACTCAGCTCCATCAACGTCACCGAGGACGGGGTGCTCACCGGCCGCTACACCAACGGAGTGACTCTGGAGCTTTTCCAGATTACTCTCTACGACTTCGTGAGCGAGCACAACCTGCACCGCGAGGGCGGCAACCTCTTCACCCAGACCCGCGAATCCGGCGATCCCACGCAGGGAGCGGCCAACAGCGGCGGCTTCGGCGCCATTCAGGGCAACTCCCTGGAGCAGTCCAACGTGGATCTGGCGCGGGAATTCGTGCAGATGATCCAGACCCAGCGCGGCTTCCAGGCCAACTCCAAGCTCATTACCACCACGGACACCATGCTGGAAAACGTAATCAACATGAAGCGCTGAAAATAAAAAACAAAAGGCCTGGCGGCCAAGGCGAAAGGGGGATGCTGGCGGCATCCCCCTTTTTACGCGCGCCCCCTGACCCCGGAAAAACCTCCTTGAACTTAGCCGGAACAGCGGGTATGTTCGCCCGATGAGCAACGAAACTGAAAAAATCATCTACTCCATGATCCGCGTCTCCAAAAGGCACGGGCAGAAAGAGGTGCTGAAAAACATCTCTCTTTCCTATTTTTACGGCGCCAAAATCGGGGTGCTGGGGCTGAACGGCTCCGGCAAAAGCTCCCTCCTGAAAATCCTGGCCGGAGTCGATCCCGATTTTGAAGGCGAAACCGTGCTTTCCCCCGGTCACAGCCTGGGCTATCTGGAGCAGGAACCTCTGGTGGACGAGAAGCGCAGCGTGCGCGCGGTGGTGGAGGAAGGCGTGGCCGGGCTTGTCGCCATCCGCGACGAATATGCCGCCATCAACGAAAAATTCTCCCTGCCTTTGGAAGCGGACGAAATGGACGAGCTGATCCGCCGCCAGGGCGAAGTGCAGGAGCTCATGGACTCCAGGGAGATCTGGGATCTGGATTCCCGCCTGGAAATGGCCATGGACGCCCTGCGCTGCCCTCCGCCGGAAACGCCGGTCAGCCTTATCTCCGGAGGGGAACGCCGCCGGGTGGCCCTTTGCCGCCTCCTGCTGCAAAAGCCGGATATACTGCTCCTGGACGAACCCACCAACCATCTGGACGCGGAATCCGTCTCCTGGCTGGAGCGTTACCTCAGGGACTTCCCCGGCACGGTCATAGCCGTGACCCATGACCGCTATTTTCTGGACAACGTGGCTGGCTGGATTCTGGAGCTGGACCGGGGCCGGGGCATCCCCTGGAAGGGCAATTACTCCTCCTGGCTGGAGCAGAAGGAGAAACGCCTGGCCAATGAGGAAAAAACCGAGACCGAACGCCGCAAGACCCTCAGCCGCGAGCTGGAATGGGTGCGCCTGGCCCCCAGGGGCCGCCACGCCAAAAGCAAGGCCCGCATCAACGCCTACGAGGCCATGCTCTCCCACGAATCCGAGCGTCTGGCCCCGGATCTGGAAATTTACATTCCGCCCGGGCCGCGCCTGGGCAAGCTGGTGGTCGAAGCGGAGGGAGTGAGCAAAGCCCTGGGCGACAAACTCCTGCTGGAGAATATGAACTTCATTCTCCAGCCGGGGGCCATAGTCGGCATAGTCGGCCCCAACGGAGCAGGCAAAACCACCCTCTTCAAGATGCTGGCCGGAATGGAAAAGCCCGATTCCGGCGTCTTGCGCCTGGGAGAAAGCGTAAAACTGGCCTGGGCGGATCAGAACCGGGAGAGCCTTACGCCCGGCAAGACCGTATACGAGTTGATCAGCGAGGGACAGGAGAACATCAGGCTGGGAAACCGCGAAATGAACGCCCGCGCCTACTGCTCCCGCTTCAACCTCCAGGGGACGGATCAGCAGAAAAAGGTGGAGCTGCTTTCCGGCGGCGAGCGCAACCGCGTGCATCTGGCCCGCACCCTTAAATCCGGCGCCAATCTGCTGCTGCTGGACGAGCCGACCAACGATCTGGATGTGAACACCATGCGCGCCCTGGAGGACGGCCTGGAGAACTTCGCGGGCTGCATCATGGTCATCAGCCACGACCGCTGGTTTCTGGATCGCATAGCCACGCACATTCTGGCCTTTGAAGGCGACTCCAGGGTGGAGTTCTTTGACGGCAGCTACAGTGAATACGAGCTTGACCGGAAAAAACGCCTGGGGAAGGACGCGGAGCAGCCGCACCGGATCAAATTTCGCCGCCTGACCAGATAGAGGGCGCCGCAAACGCCCTCAGGACGCTGGAGTCGCGCTTCCCTCGGCTGACGGGGGAAAAGACGCCTCCAGCCAAGCCTGATATCTGGGCAGCAAGAGAGCGGGCGGGCCTGTTTCCACAAGCCGGCCTTTTTCTATCCGGATCAGGGTGTCGCAACGCTCCACCGTGCTTAAGCGGTGCGCGATGATAATTGTCGTAATGCTCTGCGGCAGGGCGAAGATGGTCTTCATGATCGCGGCTTCCACGCCCGTATCCAGGGCGCTGGTGGCCTCGTCCAGAATAAGCACGGAGGGGCCGGCGTAAAGCGCCCGCGCGATGGAAAGACGTTGGGCCTGCCCGCCGGAAAGCCCGGCCCCGTTTCCGCCTATGGGCATATCCAGCCCGCGCTCAAAGGCCACGTCCAGCTCGGCCATGCGGCAGGCCCGCCTGACCCTTTCCTCGTCCCAGGGCTTGCCCCATTGGCTGAAGGCCACGTTTTCCGCCAGGCTTCCGGCCATGATGTAGGGGGATTGCGGCACATAGCCCACGCGCAGGCGGTAGGCCTCAAGAGCGGCGGGCCCAAGCTCGCGCCCGTCCGCCAGCACGGCCCCGCCCGTGGGCCGCGCCAGCCCGCTCAGGATAAGGGCCACGGTGCTTTTGCCCGCCCCGGAAGGCCCGATGATCCCCACCCGCCCGCCGCAGGGGATGAAGAAATCAAGCTCGCTCAGACTATCCCCGGAGGCCTTGGGGTAACGGAAACTCACCCCTTTGAAGCTTATGCCCCGGCGCAGGGCGAAATGCGGATCCGGCTCCGGAGGCTCCGGAGCCGGATCGTCCAGAGCGGCTTGCACCTGCCCCAGGCAGTCCAGGGCGGCATGGCGCAGGCCGCGCACGACGACCAGGGAGAGCATGGCCCGGTTGAGCATGGGCAGCACGCGCCAGGAAACCAGCATGATCATGGTCAGGGTGCCGGTAATGCGGGCCATGGAGGCGTCCTGCAGCAGATACATGACCCCCAGGGTCGAGGGAATGAGCAGAAAGCCCACGCTTTCCAGCGTCCACATGGTAATGGACGGAGCCACATCCAGAAAAGTCCGGTCCGCCAGGCAATCCAGGCAGACCTGGCGGAAGGAGGAGAAAAACGTCCGCTGCTGGCGGTAGATGAGGGTTTCGCGCAGGCCGCTCATGGCGTTGAGGGAAACCTGGTTTTCCCTGCGGCCGTATTCCGCCGCCCTCCTTCCGGCAACGTCGGTTTTGCCTTTGACCGCCTTGTATACGCCCGCGCCGGTCGCCATAACCACCGTCATGATCAGCAGCAGCGTTCCGGGAGTGGCAACGAACAGCGCGGCGAACAGGACCAGGCTGATGGCGGCGTAAACATAGACCAGAATGAGGGTGCGGAACATAGTCCCCAGTTGGCCGCGCCAGCCCAGAGCCTGGAACATGATCCGGCTGTCTCCGGCCAGATGGGCCGTGTAGGGGCTGTGCAGATATTGCCGGAAAACGGTCTCCCCGGCAAAGAGGGCGACCCGCGTGTCCAGCTGCGCGGCTTTGACGTTGACCAGGGCCGAAAGCGCGTTTTTCGCGGCAATCAGTCCGGCCACGGACAGGGAGGCGGCCAGGGCCAAGAGGCGCGGATCGGCGAAGAATTCTTTAAGTTGGGGAAAAAGATTGAACAAACGCGCCACCGCGCCCAAGCCGAGCAATCTTTCCGGAGCGGCTATGCTCACGGCCAGAAAGGAGATGGAAAGCAGGCTCAGAACCTCGGTTGTCGCCAGAAGCGCGAGGCAGAAGAAAACCTTCAGGGTGGAGCGCTTCAGCCAGGAAGGCAGCACGCGGTAGACGCGCAGAAAATCCGCGAAGCATTTTTCAAAGAGAGAGCGGGACAGAGCGCGTATGGCCGAAAAACCGCCGGGCATGGGCATGGCTAGGCCTCCGCCTCAAGGATGCGCCGCAGCATCCTGGCCAGGGTTATGTCCTGCCGCAGAAATTCCGCCGCGCTTATGGCTTTGTAGCGTTCCGGAGTCCAGGAATTGTGCAGGTAGATAAGACCGCCGTTGCGCAGGGCGTCTTCAATGGGGCAATCTCCGAAATAGAAATCAGCATAGTTTTTTTCCAGGCTGCCTCCTGTAAAACCCTTGAGTTCGGGCAGGGCGTTTACATCGAGTCTGTCTATGGATTTGAAAGTGTTCCCGCCCGCAAGACGCAAGGGCAGCCTGAGAATGGAATTGCCCAGGAAATCCCAGCGGTTCATGTAGCGGGTCAGGGGAAAGCGGGGGAAACGGCTGCCAAGCCACTTGAAGCGCCTGTTGTAGAAGGCGTAAAATTTGATTCTCCGCCGAATCGAATTCTCCCAGATACGCAGGATAACGGCGTTCTTTCGCGCGACAATGAAGCCTATGTGCCTGCCGAGCAAAGTGAATTCGGCATCAGGGCGCAGGAGATCGCGGACTTTCCCGGAGGTGACGATGGTGTCGGTATCAAACCAGACTCCGCCCCAGCGCTTCAGAACGGCGCAACGTATGGCGTCGGCCTGCTTGGGCAGTGAAAAGTCCCTGTACAGGCTCTCGTCATAGCAATCTTTGCCTATCCATCGCTCAAGATTCGCGTAATCCAGCACGACGATTTCATAATCCGGCAGAAATTTTCCCCAGGTGCGCAGGCAGAGACTGAGATAACCGGGCAGGCCCGCGGCCGGCTCCCAAAAGGTGAAGATTCGTTTTTCCATATTCGGCATTCAGCGAACTTCGCACAAAAGCATGGTTTCAGTTGAAATTCTGCCGTCTATGCCTTTGAAAAAATCAAAGGAATAACCCAAATCCAAATCTTCCAGAAAAGGCTTGATCCGGAAAAAATCATCGTAGCTGTGATATATGCTGACGAGCAGAACGGGTTTCCAGGTTTTGAGGGTTTCCAGGGCTCCGCGCAGAAAACTCTGTTCATGCCCTTCCACGTCAACCTTGATCAGGCCGACCCGGATAGCGTGTTCAGCAACATAATGATCAAGCGTATCAATGCTGACGCCTTGCCCGTCCTTCTTGCCTTTCTCAAGCAGACGCGCCCCGCCGCCCGCCGCCGCGGAAATTTTTCCCACTCCCGCCGCCTCGCCCAGAGCTATATTTTCCATGACGATGAGGGGCTCCCCCCCACTTACAGATAAGTTGTTTATTTCAAGGGTTTTACACGCAAGAGCATAGTTCAGGTTATTCGGCTCGAAGGAATAGACGGGCTGTTCGGGAAAGGCATCGCGAAAAACAAGAACCGAATCGGCTATAAAGCCGCCGACGTCGATTATGGCTTTTGAGCCGATGTTTTTAGCGGTCTTCAATCTGTCCAGCCCGTGACGGTACAAAAAAGTTTCAGCGCCAAAACTCCGGAGCGGCAATTTGAAATGCTTATACTGAAAATAGTCCCCCCACTGAGTTATTTGCTGTCCGAAGCGCTCAACCTCCTTAAACTGCTCATACTCGGCATCCGAATAAAGATCCCGGTAAGAAGCGACCGCCGGAGACAAAATCTTTTTCCGGCGTTCCAGAATGGCGGAAAGATGCTCCATCGCTTCCGGGCCGAGATTTCTATAGAGTCCGTTCAGATTTTCCCCGTGCTTCTCTTCTCCCGCCGCCAGAGCCGGCTTGACAAAACCCTCGTATTCCTCCTGGCGCTGCATCCTGAAAAGCCTCCGCAGCAAATGTTCTCTGGCGTTCATCAATCTCCCCTTCCCTTCGCCCTGCCGCGCATTCTGGCGCGCAAGGCAGAGGCATAATCGAGACGCTCTTTTGCCTTGTTGGTCCGGCCGTAATTTGCGCCGTGTACCCTGCGCCTGGAGGCGACAAGCTCAATTTTTTCATGCTTCAGGCCCATGGCCTCCATCTTGGCCAGCAAGACAATTATCTCGCCTGTGTTCAGACTTTCATCAAACAGGCCGATCCGTTCAAACAAGGCCCGCCGCATCAGCACCGCCCCGGTAAACAGGCCATGATAGGCCTCTTCCCTGATCCGAATCTTTTGTCTTTCCGCATCGTCCAATTCCGGCGAGAAAAAATCCCGCACCTTGGCCATGACCAGATAGAGTTCCCTGTCCGCCTCAAGAGTCTGATACATAGCGGCCAGCGCCCCGGCGTTCATCACGTCGTCATGATCGTGAAACAGGACATATTCGCCCAAGGCCGCTCTGAGGCCGGTATTTTTCCCTGCCACCTGGCCGCGCGTCGTTTCGTGGCGAATAAGGCGGCAACCCGCATTTTCGGCGATTTCCGCCGTAGAGTCCGTGCTGCCGTCGTCCACGACGATAATTTCGACGGTGATTTCAACCGGCATCTCCCGGCGCTGTATGCCGGCAACGGCTTCAGCCAGATAGTTCGCGCCGTTGCGGCAGGGGATGATGACGGAGATGAGGGGAGACATAACGCGCTGAACTTCCTTGGTCTTCAATTTAATCACAAATCCGGGGCGATCTCCCGCAAACCCAGCAAGCGCCGGTACAGGCGCAAGTAACGCCCGACCTGTAGAACGCGCGTATATTCGGCCAGCGCCCGCTCCCGGCAGGCGCTACGCATAGCCGCGTATTCGTCCGGGGGTAAATCCAGCACTCTTTTGATTTTAGCGGCCAAATCCTCCACGCTGTCCGGAGAGAAGGAAGAATATGCGCCGTCCTTTGGGGAAGAAAGGCCTCCGGCAAGCGGCAGACCGGGGTGTCTGGCCAGAAAGCCGGTCATGCCCTCCAATATGATGTCCTCCGCGCCAGTGCCGTAAAAGCCAACCCCCGGCGTGCCGCAGGCCTGGGCCTCCGCTGTGGCCAATCCGAAGACCTCCTGAAAGGAGGGTGACACAAAAACGTCAGCCGCGGCATAGGCGGCGGCCAGTTTTGCCTTGTCCTC
>JAISOL010000020.1 GCA_031275645.1 Deltaproteobacteria bacterium
TCAAGAGTACGTATCCGGCACAAGAAACCCCTCGGCGCGCAGGATAGCGCGGGCAACAAAATACGCCTGCTGTGGCGTTATGCCGTTGCCCAAAGCCTTGAGGCGCGGCAGCCAAGCTTCATATTCCGTCGGCGATATGCTCATTACTCTGCCAGAGATTCCCCATCCGGAGCCGTCCAGTCTCTGGGAACACCCATCATCCACTCTATGTAGAACACATCTGGTATATGCTTCCCGGAGGGCCGCGCGGCTCGCCCTGTCAAGCCGTATTCCATTCCAATCAGCATAGCCGTGATGTTTGTTGCTTTCTCCCATGTCTCCGATGAGCGAAGATAAGCCCCCATTGACTGGGTTAAGCTGGTGACTGTGGGGGTAGGCAAGTATGAAAACCCTTTCCCGTCTGTGCGGGGCGCCGACATCGGCAGCGGATAGCACATGCCATTCAGCATTATACCCGATCTTGGCCAAGTCTTGCAGGACTGTCTCAATACCGAGGGAGAGCAGCCCTCTAACATTTTCGATGACCGCGTATCGCGGTTGTATCTCTTTGATGAATCTCGCATACTCATACCACAGGCCGCTCCTTGTGTCTTGCCTGATACCGGCGCGCTTGCCGCTACAGGAAACATCCTGACAGGGAAACCCTCCGGCCAGAACGTCAACCGTCGGCAATTTTGCCGGGTCTATATCTCGTATGTCTTCATATATGGGTATGCCGGGCCAATGCCGGGCCAGTACAGATCGGCAGAAAGGGTCAATTTCGCAGAGCCAGCGATGTTTGAATCCAGCCCGATGAAAGCCCAGGTCGCACAGCCCGGCGCCGCTGAAAAGGCTGCCTATTTGTAGCATGGCGCCTCGAAATTGCAGATCAGCAGCTCGCGGGCGGGCACGTTTTTGGCTTGCCCGCATGTATATGTAGTTGAAATCGCCTCCACGGCAAAAGCAGTGAATATCGCTCTGATCTCGGGCCGATCGTTAATGCTCATAACAAAGCGGCCCTTGATTCCGGCCAGGATTTCGGCCAGCCGGGTAAAATCGTCCTTGCCGAAGAGATTCTTGCCGTAATACTCTTCACAACCCCAATATGGCGGATCTAAATAGAAAAAGGTCTCCGGGCGGTCATAGCGGCTGATAACCTCGACATAAGGCAGGCACTCAATATAAACTCTGGACAGCCGCAAGTGCGCGGCTGAAAGCTCCTCTTCAATGCGCAGAAGATTAAGCTTGTGGCCCCTGGATCTGACGGAATAGCCGAATGACGGGTTGTGGATGCGGCCGCCGAAGCATGTCTGCTGAATATAGAAAAAGCGCGCCGCCCGCTGAATGTCGGTCAAAGTATCCGGCACGGCCCGTTTAAGCCGGTCAAATTCGTCTCTTGAAACCAGTACCCACTTGAAATAACGCAAAAACTCTTCCAGGTGCCACTGCAGGCATCTGTAGAGAGTCACGATCTCCCGGTTGATGTCGTTGATTACCTCGACCCGGCTTACCGGCCGCAGCATCAGAAGAACGCCCCATCGGCCTGATTGACCCTCTGATCCAGGGCGTCGCCCATGCCCGCGGCTATGCCCTGGGCGTCCGTCGCCTGGGTGACAACATTCACCTCCGGGAGTGGATCGCCGCCTGCGGCGGCCCGCAAGAACTTGTAACCCAAGCCCTGGCGGAGGTGGAGGAAAGACCCGCCCCCGCCGCAAAATCCGAACCGGAGGAGGTTCTCATGACCCCGAAACAGACTTTAAGTCAGGCCGCCCGCAGAAAATTCGGCCTGACCCGCGAACTTTTCAGCGACAACTTTTCATCAGCCGAAGACATCTATTTCAACCCGGAACTGCGCTATATCCGGGAATGCCTGTACGGCGCGGCCCGCCACGGCGGATTCTTGGCTCTGGTGGGAGAATCCGGCAGCGGCAAATCCACCCTGCGCCGGGATCTCATATCCCGCCTGGCGGCGGAGGACAGCCGGGTGATCCCCATCGAGCCTTACGTTTTGGGGCTGGACAAAAACGAGCGGCGCAGCCTGGGCGTGAGCGCCAAGCACATCACGGAGTCAATCCTTTCCGCTTTAGACCCGGAGCACTGCGGCGCGACTTTAAGCGCGGAGCGGCTCTTCCGGCGTATGCACGAGCGGCTGAGGGAAAGCTCCCGCGCCGGCAATCGTCACTTGCTGATCATTGAGGAGGCGCACAGCCTGCCTTTGCGCACTATCAAGCAGCTCAAACGCTTTTATGAGCTCGATGACGGCTTGACGCGGCTACTCTCCATCTTGCTCCTGGGCCAGCCGGAATTACGCTCCAAGCTGGCCGACGGGGCCACGGCCTGGGATGTGCGCGAAGTCGTGCAGCGTCTTGAAATCCTGGAGCTCTACCCCCTGGACGATCTTGAGGGCTATGTGCGTCATCGCTGCGTCCGCGTCGGAGCCAAGTATGAGGATATTTTTGACGCCTCGGCTCTGGACGCCCTGCGCCTGCGTCTTTCCGGCCCATCCCCGCGCAACGGCCAGGCCGGGCAATCCCTGCTTTATCCTCTGCTTGTCGGCAATACCCTGACCGCGGCCGTGAACAAGGCCGCTGAACTCAAAATGCCCCGCGTCACCGCTGACGTGATCGCCGGCGCCTAAGGAGACCCCTATGTCCAAACGAGTCAAACCCGAAATCAACGTTACAGTGATCAAGTCCCTGGATGAAGCGAATGACATCCTGGGCCGCATCGCCGCCTTGCAACGCAACATCAAGCTCATTGAGACCGCTCTTAATGATGACATCGACGCCCTCAAGCTCAAGGCGTCCGTTGAGTCCGAGCCTTACCGCCGCCAGATCGCCGAGCTAGGGGAAGCTCTGGGCCGTTACGCTGTCTACAACAAGCCGGAGCTGTTTAAAGACCGTAAATCCTGCGAGCTGACCTTCGGCTCTTTCGGCTTCCGCTCTTCCAGCCGCATCACTCTGGCCGGGCGTAAGGACACCTGGGAGCAGGTGACCCAGAGCTTGAAAGAAATGGGCATGCTGGATTTTATCCGCGTCAAATACGAACCGGACAAGGACGCCTTGAAAGGACTCTCCGATATTGAGCTCAAGAGATTGGGCTGCAAACTGGTGCAGGAAGACAAGTTTTTCTATGAGCTCTCCGAGCAGGAGCTGGCCGAAGGAGGCGCGATATGAAATGGTCTGTGGAAATTTCCCCCTTCCCTTTCACTATTGAGGGTATAGAGGCGCGGACAGAGCTGGAAGCGCGGGAAAAGGCCGTTGATGCTGTACTTGATAATCCAGATCTTTTTTTGAACTTGGACGAATCCAACAACGCTATATTTTCAGCATGGCAGCAAGATAAGGAGGAGAAATAACATGGCGACCCCGACCCGCAATCCCAGAATGATCCGCCTTATTATGTGCCTCTGCCGGGATCTCGGTCTGCATGAAGATGAGCGCCGCGTCGTTTATGAGAGCATAACCGGCAAGAGTCATATAAGCGAGATGAATGACCGCGATCTTGCCCGCGTCATAACTCAGCTCAAGAGTCAGCCCGCTCTCAATAAATCCAGAACATACAAGGGAGAGCCTATGGCCAGGAGCGCCGTGGCCCGCAAAATCCGCGCTCTCTGGCTTCGGCTCCGGGATGCCGGCGTCTTGACGGACAGCAGCGAAACCGCGCTTAAAAAGTACGCCCTCGCCCGCGTGGGCTCCTGGAATCTTGACACTCTTTCCAATGACGACGCCTCCGCCTTGATCAATCAGCTCCGGAGCTGGGTGGATCGAGTCGAGCGCGCGCGGGCGGCCGCGCCCGTGGATTCCGCCGGAGCTTGAATTGTCTATTGGGGATAACACTCAGAGCTTTCTGGAGGATCTGGAGATGCGACTCAAGCACACCCTCCTGCTCCGGCTGTCCCAACGCCTGCCCAAGGCCGAGGCCGGCAAGCTGGCCTCGGCCGCCGCGCGGGAGGCTGTCAATCAGATATGCCGGGATTACGGCGGTTCGCTTGTTTACATCAAGAAAGGCGGCTACAGGCGCGATGCCATGATCCGCGACGATTTCCGGGGCCGCAATCATACAGAGCTGGCTCGCAAATACGGCCTTTCCGAGCCCGCGGTTTACAAGATTTTAAAGCGGGAGAAAGACGCCCGCTCGCGTCAGCTCATACTTCCGAATCTGGACTCTATCCTGGGAGGGTTGAACCGATGATCTCCTGCCCCCGCCGCCCCCGCGCTATTGAACCTTGGGAATGCCCCGTGATTGTCACCGGCACGCGGGAGAGCGCCGATCTGGGCGTCTGCCTTTCCTGCCCCCGAGGCAAGGCTCTGACTTCTTCCGCCTCGCGGCTCTTTCCATCTCTGGATATTCCGGCAGCGGAGAGCTCGCGGCCTGAACCGACTTCTAACCCGGAGGTTTCCACCATGCCTGAACCTAAAACCTATGTTTTGCTTAAAGATTTAGCCGCCGCCGCTGGCGTGGATTTGAAAAGTGCCTATCGTATTCACAACGGCAAAGATAAGAGCGGACGGAATCGGGAGAAAATGGACGTTATTCTGAAAGACCTAGAACTCTCCTGGAAAAACGTGGCTACAGCTACAACTATTCCCTTTAATAGCACGCGCCTTTTTGTTCTCAGGCCGGATCTGATTATATCGGAGCCTGCCGCGTCAACTCCAACCCCGGCCCCGCAGCCGGCCGCGTCAACATCGGCCCAGTCACCCGCAGAGCTGAGCTTCGAACCGGAAGAAGAAGACGGGGAGGGGCCGAGCCAGACTCCCGCCGACTTTGATTCTGGCGCCCTGGAGGATACGGAGTCCCCTTCCCGTGCGGCCGCTCCCCAGCCGAACCCGGCCGCCTTCGACGAATTGGAGAAACAACTGGAAAAAGCCAGGGCTTCAACTTTGAAATCCGAAACCCTGGAAAGCATTATTGCTGAAATGCGCCTCCGCCTGCCGGGCATGGCCATAATTTTGAGGTGAAAAGCTCCCGCCCGCATACACGCGGGCGGGAGCGGAAAGGGGTTATAAGGGGTTATTCCGTGAATCTTTGTATGACTAAAACTCGCGCCGTCTCAAGATCGGCTTTCAGAGCCTCGAACACCAGCGCCGCCCCCCAGAGTTCCATATCGCCGTCATCGTTCTGCCAGGGATTTTCGCGCGGGCCGCATAACGCCTCACGCAGAAAGCTGGCCACGGCGGCGAGCTGCTCCAGCGCGTCAGGGAGAGGGGTGTCATCTTTGCAAAGCCGCATGGCGCGCCTCCAGCCCCAGGGAGAGGGCCACCTTTTCCAGCTCCCGCACCGTGCGCCGGTGCAGGTTTATAACCGCGGATATTTCACGCTGGGAAAAACCCCGCCGGCGATAAGCCAGGACTTTCTTGAGCCGCGCTTGCATGAGTGGGGAAAGGGCGAGACAAATACTCGCCCCTTCGGCCAGAGCGGTCTGGCGGGTTTTTTCCGCGTCCCGCTCCAGGGTAAGAGCCTCACGCCGGGCCGCGATAACCTGGGCGCTGAGGTTTTCCAGGGCGGCCTTTTCCAGGGCGTTGAAAGCCTCTATATAGCGCAGCTTCCAGAGGATCGCGGCCTTGCCGGTAAAACCCATCGCCAGAATGGAAAAGGCGTCGCGGGTGAGGAGATAGCAAGGGCGGTTTTCCCCTTTAGCGTCAGAATATTCAACGGGCGCAAAATTGCGCTCGTTAAAAGATTTCGGGCACATAGAGCATATACGGCCAATATCCCGCAGGATTTCCTTGTGCTTCTTCTGAAAATGCAGAGCCACGTCCTGACTGGAAACAGCGGGCTGGCCGTTCAGGGTGTAGGTGATGGGATTGCCGTCGGACGGGGAGACGAAAGGAGAAGGAAAGCTGGTCATAATGTAACTCCTGTTGGCCTTTTCGCGGCCTGTTTGGGCAACCCCCCTTATGAGGGTTGCCGGGGGCCGAAAACAGCAACAGGAGCTGCGGACTTATTTCCCTTGCGGGTATTGTATTCACCCACCCCCGACAACAATGACAGATTTTTCCCTCGGATAAAGGGCAAAAAGAAAGCCAATGCTTTCGGGTTGGCGTGTCCGCCTGTTGGAGTTTTCGGCTCCAGTTACGGATACGCTAACCTTTGCCCTGAAAAAAATCAACCCGCAAAAACCAAAGGAGAACGCATGGATTGTACGAAAAGAGCAAACGCGGAGGAATGGACTTCCGTTATTTTGAGCGAGCTTTCGCGGGCGGAGGAAAAACACCCCGAATGGCCTGCGGACGTGGTACACGCCGCCGCGATCCTTAACGAGGAGGCGGGCGAGCTGATCCAGGCCGCGCTTGATTTTCATTGTGGAAAGGGCGATAAGCTGCGCCTGATTGAGGAAGCTACGCAATGCGGCGCTATGGCTCTAAGATTTTTGGTTCACTTAAACACATACAACCCCCAAAGGAGTATCACAAATGACCAAGGCTGAATTGATTGACGCGGTAAAGGCCAAACTGGGCGACGACGTTACCAAAGCCTCCATAGGCAGGGTACTGGAAGCGGCCGGCGATGCTTTCCTTGGCGCCTTGAAGAAAGGCGATTCCTTCACTATTCTGAATCTGGGCTCAATGAAGGTGGTCAAGCGCGCCGCCCGTCAGGGCCGCAACCCGCGCACTGGCGAGGCTGTTAAAATCCCGGCTCGCAAAGTGGTCAAGTTTACTACGAGTAAGGCCGTTAAAGATGCTCTGAACTGATCACCTCGGCGCCGATGGGCGAGCTCGCTATAAAAAAGGGGTCATTTTCGGCCCCTTTTTTTGTTACACAATGCGTAACATTGTTACACAATTGTCCCTCGAAATCCCCCCATATCCCGGCTTGTCCCGAGAATTATCCTGCTTTTAGTCTAGTATTATCTCGTTCGTGATCAGCCGGAGGAACGATGAAGACCGCGCCCGCATACGTTCTGATTCTGATTCTGAGCCTGTGCCTGCCCGCGCCCGCCGCCTTCGCGCCCGCGCCGGTCAGGGCCGCCGACCGCGATCATATCGCCCCGGCCCTGCCGTCCATACTGCTGGAACAGGCGGCGTCCTTTCTCGGCGTTCCCGCGCCCAGGCGGCAGGGCCAAACGGGCCAAACTGGCATGGACGAGGGCCCGGGCTTCCGTCAGGACGGCGCGGCGCGCGCGGCGGGAGAAAGCGCCTCTTCCGGCCTGAACGGTCTGTATGGCGCGGGCTACGGCCCCGGCCATGACCCCCTTACCGGCCACGATGACGACACGCGCGGCGGACGCCGGACAAGCGGCCGGAGCCGTGATTTCAGCGATTTTGACCCTCTGCGCCTGGCCCAGGATCGCGCCCTCTCCTGGGGCATGGGCTTTCTCAACTCTTCCGCCGAATCCCTGCTGTCCGGCATAACGGACAACGGCCGCGCCCGCCTGAATTTCAGCCTGGATCGGGACGGGCATTTTCAGGGCGAGGGGGACGCGCTGCTGCCTTTCCACGATTCGCGCTACACGACGGTATTCACGCAGATCGGGGCGCGGAGCATGGCTGTTTCGGGCGGCGAGGATGACGGCAATGACCGCTGGATCGGCAACTTCGGCCTGGGGCAGAGGTGGTTCCCCAATGCCACCGAAGAGGATTCCGGAGACTGGATGGTCGGCTACAACGCCTTTTTCGACAACGATTTCACCCGCTCCCACCGGCGCGGAGGTGTGGGCGTCGAATTGCAGTACGACTGGCTGCGTCTGGCCTCCAACTACTATTTCCCGCTCTCCGGCTGGAAAGGCTCCCACGACTTCGACAGCCGTTTCATTGAGGAACGCCCCGCCGAAGGATGGGACGCCAGGGTGAAAGCCTACCTGCCCTTTTACCGCAACCTGGCCCTGACCGGGGCCTATACGCAGTGGTACGGGGATCATGTGGGCATGTTCGGGCGCCGGAATCTGGAAAAAGACCCCAAGGTCTGGTCTTACGGGTTGGAGTATACTCCCTTTCCCCTGCTTTCCGGCTTCCTCACGCAGAGAAGCACGGAACGGGGCAGAACCGATACCGAGTTCGGGCTGAATTTCACCTACCATTTCGGGATGCCCTTTGAAGATCAGATCAAGCATTCCAAGGTGGCGGAACTGCGCGCCGTCTCCGGCTCCCGGCACGAGTTTGTGGATCGGGAGAACCGGATCATCCTGGAATACCGGGCCAAGAACAGCTACCGCATAGAGTATCTCGGAGCAGCGGGGCCGAATGTCTTCCGCTTCCGGGTTCTGAACGGCTTTGACGAGTTCATGGCCGGGCGGACGGTGCATGTGACGGCCGACGGCCTGTATCTGGCCGAAGCCGCGCCAACGCAACCCGCAACTCTCTTTGCCCGGGTTGTGAACTTTCTGGACGAGTTGATTTCCGTCAAAGCGGCTTATGCCGCCGACCGTTCCAAAAGCTATGTCACGGACAGGCGGGGCGAGTTTCTGGTGACGCTTGCCGGGGCTTCCGGGCCTGTGTCCGTGACCGTGCGGGCCGGGATGAACGAGCAGACATTTACGTTGAACGGCAGCGCGTCGAGCCTGATCAGCATCACGTCGGTTACCGACGGCGGCGATTTCACCAGCGGGACTCTGTACGCCACCGCCTCCCTGACGGCCAAAGTAGTGGACGCGAACGGCTCTCCCGTAAGCGGAGCCACGGTGACCTGGAGCGTGATTTCAGCGCAAAACAATTCCCCGGCCATGATGTCCGGTTGGGGGAGCAAGAAGACAGGGCTGACCTGGGGAGATAAGCCGGAAGTATCCACAACCGGCAACGTTTCCGGCGGCTCCCTGACCTATCTGGAATTGTCGGAGGAACGCATAAGCGGCGGCTCAAACGAGTCGGCGTACAATAGTGCCCGCAGGGAAACCACCACCGCCGGCAATGGTGAAACGACGCAACAGTTGACGGACATTGTGGGCGAACGGACGGTCACGGTGAAGGCTGAGGTGACCACCATCAGCGGCACAACCTACGCGACGCGGGAGGTGTCTTTCGGCAACGGGCCTTTGTCTGTGTTCAACGCGCCTGTGGGAACGTCTGCTCCTCTGGCCTGGTCAGAAGCGTATGACGCCTGCAACGGTTCAGGGAAATACGTCAGTGACGGAGTTAATCAATCTACTTGGGGGGCTTTGCCGCAAGGAGCCTATGTCGGCGGCGGCAAGATGCCGATCCGCGCGGAATATCAGGCTGTGTCGCCGTATAATGTTCCTTCGATGTGGTCAACTGCCAATCCCAATTCTGCTGCCCAAGGCGCTGCCTTTGCCGCCGGGTGGCTCGCCAGCGGGTTCTGGACCGGCGAGGCCAACGGCAATGACTACGCGTTCTATGTGCGCTTGTACGACGGGCACGGCGGGAGCATCAACCTCGACCCCAGCGGCATGAAGTATCCGGTCGCCTGCCGCCGCTAGTTCCGCGGGGTAATTCAGGTCAGAACGGGCCGAGACTCAAGAAAAGCTGCCTGGGCGCAAGATATGACAGGCAACGCCGCGCGCGCCGGATTCGGAAGAACAGAATGACCCTGAGGCGGAATCTCGGGGCTTGTGCCTGCCGTTCCGGCGTGCTATGTGATGAAGAACTATTTTTATGGTCTTTTTCAACCCTGTTTTTCCAAGGAGTAAAAAATGCCCGTGTGGAACAATTCAGAGGAAAGTCCCGAGGAAAGCGCCGGGCGCATCCTGAAAGCCCTGGCGGCGGAGCTGGAGCTTGATCCCGAGGGTCTGGCCCTGGAAGACGGTTATACCTGCCTTGCGGTCAACGGAACCTCAGTCCTGCACCTGCGTCTGGCGGGAGAGACTCCGGCCTTGGATTTATTCATGGAACTCGGAGTCCTGCCTTCCGGAGAGGAGCGCTCCGGCCTCTGTGAGGATATGCTGCAAGGCAATATGTTTTTTCAGGGCACGGGAGGCCCGGCCCTGGGCCTGGATAGGGAGAGAGGGGTAGCCGCGCTGAATCTACGCCTTTTTCTTCCCGGTCTGAATATTGAGAATTTCAGGGGAAACCTGGAGATTTTTCTGGCCGCGGCCGAATTCTGGCGCGCCCGGATCGCCGGGGGGGCGGGCGGAGGAGAAAAGTCCGACACCAGCGCCTTCATCAGGGTCTGATTAAAATTTCCCCAAGCTTTGGAGCGCCAGAAAAATTGCCGCCAACAATTTTTGCGGCCTGAAGCCGACCGGCAGGGAGCGGACGGAATCCGCGGCATGGAACGGGAATTGCACTTACCACAGGCGAAGTTTCGAACAAATCTGCGAAAGGAGCCCGTATGAGTCTGAGCATACCAGTACAGGAAAGCAATACCAGAGCGGCCGACACTTTGCAGACCCTGGCCGCCGCCAAGGGCACCCTGTATGTGCAGGACGGAGCCATCAGGGAATCCAAGCACCCTCTGGGCCGCGCCTTTCTGGGCCTGTTTTCCTCCGGCATACGCGCCGAGAACCGCGCGGCCGCCGAAGCGGTGAGCAAGGCCATGACCCAGGTTTACGGTTTTACCCTGAACCTGGACTTTCTCGGCGGCAAGATCGGGGGCAGGACTCTTGCCGGCCTGCTCCCCGGAGTCAAAGAACAAAACCGGGCGAGCATGGATGCCTTTATGGAGAGGATGAGCGTGAAATTCGGCGCGGATGCCTCCGCCGCGATAGAGGAACTGCGCGCTTCGTCGACTTACGAGTCCGGTCTGGCCTTTCGCCCGCTCATCCGCGAGACCAACGAGCGGCTGGTGCTGGGCCGGGAAGGCCCGCGCTTCCGCAACGAGGACGTGTCCGCGGATGACATTTTCAAGGCTATGAATTCCATGCACCGCTTCAGGTCTCTTCTGTCCATGACTTTCGGCGTGGGGGACATGTCCGCCCCCGGCTGCCCCGATCTGACCATTGAGAGGCATACCCGGCAGGTGATGTCTCTTTATGAGCAACAGAAAGGTCATTACGATCTGGAGGGCCTGCAGAACAGCCTGCGGGGGCGGCCCGGCTTTGAAAACTTCAATGCCAACAACTTCATGAAAATGGTGCTGCTTTTCCACGACATAGGCAAAGGTCAGGCCTTTGCCACAGGCCGGGAGCAGCATGAAGTCACAACGCCCATACTCCGGGACACCATGAAGAGACTGGGCTTTTCCGAGCAGGAGGTGCGCCTGGCGGCCAATCTGGTGGATAACGATCTGCTGGGCGAATGGCAGGCGGGCAAGCGGCACGACGTGGCCGAGACCCGCTCGCGCCTCCGCGCTCTGGCTCAGGACTCCGGCGTGCCGCTCAAGGACTACCTGCTCATGCAGAAGCTCTTCTATATAAGCGACGCGGGGTCCTATCCGCCGTTGCGCGCGAGCTTCATGGACGCGGACGCCAACGGCAGGCTGCACTTTACGGAGAACAAGACCGATGCCCTGATCAGCTCCTTCAAGGAGCAGTTCGGGGCCATGACCGCCGAGGTCGGGGAGCGCCTTCTGGCCCCGAACGCCCTGATGGGAGGGAAGGTTCATCCGCTGGAACTTTTCGAGCCGTCCATGACGGAGGGTCAAGCCTGGAACGTGTACGACGTTTCCCGCGCCGTTCTGGAGCGGGAGGCCGAACTGTCCGCGCACATCGAGACTCTGGAGAGCCCGCTCAAGGAGACGGCCCGGGCCAGACTGGGCGAAGCCGTGGAGATGGCCCGCACGGCCCTGACTATGGACGGGGATCGCTGGGCGCCGGAACATACGCGGGGAGTCATAAGGGCGCGTCTGGAAATTCGCGAGGCCGGAATCACGGCCGCGTTGCCGCGTCAGTTTTCCGCTCCCAACGGCGCCGACATGTATGACGGCAAATTCAACGAACTGGGAACTCTGCGCGGGGGGCCGGACAGCATAACGGCCCGCTTCTATGCGCTGCTGGACCGCAAAGGGGGGAATTCCAGGATGCTGCAGTGCATGGGGCAGCAGCAGGTGACTTCATCCTGGTGCGGCACCAGTCTGGCGGTAAAAGGCTATCTGGAGCGGGCGCGCTCCGTGTCCGAAGAGCGCTATTTCCGTCCTTCGGCGAACGCGGATTTGGTGGGGGAAGTCTCCAGAGACAGCGCGGAGGCGTGTTATGCCCGTTTCGCCCACGCGCCCGCCGAATATTGGGAGGGCCTGCACGGGCGGCTGTTCGCTTCGCCCGCGGCGGAAGTTTCCAGCGACGTGGTGAACCAGTCCACGGCGGCAAGCAACGCCGCCCGCATCGACAACCCCACGGAGGACAGCTCCGTCTTCGATACCTCCATCCGCTATCAACTGGCCATGCAGATGGAAATGTTCCAGAACGTGGATTTCCCCGGCAATAATCGCGCGGACGGCACAGTGACCGTTTACCGCACGGAATTCCCCAATGTGGTGAGGATGTACGGATTGGGCATAGAGGCGAATAGCAGCTCCATACCTCCTTCCTTAGCCGATGATCCCCTGATCGGAACCACCCTGAACATGCGGCGCAGCACTTATGATTCCGGTTCGCTCTATGCCCCGATCATGGGCACGGGCACCGCTTACACCACCACGCAGGAAATCCCCTATCACCGCATCTTCAACAGCTTCCTGCTGGGGGCCACCCCCGAATCCATGCAGAGCTGCATGTTCACAAACCTGTTTCATGAGGTCCTTTTCATGACGGACGGAATACCGTCGACATATGTGGGCAACGGCATCGCTCTCTTCAGACAGTTCGAGAGGGAGTACCAGCCGCCCCCTGTCCGGGAAGCGCCTCCCGCGGCCGGGGATTGATTCCGACAACCGTATAAAAACAGGGGAAAAATATGTTGAGCATTGAATCGGCCGAATATACCCTTCTGGATGGGACTCCCGCCCTGCGCCTCGGCATAGACGGCAAGGCGGCCTTTATCTGCCAGGCCAATCCCGCGCTGCTGGAAGCTGGCTATGTTTATCTCATCAGCCTGACTCCCGGCTTCAGTTGGGAAGACGAACTGCCCGTGCCCATACTGCCCGCCGTTCCGGGCGTCCTCAACGCGCCGGCGCCTCTTGCCGGCATGACGGACGATGCCGGGGTGCTCCGCCTCGCGCGCGAGTTTTACGCTTCCCTTGCGGGAGAGGGAGAGCGGAGTTTCGCCCTGGGGCCTGTGTCCTTGTAAAAGCGCGGCTATGGCTTCGGCCGCTATCTCCAGGGCCGCGTCGTGGTTTCTGCCGACAGGGCAGCCCGCTGTCCAGCGTATGTCGCAACGCGCGCCGTAGACGGAGTTTCCCTCTCTTTTCAAGGGGCTACCGTCAGATCAAGTCGAGACTACCTCAGCTCATCATTCCCCAGGATTTCATCGCGCATTCCGTAAAGAGCCTTGACCGCGCCCATGAGCATGGCGGCATGGGCGTCGTGCCCGCAGACATGCATGATTCCTTCATTGACGGAAGAAAAGCTTTCGCCGCTGTTTTCCCTGAGGGGCAGGGCGTCGATATCCGCGCGCAGAACAAGGCATTTTCCGGGCGCCGCTCCTTTGATGACGGCCGGCGCGCTGCCGGGAGTGGGGCGGCTCAGCTCCGCATGGGGCAGGGAAGAGAGCTGTTTCAGGTTATATAACTTTTTGCGTAGGCCGCGTAAACTCGGGGCTATTCCGCCGCTTCGGCTCTTTGCCATTTGCCGCGTTTTGTTATATATTGACGGAAATAAAGTTTTTGTTTTATTATTCCTTATATTTTTACATGGTTGCGGAAATGCTGTTTTTTTCAGGGAGAAATCCCGGAGGCCGTCATGGAAGAAAGAATGTATAAATTCAATTGGGATTTTGTGGGCGATATTGAGGCAGGCAGGCCAAACCTCGGTAATACCACCCGCATAGAGGTATATCGCCTTTTTCAATATACCCTGCGCGATATCATGGAGGAAGAGTTCGGCACGGAAAAGGCGGACATAATTTTATACAAGGCCGGGTTCCTGGCCGGAAAGAATTTTTGCGAAAAGTTCATCCTGCCCCAGCCGGATATGAACAGCTTTGTGGGCAAGGCCCAGCAGATGCTTCTGGATCTCAAGGTCGGCATACTGCGGGTGGAGGGCGGTAGCGCCGACGGCAAGACCTTGACTCTCACCGTCTCGGAAGACCTGGATTGTTCCGGTCTGCCCGAGGTTTCCCATACCGTCTGCACCTATGACGAAGGCTTTATTTCCGGTCTTTTCCAGGCCTTTACCGGGCAAACTTTCACGGTAAAGGAAATAGACTGCTGGTGTACCGGCGACCGCACCTGCCGCTTTGAAGTCAGCAAGGAGGCCTGAGAGAACCGTAAAACCTGATTCCTATTTTATATAAATAAGCATACCGGAGGGAAGTGCCTGGTTTCTTGAGTACGTATCCTTATATAGGAGTTGAGTAGTTCCATGGCCTCAGGTGATTTTAATCCCGACTTGCTGGCGAACTTCGCCAAGGTCAGCCTCAACGCTTTTGCCGCGCCCAAAAGCGCCGCAGAATTTGAAATTTCTCCCGAGAAAAAGCAGGAGGAGATGCTGGTCGAGCATCTGACCAAGCTTCTGGACGCTCCCTCGCTCAAGGAGGACGAATCCCTGCCCGAAGCCCTGCGGGGCATTCCGGGGGTGGAGGCCCTGCATAACCGGCTTCTGGGCATCAGAAATCTGGTGGCCTCCCTTTCCACCGGCAATCTGGAATACGCGTGCAAGGAGCGCGGTTTCATAGCCGGCTCCCTCAAGGCTTTCCAGTCCAACCTGCGCCATCTCACCTGGCAGGCCGGCCGCATAGCGGAAGGAGAATACCACCACCGGGTGAACTTCATGGGCGACTTCTCGGCGGCCTTCAACAAGATGACCGAGCAGCTGGACAACACCATCAACAGCCTGACCAAGCTTTCCGCCAAATATAAAGACCTTTCCTACCATGACCCTCTGACGGGGCTTTACAACCGCCTGGCTTTTTCCAAGTACGCCGCGCTTCTTCTGGAGGGCGAAGGCGGCATACCCCCGCAGCAGTCCACCTTGATCATGACCGATATAGATCACTTCAAAAAAGTTAACGATACCTACGGGCATCCCTGCGGCGACGCCGTGCTGAAAGCCTTCGCCTCCCGCCTGCAATCCCTGTTGCGTTCCAAGGAGCTGTGCTGCCGCTACGGAGGCGAGGAATTCATTCTTTTTCTGCCCGGAACTCCCATTGAGGCGGGCATGGGCGTGGCCAGACGTCTGCGCGCCGCGGTGGAGGCCATGAGCATTGAGTTTGAAGATCACGTCCTGCGCATCACCGCCAGCTTCGGGGCCTGCGCCGTGACCGCGGTTCCCCCCGGGAAAACGGTGGATGAACATCTCAAGGACGGCATCCAGGCCGCGGACGACAACCTGTACAAGGCCAAGACCGGCGGCCGGAATCGCGTGGTCGGGCCTCTCTGAGCGCCCGGCCCAGGGTTCAGGGCGCGGCCTGCCAGATGCCCGGCCGGGGTACGAAGCGGAGCAGATCTTCCAGGGGCACGTCGCAGCGTTGCGTCCCGTAAGCGTGGGGCGCCGTCTGGTAGGGCGGAAAAAACAAGCTCAACCCCTCAGGGGTGAGGGCGAAGACGCGAAAGGAAGCCTCAACCGGGTCCAGACCGGCGGCGAACTCCGGCGCGGCCAGCCAGATTTCTTCAAGTTCCGGGCGCAGAGCCCCGCGGGCGTAATCCGCCAGAAATTCCCACAGACCGTCCGCGCGGGCGAAAATATCCGCGTAGTCCAGCTTTTCGCCGCCGGAGACGAGCCAGGTCAGGCTCTCCATCTCGGTAAGGCCGTGCGCGCCGCCGCTGTCGGTATAGCCGGAAAAGACGACGGAGATGGTCTGCGGGGTGCCGAAGAGGGCGTAATCCGCGCTGAAGGCGTTCTCGGGTCTGCGCGCTTTCGGACTTTCCCGGCATAAGGCCAGGAATTCGTCCGCGGTGGAGAGCAGAAGGGCTTCCACGCGCCGGCGCAGTGCCTGATCCGCGTCCGGGCGTCCGAAAAAGGGATAGGCTATCCGTATGTCATAGCAGTCGTTGCTTTCGGCCAGGCTCTCCACGGGAAAGCCGCCCCGCTTTTCCCCCTCGTTCACTGTTTCCCCGTCAGCGAGGAGCGGTTCCGAAGAGAGGGCGGCGCAGGCGGCGAGCAGGGACGCTCCCAGAAGAAAAAGCGGAACAAGGACGCGCCGGATTTTTTCGGGGGCCGGAAAACCTGAGTCGGACATGTTTACCCCTTTTTGCTCAGATAATGCGCACCAGAGGCATGACCAGAGGGTCGCGTCCCATGATCCGGCGGAAGAAGCGGCGCAGCACGGAACGAATCCTTTCCTGAAATTTTTCGGCATCCGCGGGGAATTCCTCCTCCAGCAGCTCCAGGATCAGGTTGGAGGCGTCGTCCAGCACATGCTGGTAGTATTGGTCAAAAATAAAGCCGCGCGAGTGTATCTCCGGGCCGTGCGCCACTTCCTTCCGCTCCTTCCGCAGGACGAGGAGCACCACGACCATGCCCTCCTCGCCCAGAATCTGCCTTTCCTTGAGCACCACCTGCCCCACGTCTCCGACTCCCTTGCCGTCCACCAGGATGGATTCGGCGGGCACGGAGGGGCCGGGCCGCGCGCCTTCCGGGCCGAAGTTCAGGGTCTGGCCGTTGCTTAACACAAAAATATTGTCCGGGGGTATGCCGCGCGCCTGGGCCAGATGGGCGTGCTTGACCAGGTGGCGGTATTCGCCGTGGATGGGGATGAAATATTCCGGGCGCACCGCCTCCAGCATGGCGGCGAGTTCCTCCCTGTAGGCGTGCCCCGAGGCGTGGATGCCCTCCACCTGGGAGTAAAGCACTTCGGCCCCCTGGCGGTACATTTCGTTGATCATGCGGTTTACGGTGGAAGTGTTGCCGGGGATCAGGCGGGAGGACATGATTACGGTGTCGCCGGGGTGGATGCGCAGGTGTTTGTGCTCTCCCCAGACTATGCGGGCCAGGGCGCTCAGGGGTTCGCCCTGGGAGCCTGTGAGCAGCAGGACGGCGCGGTCTTCGGGAAGGGCGGCGGGGAGTTCCCCTCCCTCCATGTACAGCCCTTCCGGCAGCCGGAGATAGCCCAGGCGGCGGGATATTTCTATGTTGTTGACCAGACTCCGCCCGGCGGCCACGACCTTGCGCCCCGTTTCCCGGGCGCAGTCGAAGACTTCCTGAATACGCTGGATATTGCTGGAAAACAGGGTGACCAGGATGCGGCCTTTGGCCCGGCGGAAGGCCGCGCGCAAAGCGTCCATGACCTCGCGCTCTCCCATGGAATGGCCGCTGTTTTCCACATTGGTGGAATCCGAAAGCAGGAGGCGCGCTCCCTTTTTTCCGGCAAAGCCGCGTATGGCGTTCAGATCCGTGCCTTTTCCGCTCAGGGGGTTGGAGTCCAGCTTGAAGTCGCCGGTATGCACCAGGCGCCCGGCCGGGGTTTCAATGCCCAGAGCCAGGCCGTCCACGATGGAATGGCTGACCGGGAAAAAGCTGAAGTTGAAAACCCCGAGAGAGAGGCGGCTTCGCGGGTCTATGCTGATAAGCTCCGCCTGCTCCAGCAGGCCGTGTTCGCGCAGTTTGTGTTCCACCAGGGCCAGAGTGAATGGGGAGGCGTGGATGCGCGTGGTTTTCAGCAGGCGCGTCAGCCAGGGCAGGGCGCCTATGTGATCCTCATGCCCGTGGGTAAGCACGATGCCGCGCAGGCGGGCCTGCCTTTCCAGCACAAAGTCGAAACGCGGGATAACCACGTCCACGCCCAGATGGTAATCTTCCGGGAACATCAGCCCGCAGTCCACCATGACCATATCGTCGGCGTAGCTGAAAGTCATGCAGTTCAGGCCGATTTCTCCCAGGCCGCCGAGGGGCGTCAGGCTCAGTCGGGCGTTTTCAGACATTCTCCCTCCTTCCGGAACGGCTTTTGGAGAGCGGAATCTTCCCTGTTCCGTTTTTTGGAGGCCACGGCCCACAAATTGTATTGACCGTCGCGGGTGACGCTTATATCGGCAAAGCCGGCTTCCCGCAGGGCTTTTTCCAGAGTGGCGGAGGTAAAGGCGAAGTTGTGCGCCATGTGGAGATTGCCCGCCGCCAGGAAAGGCCGGAAGCCGTACAGAATATCCAGGGGGGTTATAGGGCCCCGGTTGGTCAGAAGAACAGGCTCTTCCTCCCGGCCTCGGGCGATGTCTTCCGCCGCCTGCCGCAAGTCCGGCAGGGTGAGCAGCAGGAAACCCTCCGGCCGGAGCACGCGGTAAAACTCGCTCAAGGCCAGGGGAACATCGTGCGGATGCAGGTGTTCCAGGTTGTGCGAGGAATACAGGGCTTCGAAGCTCTCGTCCTCCACCGCCCGCATGTCGGTGATGGAGGCCACTATATCCGGGAGCACGGCCGGGTTTATGTCCAGGCGCACTTCCCGCCAGTCAGGCCGGCGGAAATTTTCATGCAGCTTGTCCGGCGTGTATACGCCGCATCCCACATGCAGCACCCTTTTCAGGAGATGATGAGGAGTAGTCCGCGCTCCCTTTGTCCGGGCCGGGCTGTCCGGCATCAGCCTTCCACCTGCTGAATGCCGTTCAGTTTCCAGGTCCCGCCGCCTTTCGGACGTACAAAATGCCAGACCTCGCGGGCGTTTTCCGGAGTTTTGCCCGCGTATTCGCGCAAAAGGGCGTCAAAATAGACCGCGGCCGATTCGCGCTCCTCTTCCGAGGCGAAGGAATAAAGCTCCGCCTGCACGGTCAGAATGTCGGTCTGTCCGGGCCGCGGATCTTCCTCAAACTGCGTCTTGATTTCCCGGAACATGGCCGGGGTGGTGAATTGGGAGATATCCTCAAGATCGCGTTTGTCCCAGGATTCCTGCAACCGGGCGTACATGATTTTCGCTCCGTCCATGAAATCGTTCAGGTCAAAATCCGGGGGCAGGCGAAAGGAGTTCCCCTGGGCACGCTCCTGGGCGGCTTCCCGCGAGGGGGCGCCGCCCGGGGTATAGGGGCGGGTTTCTTCCCGGCCCGCGGAGTTTCCGCGCAGAAGATTCCAGATGTCGCCCTCCTGGGAGCTTTCGGCGGCCTGCCCCCGTAAGGAGGCGGAAGATTGCCGGGAGGCGGCTTTCAGGGAAGAGCGCCGGCGCAGAAAGCGCAGCCCCAGATACAGGGCCAGACCCACCAGGAGCAGGTCCGCTCCCCCCAGGCCGCTGAAGGCGCCGCCGAAAAAGAGGGAGCCCAGGAGGCTTCCGGCCAGGAGCGGGCCGAGGAAGCCTCCGCCGAGGCGCGGCGACAGAGCGGCGGCGCCGGGGGTCTGACTCTGGCTTTGACGCAAGGCGTTGTTTCGCGGGGCCGGGGCGGAACGGCCGAAGCCGGAGCCGCCGCCGAAGGAGCGGCCTCCGCCCAGTCTGGCGGCTTCAGCCGCCGGAGGTTCCGGCGGAACGATCTGGGTTCCGGCGAAAAGCAGGGGAAGAAGCAGGAACAGAATTATTTTTTTCATCTGAAAATCCTTTTAACAGGGTTGCTTCTTTTAGATATAAGGTTCTCCGCGCCGAAAGCAAGAAAAAATAAGCCCTTGCCCGCGGCAAAATTTCCTTGCCCGCGCGAGCGGGGCGGAAGCTTTGCGGAAACTTTTGCTGTTGTTTGTCGCGGCGGCTTGAGGTAAGCTGGCCCCGGCGCGCGGCCCGGCTTTAACGGCGGGAAGCGTCCGGAAGTCGGACGGGAGCGGAGGAATGATGCCTGAGTTGCGTTATAAGCGGGTGCTTTTGAAACTTAGCGGGGAAGCTCTGTCCGGAGAGAACAAATTCGGAATAGACCCGGCCACGGTCTCCGCCATTTGCTCTGAAATAGGCGAAGTGCTGGGTTACGGGGTGGAGCTGGCCGTGGTCATAGGCGGAGGCAACATCTTCCGGGGCATGGCCGGAGCCACCCAGGGCATGGAGAGAGCTTCGGCGGATTACATGGGTATGCTGGCCACGGTGCTGAACGCGGTGGCGGTGCAGGACGCCCTGGAAAAACTCGGGCACGATACCCGGGTGCTTTCGGCCATAACCATGCAGGAGATCTGCGAGCCGTACATACGCCGCCGGGCGGCCCGGCATCTGCAGAAAGGCCGGGTGGTCATCTGCGCCGCCGGCACCGGCAACCCCTACTTCACCACGGATACCGCCGCGGCCCTGCGCGGCATGGAACTCAAATGCAACGCCCTGATCAAGGCGACCAAGGTGGACGGCGTCTATGACAAGGACCCGGCCAAATATCCCGATGCCGTCAAATACAGGCGCATATCCTACAGCGAGGCCATTTCCAGGCGTCTGGGCGTCATGGATGCCACGGCCATATCCCTGGCTATGGAAAACAATCTGCCCATCATCGTGTGCAATATGCTCAACGGCGATATCAAACGCCTGCTTCGCGGCGAGGAGGCAGGCACCATTGTGCAAGGAGAATGAAAAATGGAAAAGGTGAAAAAAGAGGCGGAAGAGCGCATGGGCAAGGTCATTTCCGCGCTGGAGAAGGAATTTTCGGGCCTGCGCAGCGGGCGGGCGGGCGCGTCCATGGTGGAAAATATAAAGGTGGATTACTACGGCACGCTCACCCCCATCAATCAGATAGGTTCCGTATCCGTGCCGGACAGCCGCACCCTGACCATACAGCCCTGGGAGAAAAAGGCCCTGGGTCCGGTGGAAAAAGCCATTCTGGCCGCCAACATCGGCCTTACCCCCATGAATGACGGCCGGCTCATCCGCATCACCATTCCGGATCTGACGGAGGAAAGGCGCAAGGATCTGGTGAAGGTGGCCAGGAGATACGCCGAGGAGTCCAGGGTCGCCGTGCGCAACATACGCCGTGACGCCAATGAGGCTCTGAGAAAGATGGAAAAAGACAAGATTCTGAGTGAAGACGACGCCAAAAAGGCTCAGGACGGCATCCAGAAACTTACCGACGCTTATGTGGCCAGGGTGGAACAGAGCCTGCAGGCCAAGGAAAAGGAAATTCTCTCCATCTAAACCCGGCATAAACGTGCAAAATAAGACGCAGCTTGCCTATGCCCGGCGGTGAAGGCCGGACTCAGCCCCTCCCGGAGACCGCCGCTCCGCCGCTTCCGTCTTTGCCGGAAGCCCTGGCGCTGGACCCGGCCGGCGCGCTGGAGAGCTCCGAAGACGCCTCCCTGGAGTCGCGCCGCTCCCTGAAGCCGAGGCCCGGGCCTTTCTCCGGCTTTCTACGGGAGAGCCTGCTCACGGCCGGCTCCTTTTTTACCTATATCGGCTTCAGGGATATGCTTTCCGCCCTGTACAGCATAGTTTTTGTGCTGACGGCCTCGCTCTGGTTCGGGCGCCTCCCCAGAATGCCGGTGGCCTTTCTGGTGCTTCTGCCTTTCGTCTATCTGAGCGCTCTGGGGGCGGCCCTGCTTTTTCTGGGGTTTTTGCGCGACCGCTACATAGGCAATCCGCTTCATCCAGCCTTCAGGCGTCTTCTGGGGCCGGAGAGTTTTCTGGCCGCGTACTGCGAACGCGCCGGCTCGCGCCTGCTGCGTTCCGCTTTTGCCGTGGGGGTGTATCTTTTTCTGGGCCTGCTCTATCTGGCCGTCGGTCCGGAAGGGAGCCCGCTGGGCTGGCTTCTGCTGCCCTGCCTCCTCACCGGCATGATGGCCATTTTCAGCCTGAACCATAAAGCTCTGGACGAAAGCGAAGCCTCCCGCCTGGCTTTTCTGAAAGGCGAAAAGACGGGAAAGGTTTTCCTGAGCGGTTTCAGGCGCATCATGCTCAAGCGGATATTTTACGCGGCGCTTCTGGGGATATCCCTGTTCATCATGTTTCACTATCTTGTCAGGCCCCTGCGTCTCGTTTCGCTCTGATTTTTTGCTGTCTCTTTGCCGGAAGATCCGCTATTATCCGGGAGAGCATTCCTTTTGGGCTTCGAGCAGCAGCCGGACGGCTGCTCCGGCCCCGCCTGGAGGTTTTTCCGGATGTCTCTTCCCCCCGTACACGGCATAATACCGGCCCGCTACGCCTCAACGCGCTTTCCCGGCAAACCTCTGGCGGATATTCTGGGCAGGCCCATGTTCTGGCATGTCTGGCAGAGAGCTTTGCAATGCCCTCTCCTGGCCTCGGTCACCCTGGCGACGGAGGACGAGCGCATACGTTCGGCGGCGGCCGCTCTGGGTACGCCTGTGCTCATGACTTCCGGCGACCTCGCCAGCGGCACGGATCGCGTCCACGAGGCCGCCCTGCTTCTCCGGCTCCCCGAAGACTCCATTGTCGTGAACATTCAGGGAGATGAGCCGGCTCTGGATCCCGCCGTCCTTACCGATCTGGCCGGAGCCTTTGCCGGGGAGGAGGTGCGGGCCGCCACGCTTGTCTATCCTCTGAGCGCGCGGGAAGCCGCCTCGCCCGATCGGGTCAAGGCGGTGCTGGCCTCCAACGGCGACGCCCTGTATTTTTCCAGGGCTCTTATCCCCCACGCGCGCGACGGACTTGAGGAAAGGGATTCCGGAAAGGCCGCGGAAGCGCGGGAAAACGTCTATTGGGGACATATGGGGATTTACGCTTTTCGCCTGCCGGTGCTGCGCCTTTTTACTTCCCTGCCTCCTTCCCCGCTGGAAAGGACGGAGAAGCTGGAGCAGTTGCGTCTGCTGGAAAACGGGATTCCCCTGCGGGCGGTAAAAACCGGGCGGGGGGGCCTGGGCGTGGACAGGCCGGAAGATCTGCGGGGCGTGCTTGAGCTGATGCTCCGGGAAACCCGGAAAAACTGAACCCGAGCTGCGAAGGAGGAGGCGATGACGCAGGTTTTCACCCTTGAGCTGAGTGCGGAGGACAAGGAATATCTTCTTTGTCTGGCCAGAAAGTCGGTGGAGAAGCATCTGAGAAAAGCCGCGTCGGCCGGGCTTTCCGGGCAAAGCCAGGAAGCGGCTCCCGCCGTGGAGAACAGAGAGGGGCTTGGAGAAGTGCTGAAAAAGCCCCTGGGGGCCTTCGTCTCCCTGCACGAGAACGGCACGCTGCGCGGCTGCATAGGCCGCCTCAGCGGCGACGCGCCTCTTTATCTCACGGTGTCGCGCATGGCCATTGCCGCGGCCTTTCACGACGCGCGCTTTCCTCCGGTGAGTCCGGAAGAGCTGGGGCGCCTGCATTATGAAATATCCGTGCTCGGCCCGATCACGCCCTGCCCGGATGCGGAGAAAATCGTCATCGGGCGGCACGGGCTGATTATGAAAAAGGGATCGCGCCAAGGTCTTTTGCTGCCGCAAGTCCCCGTGGCCTGGCATTGGAACCGGGAGGAATTTCTCCGCCATACCTGCAACAAGGCCAATCTCCCCCTGGAACAGTGGAAAGAAGCCTGGAAGGAAGGCTCGGACACGGAGCTTTACTGGTTTGAGGCCGTGGTTTTCGCGGAAGATTGAGGCTCTCCGCTGTTGAAGATAAGTTACACGCAACCTGTGGGTTTGGGCAGGCCGGCCATTTTACAGGCGCCTTTTCCCGGGCCGGAAGGGAACATTTCATATACCTCTTTCAGCTTGAAGCCAGTATTTTTGGAAAGTATGCGCACCATGGGGGCAATGCCGTTCTTTTTATAGTATTCCTGCAAAAAAGCTATGACCTTGTTATGATCCGCGGTGATGGCGGAGATGCCTTCGCTTTCCTTCACATATTCCACCCATTCCGGGCACCAGTCTTCAAAGCGCAACAGAAAGCCGTCTTCATCCACTTCAAAATTTTTGTCGCGATAGCTGACTTCGGGCATCATATCCTCCTCTTGCTTCCGGCCCGCTCCGGCGGAAATCAAATCCTGGGATACCAGTACAGCAGATTAAAGTGTTTTTGCATATGGGCTATTAGATTTTTTTTGTCTCCCAGGTCGCTCACCCGGATGTAGACCATGCGGGTATGCTCGTCTTTCTGCGAGGTGAGCACGGAGATGACCCGGATGTCGCGCTCCTTCAGGTCATCCAGCACCGCCAGCAGGCTTCCGGGCTGGGTGGAAAGCTCAAAAGCCAGTTGCAGCCCCCCATAGGTGGCTCCGGTAATATTGATGAAAACTTTGAAAATGTCGCTGTCGGTGATAATGCCGATGAGCCTGCCTCTGTCGTCCACCACCGGCAGGCCGCCTATATGCTTGTCCACCATCAGAATGGCCGCCTGCTCCACCGAGTCGTCCCCGTGCACGGACAGGGGGTTTTTGGTCATAATGTCTCTTACCTTGATCTCGGAGAGCAGATAATACAACTCGTGTATATCCAGAGTGGTGGCCTTGGAAGGAGAGGCTTCCTTGATATCGCGATCCGAAATTATGCCCTGCATGGAACCGCGTTCGTCCAGCACGGGCAGACGGTGGATGTTATGTTCTTTCATCAGGCGCGAAGCCTTCATCATGGAAATATCCGGGGTGACTGTGATTACTTTTGTGGTCATCCACTCGCGAACCAGCATCGAAAACTCCTTGCTCATGGGCTGAAAGTATGCGTCCCGATCTGCTGATTATCAAAAATGCCCCGCCCTAGGCAAGGGGGAGGCGCGCTGTTTTGTGGCAGGATTTTTGCATTAACCGCTGCGGAACCTTGAGAGGAGCGTGGGGAAAAATCCGGATGAAAATAAAATATATTTTGTGCCTTCCGTTGCTTGCGCTGGCGCTGGCGGCGGCGAAAAATCCGGATTTCTTTTCCGGATTGAGCCCGCTCCGGGAAAGCGGCGTAAAAACGCAGGTGGATTTTACAAGAATACGCAAAATAGACAGACTGTATACCGCATTTATCGTCGTCCCCGTAACAGAAATTGATTTGGGAAGGAGGAAGCGGGATTATATACCTTTTATAGGAAGTGAAGAAAAAAGAATAATGGGCGGGTGCAAGCGTACATTTGAAGTCACAATAGGGTATGAAAATATTGAAAGTGTAATTACAGATGACCTTGTTGTGGATAAAATATGCTCCCATGGCATATCGGGCATACCAAGCCCGCGTATAATAGATATAAACGGCATAGAAACGCAGATTTTTGGCCGCGATGACGGCTCATGCTCAGCTTGGGACAATGACAGAAATAAACTTGAGGAACGCATATCTGAAGTTATTGTGAGATCAGGAATATATAATGAAATAGAATCCAGAAGCAAGCATACTTTTGAAAATTTAATAAGCGTATTTTGTAACAGAGATAAGTTATGAAAAATATAATTATATATTTTTTAATATCGAGTTTGTTCGGATGTATTGATGATAATGCTGGTGTTAAAAAAATTGAAAGTGAAATCAAAGGGCTTGTGGCTTCACATTCGACGTATATTTCCTCCATAGCTGTGGATCTTCTGATTACAAAAATATATTCCACAGAGCGCCTGATAGCCTCAGATGATATATACATGAGAACTGACAAGGCTTCCATAATATATGGATTTAAAATAGACGATGGGGCGATAAGAATAGATAATGTGGAAGGCGTGAAAACTCTGTGTGTGACTGTTCTTGAGGCCGAAAGAATTGCCGTCAACAGGGAGAACGTCAAAATTATGACGAATTACGGCAGTTATGCCCTTGAAATCAACGAAAGGAATGCCGAAAATAACATAGTCAGGATTCACAAGGATATAGATGCGGAAATAAACCGCGAGATCGCCGGCTTCGAGGAGCGTTACCGCCACAGGAACATGGAAATCGCCAGGGAAAATCTGCGTAATTTTTTTTTGGCTCTGGCGGTGAAATACGGGCTGGCTCTGAGGCTGGAATTCAGTTCCTGAAGGCTCCTCCGAGGCCGCATTCCTCATTCCGTAAGTTCCACGCGTATATTCCGGCTGTCGCTGCGCCCGAAGTTGTCCACCACCCGGATGGTGCTGAGGCCTCCGGGGGGAGTCCAGACAAGGTGTTCTCCGGGCTTGCTCCGCCCTATGAAGCTACCGTCCGCGAACCAGAAAAAATCCGCGGCGTCGGCGTCGCCCGCCGCGTGCAAGGTAAGCACGGTGCCCTGCGGGCGGCTGAGGCTGCGGTGATAGAGAACGCCGGATTTGGGCGAAATTATTGCCGGCGGCCTTCCCCCGACATTGTCCGCGGCCGCGCATTCCGGTAAAAAGGGTGGAGGCGCGGGCTTCATGATCCCGGCGCGGCGGAAGACCTGCTGCAGATCCGTGGGCCAGAATTCCCAGACTACCCGTTCGGTCCGGCCAGGCACATCCACGCAGGCGCGCATTCCGCTGGCCTTGTCCAGCAGGATGCGCCGGTATACCCCGGAATTCTCAATGGGGGAGACGCCGGGGATGAAGAGAGTTTCCACCACGTCCGGACAGAGACTGGTATCCAGATCTCCTGTCCCTCCGCATACCCTGACTCTGGCTATATTCAGCTCTTCCAGATCGCGCATGGGCGTATCGTCCAGGTTTTCCAGGGCATAGATCGCCTCCGCCGTCTCCCAGAACAGGGGGGCCGCGATCCTCGCTCCCATAAAGGCCTGGTTGGGGCGATTGTTGAAGTTGCCCACCCAGATCACCAGAACATAGGGGCCGAAGATTCCGGCCGTCCAGGCATCGCGCAGGCCGTTGGAAGTGCCTGTTTTCCAGTACATGGGCACACGCCGCACCGTGGAAATCTTGTAAAGGCTCTGGGCGGGCGGGAGGGCGCGCAGCATGTTCAGGGTGAGCACACAGGCTTCCGGACTGAGCAGGCGTCGCGGGGGGGCTGTCGGCTGCCGGTCTTTGTCCTGTTCAAAGAGCAGGAGTTTTTCCGGAGTCCCTCTTCTGGCCAGCAGGGCATAAAGGGATGCCAGTTCGCGCATGCTCAGTTCCGCGCCCCCCAGAACCAGGGTCAGGCCGTAATGTTCCCGGCCGTGCGCGAAAGGCACCCCCGCCTCGCGCAAAAAAGCGTACAAATCCGGGGCGTCCTTGCTTTGCCCCAGGCGGCGGGCCAGATTGACGGCCGGAATATTCCGGCTCAGGCGCAGGGCCGCGGAGGCGCTCAGAGGGCCCCGGAATTCCTGATCCGCGTTTTCGGGATCGTAGCCCTCAAAGCTGCGCGGGGTGTCGTAAAGCAGGCTGTGGGGATGGATCAGCCCCTGATCCAGAGCCAGAGCGTAAATAAACGGCTTGAGCGTTGAACCGGGGGAACGTCTGGCTCTGCTCCCGTCCACCTGTCCTTCGATTTCCGGGTTGAAAAAATCCGCCGAACCCACCAGGGCGCGCGTTTCCATGCTGGGCCAATGCACAAGCAGGGCCGCGGCGTTGTTCACGCCCAGGCCGGCATTGCGCCGCAGCATGGCGCCCAGAAGCTCTTCCAGCCGGCGTTGCAGGCGCAAATCCAGGGTGGTTTTTACCGGCGTTCTCCTCCCCCCGTAGCGGGCCACGGCCTCAACAGCCACATGCGGAGCCGTGAAGGGCAAGTCCGCGGGAGCGTATACGTCCGGGCCGGCGCGGCTCAAAAAGGCGCTGCCCGCGTCTTCCGGGTGTTCCCGCAGCCAGAGCCGGAAGAGCCGCTCCCTGTGCCCGTCCGTTTCAAGAGCCGCCGGGCCTGGCCGGGAGCCCGGCTCCTCCCCCCGTTTCCGCCGCGCCAGAGGATTGCGCCCGGACGGATTCTGGGGTACGCCGGCCAGGGAAAGGGCTTCCGTCAGATTCAGGCGTTGCGGCGTCTTGTGGTAGTAAATGCGGCTGGCCGCGCCGCAGCCTTCGATATTGCCGCCGTAGGGAGCCAGGTTGAAATAAGCCTCCAGAATATCCCGTTTGCTGTAATGGAGCTCATAGGCCAGGGCGCGCTCGATCTGCCGGAGTTTGCCTCCTATGCCTGAAGTGTCCAGGCGCAGGCGCAGCCGGGCCAGTTGCATGGTGATGGTGGAAGCGCCCATGCGCCGGCCCCTGAGGGTATTCCAGGCAGCCCGCAGCAGGGCTGGGATGTTCACGCCGGGGTGGAGGCGGAAGTATCTGTCCTCATAGAGCAGGGTGGCTTCCAGCAGGTGGGGGGCTATTTCCTCCAGAGGGGTATAGACCCGGTAACGTCCGTCTTCGGCCAGGGATAGACGCATCAGGCCCCCGTGGCGATCCAGCACCAGGGTGGAAAAAGGAATTCCGTCCAGCAGCGGGGGTTTGGGCGCGCACAGAGCCCAGCCTCCCGCGGCCAGAAGAAGCAGGGTGAGTATGCCCGCCGGGATTTTCAAATTGTCCGTTCGCAGTCGAAACATTTCCGTGCCGAAAATCACGCGAATACTTTTTTCTTCCGGCAATAATACCCGATTTCCGGAGCAAAACAAGCCGTAGGCGGGGGTGTGGTCCGCGGCGGATGCCGGCGGGAAATCCCCGCGCCGCCGGCGTTTTCAGCCTCAATCCGCTTCAGGGAGATTCCCGCTTGACGCCCGGCTATGCTAGGCATACCTTCCCGGTACTCCCTTCCCGAAGGGAAGGACAATCCACTCGGCTCCGATCCGCCGGGCGGCGTCACCAGGGAAACGCTGCTGTATTCTCTAGTGCTTCCCTAGAGCATTTTGTCATTGAAAATATCTATTCCAGATAAAATGCTCTGGCGTTGCGGTGCAACGCCCGCGAGATTGGCGTAGGCGGGCTTTGCCCGCCGTTAAGCGACAATCTCAAGCGCAAAATCCTCTAAGGAAGCACTGATTTATTGGGGCTCCGCCCCAAACCCCGCTGGGGGGAATACTTTTCAGAGGCTGTCCGCCCGCGCTTGCGTGCGGGACGGACGGCCCCAGACCCCCTCATTAGTAACACGTTGCTATACTTACTGGGGGTGCAGGGGCCGTTCGTCCAAGGCATAGCCTTGGACGAACTCATCCGAAACAGGATTCCCCTGCTGGGGGAGTTGAGGCGGCTATGCCCCCTCAAGAAAAGTAAAAGGTAACACCCTGCTCCACTCACTCAACTTTGCGGGCGCTTTCGGCGCCCGGAAATACACCCCCAAGAGGGAATGTCCATGACCGAAGAACAGCAAAAAGTTGTCGATTTCCTGAAAGGGAAAAGCGGCAAGAGCAAATTCTATTTTAATGACTTCCTTGAAGTGTTCCCCGACAAGGGACCCCGGGATGTGAAAAAAGTTCTCACTTCCATGGTGAATGCGGAAATTCTTGAATTCTGGTCTTCCGGCAGTACCACCATGTATGGGCTGAAAGGCGTCGGCAAACAAGGCCACGCGGAAGGAGAAGAATAAATCGCATCGCCGCAAGGCGTCTTTTGCCTCCTGCGTGCGTTGGGCCGGAAGCATCCGAAGGGCACGACTCCTGCGCGCCTTGGCAAAGAACACAATCTATTCTTGTGACGACACGATCCAGGGAAGCGTTGTCCCCCTGCCCACCGCAAAAGGGGCTGCCTTCCCCCGATGGAGCCTGTCCTGTGGCGCATAACTCGCCGTGA
>JAISOL010000044.1 GCA_031275645.1 Deltaproteobacteria bacterium
CCGCTGCAATCGGAGATGCTTTTGGATCAGGGGAAAAACCGCAGTGCCGCCGGGCCATCGCCGGATATTATGGCCCTGCGCGGCATGCGGCTTGTTTTTGCTTCGGAGACGGATGAAGGACAGCGGTTTTCATCCGCCCGGGTGAAATGGCTCTCGGGCGCGGATACGCTCACAGGGCGATATCCGCACGACAAACGCAACATCGCCTTTACTCCCACGCATCTGCTCTGCCTGCTCACAAACAACAAGCCCCATGCCCAGGCCACTGACTTTCCTTTCTGGGAGCGTCTGCTCCTGGTGGATTTCCCTGTTTCTTTCGTTGACCGACCGCCGCAGACCCCGCAGGAGCGCCCCGTGGATAAAAAATTGCGTGAACGCCTCCGCACCGAGCTTCCGGGCATCATGGCCTGGCTGGTGCGCGGGTGCCTGGAGTGGCAGCGGATTGGCCTCGCTCCTCCGCTCAAAGTACGCGAGGCGGTGTCGGAATACCGCAAGGATGAAGACATGCTGGGCGAATTTCTGGAGGACTGCTGCAGGCTGGATCTGCAGAATCCGGACGCGCTGCGGACTTCGGCCAGTGAGCTGTATGACATTTTTCTTTTCTGGTGGCGCCGGAACGTGACCACCAAAAAGGATTACTCCCAGAAAGCCTTTGGCAAGCTCATGCTGCAACGCTTCAAACGCGAGCGCAAGGGCGGAATATATTATTACTACGGCATAAGCGTCCTGCCGGAAGCGCGGAAGCAAATGGAGGAGCAGAAAGAATTGTAAACCGCGGGACGATGGCAGGACTATGCGGGCGCGTTTCCGCGCTTCATCCCGCCTTGCGGCCCTTGGACGGCAACGCTTTTATTCCCGGACATGACCATGTGACCATTTCCGGATGAATTTAAACGTATACGAGGGAAAGTGGGTTACACGTATTATATATGCATATATCGTCCTATAGTCCTATTTATAAAAAAATATTAAATATTATATGTAGTTATTAACCATGACCCTGGTATGACCATTAGAGGATGAAAAAGCGATGCTCCTGGATCTGCTTGCCGCGCGCGGCATAACGCCGAAAAAGAAAGCCGCGACGCACGGCGGGGAATATGCTTCCCCTTGCCCCGCCTGCGGCGGAAAAGATCGTTTCCTGTGCTGGCCGGAACAAGGAGAGCGCGGCACCTGGTATTGCCGGGGCTGCGACAGGGGGGGCGATGCCATAGAGTTTCTGCGCGTGTTTGACGGACTTTCTTTTGCCGAGGCCTGCGAGCGCCTGAAAGTAAGGCGGGAATGCAGCCGCAAGCCGCTGGCCATGCCCAAGCCTAGGGCGGAGCGGGACTGCGCGCTCAAAGAGCACGCCCTGCCGGAGGAAATCTGGCGTCGCAAGGCCGGGGAGCTTTTGGCCTGTGCGCATCGGCATCTTCTGGGCAATCCGGCCGAGCTGGCCCGGCTCGCCGCCCGGGGGGTGCCGCGGGAGACCGTGGAGCGTTTCCGTCTGGGCTGGCTTCCGGGGGAGAAGGGGGTCGCTTGTTACTATCGCGCCCGCTCCGCCTGGGGCTTGCCCCAGCGAGAGGCGGAGGCCAAGGCCGCTTCGGCGGCCTCGGCCGAAGGCCGGAGCGGGCCGGGAGCGCGTTCCCGGCGGAGCGATTTATTGTGGATTCCGCGCGGCCTGGTCATTCCGGCCCTGGGCCCGGGAGGGGTTCCGCTGCGCCTGCGCATCCGCAGGCCGGATGCAGACAGAGCCCGCTTTCTGCCGGAGATGAAATATTACGCCGTGCCGGGCAGCGGCATGGAGCCGCTGCTTCTCCCGCCGCGAAGCTCCGCCGGAGCCTGGGTGGTGGTGGAAAGCGAGCTGGATGCCATGGCCTGCGCCTGGGCGGCGGAGCTGGCCGGGTTGCCGGTGGGGGCGCTGGCTGTGGGCACCAACAGGGGTAAGCCGGACGCAAAGGCGCATGCCGCGCTTGCGGGGAGCATGGCCATATTGGTGGCCCTGGATTTTGACGCTCCGGACAAGGAAGGCAGGCGTCCGGGCGCGGCCGGTTTCCCCTGGTGGTCCGGGAGGTACAGGCAGGCCCTGCGCTGGCCCGTGCCGCAAGGCAAGGATCCGGGAGAGGCTTTCGCCCTGGGCACGGATCTGGCCGCCTGGCTCAGGGCCGGACTCCCTCCGGCGCTCACGCAAAAAGCTGAAGAGGATAAACGATATCTGTCCGTCTCCCGCCTGCTCTCCGGCAGGCCGGACAGCTCCGGGGTGGGAGAGCTGCTCCTGGGGTGCCTTAAAAAATTGGGACTGCGCGAGCCGGAAAGCCCGCGGGAGGCTATGGCCATGCTGGGCAGGCTGGGAGTAAGCCCGGTGGCCTTTGAGGATTGTTTTGTGCTGGAGGGCACGGAACAGCTTGCGGATTATGAGCGGGTGGCCCTGCGGGTCTGGAGTTCGGAGCACAAGGATATGCTGAAACCGGCCCTGCCGGCTCCCCTGAGCCGCGAGCGGGAACAATCATGATAGCGCCCCGGATGCCGGCCTCGCTGGAAACGGGCACCCGGGGCGACGGTGAGGTGAGGGTTCACCCGGGGAGTTGCAGCTCCCCGGGTGGATCGGATGAGATGGCGTCCGACCAGAATAGCTTCCAACCCTCATGTGGTGCTGCGCTGCAGCACATTGAGGCATAACAGGAATTCTGCGTATGGACAAGATTGCTTTGGAATACCGGCCTTTAGATAGTTTGCGCCCTTGCGGCAAGGCCCTGCGGCGCAATGACGCCTGCGTCGCGCGCATGATGGAGGCCATTCGCGAGTATGGTTTCCGTGTGCCGATTCTGGCGTTGCGCGACGGCGAGATAGTGGACGGCGAGCTGCGCTGGAAGGCGGCCGGGCGGCTCGGGCTTACGGAAGTTCCGGTGCTGCCCGCGGATGATCTGTCTCCGGAGCAGGTGCGGGCATTCCGCCTGCTGGTGAACCGCTCGGCAACCTGGGCTACCTGGGATGAGCAAAAGCTGGCCCAGGAGATTGCCGCCCTGCTGGACGCCGAATACGACATCACCCTGACCGGTTTTGACGGGCGCGAGCTGGACAAACTGCTTAAAGCCGCCATGCCGCTGGAGAGCGATCCGGACGCCGTGCCGGAAACGCCGCTCACGCCGGTGAGCCGCGCAGGCGATGTCTGGATGCTTGACCGGCATCGCCTGCTCTGCGGCGATGCGACAAAAGCGGCGGATTACGAGCTTTTGCTGGAGGGCCGGAGGGCGGCCATGATCTGGACGGATCCGCCCTACAATGTGGCTTACGAGGGCAAGGCGGGCGGCATACAAAACGACGATATGAGCGATGAGCGCTTTGCCGTCTTTCTGCGTGAGGTTTTCACCCGTCTGGCGGATATACTTGTTCCCGGGTGCCCCATTTATGTGGCGCACGCCGATGCCGGCACCTGCGGGATCGCTTTTCGCCGCGCCTTTCTGGAGGCGGGCTTCAAGCTGGCCGCCTGCCTGATCTGGCGAAAGAATCAGGCTGTGCTTTCGCGGGCGGATTATCACTGGCAGCATGAGCCTATACTTTACGGCTGGCTGTCCGGGGCTCCGCACCGCTGGTACGGAGACCGCAAGCAAACCACGGTGCGGGACGCCTTTGCCTCGGTTACGGCCATACAAGGCGCTGACGGCCGCACGGAGTGGCGCGTGCTGGATGGCGAGCGCCTTCTGCGTATAAGCGGCGAGAATGTTCTCGTGGAAGAACTGCCCTCATCTGTGATTTATGCGGCAAAACCGCGCAGTTCCGGGGAGCATCCCACCATGAAACCGGTGGAGCTTATTGAGCGGATGCTTGTGAATTCCAGCCGCCGCGAAGATATTGTTCTGGACGCCTTTGGCGGATCCGGCTCCACTCTTCTGGCTTGTGAGCGGACAGGCCGCGTCTGCCGGATCATGGAGCTGGATCCGCGTTTTGTGGATGTAATCATTCTGCGCTGGCAGGAGGCGACCGGCAAAAAAGCCTTGAGGGCCGGCAGCGGTAAAACCTTTGCCGAGCTTGAGGCTGAACGGCTGGCTTGTGAGGTGCGTCATGAATGATGCCTTGCTGGATCTGGCCGAAAAAAGCGCGGAATCCGATCTGGCCTTTTTGATCAAGGCCAAGGAAGAAGTGAAAAAACGCATGAAAGACAACCCCAGCCCTGAAGTCATAAACGCCTTCAACAAGGCTAAAGACGCGGTGGAGGCGGAAACCGCCAGACTCTCGGCCTCGCCTCCGGCCCGCGTGTACAAGACCCAGCTTGATGCCGTGGCCTATCTGCGTGATGCCGGGTTCAAGATTTCCAAGTCCCAGTTCAACCGGGACGTGAAGGCGCGGCGCATGCCCACAAACGCGGACGGGCATTTCGAGGAGCCGGCCCTCCTGGGCTACGCGGCGGTTTGTCTGGCCCCGGCCGCGCAGCTGGAAAACCGCGCCATGGCCGAGGCCACAGCCGGGAGGCTTTCCGCCGACGCGGAGCTGAAAACCTATCAGGCGGCCCGACATAAGCTGAAGCTGGAAAAGGAGCAGGGTCTGCTCATGCCCCGCGCGGATCATGAGCGGGATTTGGCGGCCCGCGCTCTCTTTTTCAAAAAAGAGGTGGAAAATTTCATCCACCTGCACGGCCCGGGCATCATCCATCTTGTGGGCGGCGAAGAAAACCGCCTGCCGGAGCTGGTGGCCCATTGGGAGAAGGTGACGGCCGACTGGATGAACGCCTGGGCCGGGGAAAGAGAGTTCGTGGTGTGGGAGGAAGAAATGGGAGAGGCTACGGCGGCCGAGGAAGCGGAGGAAGCCTGATGCGGAGTTTCCGCTTTACGCGGCCCGAGTGCGAGCTTTTCGCGCGGCGCGAGGCGCTGTCTCCCTCGCTCTGGGCTTCCCGGAACATCATCGTGCAGGACGGCCTTTACGCCGGGAGCCCTGTGCGCATGGACGTCTCACCTTACCTGCCCGGCATTCTGGATATGTACGCCCGGCGGGGGGTGGAGGAAGTGGTGGTCTGCGGCTCGCCCCAGACGGGCAAGACTCTGCTGCTTTACATCTGCCTGGGCTGGGCCATGGATTACCGCCCGGGCACAAAGATGCTGACCATGCCCACCAAAGACACGCGCGACCGCGTGAAAAAAGAAAAGCTCGTGCCTCTGCTGCGGGGCAGCCCGGCTCTGCGCCGGCAGATCGCCAAAGTCCTCAATGACAACATAGCCCTGAAAAACGGCACGCACATCTGGCTTTCCACGGCCGAGAGCCCCTCCCAGCGCGCTTCCATCACAGTGCAGGACCTTTTTCTGGACGAGGAGGATCTTTACGGCTCTTCCGGGGCCGGGGAGCCGGTGGAAGACTTCAAGGGCCGCACCCGCTCCCTGGGGGGGAGGGCCAAAATCATGCGCGTCTCGCAGGTCAAGGGCGACATCGGTTCCAGTATCTGGCGGGCGCTCACCGGAGGAGTGGATCAGCTATATTGCTACGAGACGCGCTGCCCGGCCTGCTGGGAGCGGCATTTGCCGGATTTGGGCAATCTGGTGGTGGAGGAAGGCGGGAAGGATCCTCTGAGCATAAGGCGGCGCAAGCTGGGCCGCTACAAATGTCCGCGCTGTGGTTATCTGTGGTCTGATTACGCGCGGGATCTGGCGGTGAGCGGCGGCGGCTGGGCTCCCTACAGTTACAGCGAGGAGCGCGGCTTCGAGCCGTTGCCGCCCGGAGAGGAAATTAAGGAACCCAGGGCGGCGGGTTTCCATCTGCCGGCCGTTCTGGCCCGCTCTGTATCCCTCTCCAGCCTGGCGGCCAGACGCATTCTGGCCGAAGCCTCGGATGACGCCACTGTAAAAATGCAGTTTGCCAATGATGAGCTGGGCCTCCCCTATTCCCCGGTGGAGCTGGCCACGGATGAAGAGCGCCTCCTGGCCCTGCGCGTCTCCTGGCTGCCGCCCCGGGCCGTGCCTCACGGGGCCGTGGCCCTTACCTGCGGCATCGACGTGCAGAAGCGCGGCTACTGGTATCTTGTCCGCGCCTGGATGCCGAGCCTGGCCTCGTACATAATTGACTACGGCAGCCTGGAGACCTGGGAACATGTGGCCACGCTTATTTTTGACACTTACTATCCGGTGCTGGCCCCGGAATGGAGCGGTCCCGAGGAGGGGACAAAGGCCGCCTCGGCGCGAAGCGCCGGAGCCAGCCCAGCTTTGCCGGGTGAAGCGATGCCTTCCACTTCGCCGGAAATGTTTTCCGGCGAAGTCATGCCCATCTGGCGAGCGGCCCTGGATTCCGGCGGCACGGAAACCGAGGGCGTTTTCACGCGCACGGAAGAGGTTTACATGTGGGTGCGGGCGCACGGCGGAGGTGTGGCCCACGCCTGCAAGGGGGCCAGCCACAGCCAGACCGCCTATGTGCGCCGGGTCATCCGCGAGCGCCTGCCGCATTCCGGCCGCCCCATCCCCGGGCATCTGCCTCTGTATATGCTGGATACGGGCAGCCTCAAGACCATAGATTTTTCCCGTCTGCTCAACCCGGAAAGCAGCCAGCCCCTGCGCCTGCACGCGGGTTGCGGCCCGGATCTGGCCGCGCAGCTGTCCAGCGAGCGGCAGGTGCGCCGGGGCGGCAAGCTGGTCTGGGAGCGCAAGGGCGGCCAGAACCACCTGCTGGATTGCCTGATGCTTTCGGCGGCCTGCGCCGACGCTTCCTGGACGCCGTCTTTGCCCCTGTATGTGCTGCAGCTCAGGCAGGCGGAACTGGCGCGGAACGAAGCGCCCATGCCCGCGCCCAAAAAAAGAGAACGCCCGGAGCCCGCGCGGCGCTGGGGATAGGAGAAAAACATGCCTTATACCACCACCGATCAACATGAGTCCGGAGCGAGCGCCAGCAGGGTTGAAAGCATGAAGGCCAGATTCAGACCCCTGCACGGCATGAAGGCCATCTGCGCTTACCTGGAAAAATCTGAAAGCACCGTCTTCAAGTACATAAAAGAAGAGGGCCTGCCCGCCGCCAAGATCGGTGGACAGTGGGTTTCCGACGAAGGTCGTATTGATGATTGGCGCTTGAGCCGTATTGGCTAAAAAAATGCGCATAGTGTACATTTTTTTCTTGACAACAATACGCATAATGCGTATAAAAAATCATGAACAGCAAAAAAGTGCTGAAGCGGCTGAGGCAAGAGGGTTTTGAAGAGGTAAGCCGAAAAGGTTCACATGTAAAAATGCGGCACAAGGACGGGAGGATGACAATAGTGCCTGATCCCAAAAAGGACTTGCCTTCCGGAACCCTCCGGGCAATCGAGAAACAAACAGAAATCACATTTTAGCCGGGAGGAGGCTTCCCTCCTCCCGTAAGGGAAAGACATGCGATATATAGCTATTATACATAAGGACGGCGACAGCGCCTACGGCGTGACCCTGCCCGATTTTCCGGGGGTCTTTTCGGCCGCCGATGCATGGGATGAGCTGGCCGGAAACATTCAGGAAGCGGTGGAGCTTTGGGCTGATGGGCAGGAGGTGGAACCGCCGGCGCCATCTCCTTTTGAGACCGTGGTCTTGATGGAAGAGGCTAAAGACGGCGTGCTTATGCTGGTGGACGTGGATTTTGGTTTTCTTGACAGCAGGGCCGTGCCTGTCAATATCACCATGCCGGTATATCTGCGCGCCCGTCTTGACCGCGCCGCCAGGGAAAAAGGACTGACCAGATCCGGTCTTATTCAGGTGGCCACGCGGGATTATATCAACCGCATGGCATGCAGAGATGAACCCGTAAATTCCCCTAAAAACCCGTAAAAAACCCTAAAAAGCCGTAAAAACCCGTAGTGGGGTTCCGGTATAAAAAAATATTGTGTTAGTCCTCATGCAAAAGATGCGTGAGGACTTTGCATGTCTGAACCCGGCTATTGGAGAACCCTGTACGACAAGATGCTCGCCTCTCTGGAGGACGGCAACTTTATGCGCTTCAACGGCTATACCGTGCCGGGTCGGACTTTCCAGTACCGGGGGCTTGCCGAATTTTTAAAGGCTCTGGATTGGGTTAAGGCCAAGGCCGATCTGGAAGAGGGGCGCGCCTCCTATCGCGGCCGGATCTATGCCGGGCAAGGGGGGCGGGGATGAGCTCCCTGTCTCTCGGGCGCATACATCGGCGCCGGCCTTCGCGCCGCGCGGTTTCGTCCGGCCCGGCGGGAAATCCCGGCCGAAGCGGCTATGACGGTTCTTCCTCCTCCCGCCTCAGTGGCTCCTGGTTCCCGGCCGGGCTGGACGTCAACGCTCTCATCGCCCAGGCCTCGCCCTCCATGCGCGCCCGGGTGCGCGATCTCGTGCGCAATTTTCCGCCCTTCGCCCGAGCGGTCAACGGCATTGTGGCTTTCACCGTGGGCCGGGGTTCGCGCTTTCAATCCCTGGCCCTCACTCCGGAGGGTGAGCCGGACATAGCCGCGCGCCGCCGCATTGAGGAGCGCTTTCGCGCCTGGATGGAGCAGGCCGACGTAACGGGCAGACTGCATTTTTACGAGTTGCAGCAGCTGGCCAAACGCCAGGAATGCGAGAGCGGAGAGTATATAGCCCGCTTCGCTTCTCCCAGGCGGCCGGGACGCCACCCGCTGGCCGTGCAGATGTTCGAGTCGGAAAACCTCTCGGCCTGGCAGACGCGGGGGCAGGAACTGGATACTCGCGTCTTTCAGGGTCTGGAGTATGATATTCATACCGGAGAGCCGGTGGCCTATCATTTTCAGAATTTTCTGGTCTGGCAATCTTTGGAAAGCTGGCGCGAACCGGCGGAAAACGTTCTGCACGGCTTCCAGCAGCTGCGGCCCGGGCAGCTGCGCGGGGTAACCCCCTTTGCCCCGGCAATCCTGCTGGCCAGGGACATGGGCGATTACACCGGAGCGGAGATCGACGCGGCCAAGCTGGCCGCCAAGTGGCTGGCTTTCGTCAAGTCCCCGGCCCCGGATCAGTATCAGGCCGCCCGCATGCCCGACGGGCGGCTGGTCGGGCAGGGAGCGCGGAAACCGGAGCGCGAGGATATAGACTGGCTGGAAAACGCGGTCATCGAATATCTGCGCGAGGGCGAGGACATACAGATCGCCCCGGGGGCGCAGCGGCCCGGCGACAGCTTTGACCGCTTCACCCGCTTCATCCTGCGCATGGTGGCCATCACCATGGATCTCCCCTACGAGATTCTTTCCGGCGATTACACCGGCATCAATTACTCCACCTCCAAAGCCAGCCGCAATGATTTTTCCATGTTCCTCGTGCCGCACCAGTTCCGGCTGGAAGCGCATTTCATCCGGCCGGTTTTCCACCGCTGGCTTGACCATGAGGCTCTGAGCCAGGACTACCTGCGCGGCTACTGGCTGGATCCGGGGCGTTACCGCAAGGCCATGTGGATTCCGGCGGGCATGCCTTCGGTGGATCCCCTGCGCGACGGCAAGGCGGATATCGACGCCATAGCCAGTGGCATCAAAAGCCCGCAGATGGTCATTCTGGGCCAGGGCTACGACCCGGAGGAAGTGGTGGCCCAGCGGGCGGCCTGGAAAGACCTGTGCGCAAGTTACGGCCTGGACGCCTCCACCGGGGGCGTTTCCACGGCCCTGGCCCATAACCCGGCCAAGCTGGGAGCGGTGGAAACCCTTGAAGAAGAGGAGAACGAAGATGGCGAAAACGAACAGCCGGAATACTAGGCTTCAGCCGTTGCCACGCACGCCGGAAATACCGGATACGGCCGCCGCCCGCCTGGCCTCCCGCGCCCTGGCCCTGCGTCTGGACGCCGCCGGCAGGCCCCTCACCCTGGACGAGAACGCCCGCAGCGTGGAAGTGGTGGCCTCCACGGAAGTGCCTGCCCTGGTCATGGACTGGGAGCGCTGGCAGCCGGTGAACGAAGTGCTGCTCATGAGCGGCTGCCGTCTGCTCGCCTCCGGATCCGTGCCCCTGCTGGACAGCCACAGCCGCTTTTCCGTGCATGACATTATCGGCTCCTTCCGGGGCATGCGCATAGCCGAGGGAGCTTCGGGCCCGGAGCTTGTCGGCACGGCCGTATTTTCCGGCACCGAGGACGGCGAGAAGCCGTTCCGGAAGGTGGCCGAGGGGCACGTCACCGACGTGTCCATTGGTTACGAGGTCAACGCCCATATCTGGGTGGAAAAAGGCAAGACCGCCGTGGTGGAGGGCAAGACCTACAGCGGCCCCCTGCGCGTGGCTACGGAATGGGCCTTGCGCGAGCTTTCCCTCTGCCCCGTCGGGGCCGACCCCAACGCCAAAATCCGCGCCGCATCGGGCGGCGCATACGAGAATACGCCCGCGCCAGCCGCCGGGCGGCAAAAAAAGGAGATGACTATGCCCAAAAAAGAAACCCGCGCCGGGCTGCTGGCCCGTCTGCGCAAAGCCCTGGGCCTGCGGGCCGGGGATGAGGAGCCCAAAGAGGATACGGAAGAGGTCACGGATGAGGAACTCAAGGCCCTGGTGGAGGAGGCGGAAGCCGCCGCCGGGGAAGAGGATGAGGACGCGGCCCGGGCGTCTTCGGAAGAAGAAAAGGAGAAGAGCCGCGCCGGCGGGCGCGCCGCCCCGGCTCCGGGGATTCGCGCGGAGGATCCGGCGCTGGCGGAGCGGCAGCGTATCCTGGCCATCCGCAATCTTTCCGGGCAATTCTCCATTCCCAAAGAAATGGAGGAAAAATTCGTAAGCGGCGGCGTCTCCATCGACACCGCCAGAGCGCAGGTGCTGGACATGATCGGACAAAGAAAAACTTCCGGCCCGGGGTTCCAGGTGAGCATGGGCGAGACGGAACGGGAAAAATTCCGGGCCGCTTTGGCGGATACGTTACTCTTGCGCTGCAATCTGCCCCTCTGGAAGCATGAGCCGGGAAGCGCCGCCTTCAGAGCCGAGACTCCCGGACAGCGCTCTCTGCGGGAGGCGGCCCCGGGAAGCTCCGAGTTGCGGGCTCTCCCTCTGAGCATGCTGGCCAGGGAGTGCCTCATCCGCTCCGGGCAGAGAGTTCCGGAGGATACTCGCGCTATAGTCAGCCGGGCTCTGACGACCACGGATCTGCCCCTGCTCCTGGTGGAGACTTCCCGGCGCAGCCTGATGGAAGCCTTTGAGGCGGCCCAGGAAACCTGGAGGGATTGGGCCTCCACCGGCATCGCCGTGGATTTCAAAAAATCCACGGCCATCGGTCTGGAAGGCGAGGTCAAGCCCATACTCAAGCCGGAGTACGGGGAATACACCGAGGGGAAACTGGCGGAAAACGCCGAGGAATACGTCATCCGGGAATATGGCCGCAAGATGATCATCTCCCGCCAGGCTCTCATCAACGACGATCTCAACGCCTTTACCGCCCTGCCGCGCATGTACGGCGAACAGACGGCGGAAATGGTGGGGGACGTGGCCTATGCCGCCCTGCTCCAGGCTCCGGCCATGGGCGACGGCAAGCCCCTGTTCGGCGTGGATCACCATAATCTCTATCCCGGCTCGGGCGGCGCGCCCACAGTCGCAAATCTCGGGGCCGTAGTCACGGGCATGAAGCTGCAAAAAGACAGTTTCGGCAAAACCATCACTGTCCAGCCCCGCTTCTACCTCGCTCCCGTGGCTCTGGAAGTGGCCTCGGAGCAGTTCTTCAACACCCAGCTCCAGGGCGGGGCGGTCATAGGCAGCGGGGAGCAGCCCTTCATCAACAACCCTTACGGCGGCAACTATTTCAAACGCGTCTACGACCGCCGCCTGGACGAAGCCAGCCCCACGGACTGGTATCTGGCCGCCCAGCGGGGCACGGTGGTGGTCTTTTTCCTGGGTGGAGTGGAAGCTCCCTACATTGAGGAGCAAATCAACTTTGATACGGACGGCGTGGAAACCAAGGTGCGCATGGACGTGGGCGCCAAGGCCATGCGCTGGGTGACCCTGGCCAAGGCCACGGCCCAAGCCGAAATATAAAAGGAGAAAAATCATGCAAAATTCCGTGCGCGCCGGGCGGTGCATCGACTACACCGCCCAAACCGACGTAAAGGGCGGAGATCTCATCGTTTTAAGCGGTTTTGTGGCCGTGGCCTCCACGGATATTCCCGCCGGAGCGACGGGAGCCTGCGAGGTGGAGGGCGTCTACGCCCTGCCTAAGGGAAACGAGGCCATTATCCAGGGAGTGCCCCTTTACTGGACTGGTACGGCGGTTACGGCCACGAAGCCGGAGGACGGGACGGGCTTTGTCGGCTCGGCCTGGGAGGCGGCAGCCGCTCCTGACGCCACGGTGGCCGTGCGCATCAACTTCGGCTCGGTCCCGGTCTCGGAATCCGAATAGGTTATAAGCCATGCCTGTGCGTACCGACTATATCCGCTCCGTCCTGGAGCGTTTCGAGGGCAGAAGAGTGTCCGCGGGTTATGTGCCGGCTGACGCCTCCGGCAAGCCCCTGGGCTCTTCCGGGGTCACCGTTGCCACCGGGCTGGATCTCGGGCAGCAGACCGTCGCCTCCCTGGAAGGCATGGGCCTTCCGGCGGCGCTGATCGACCGTTTCCGGCCCTACCTCGGGGCGCGGCAAGAGGAAGCGCGGAACATGCTCGCCCAATCCCCGCTCACGCTCACGCCCGAAGAAGTGGAAAGGACGGATGCCGCCGTACACGCGAAATATATCGACGAAACCGCCGAGCTGTTCGGGCGGGCCGGTTTTGAGACCGCGCCCGGGGATGTTCAGGCTGTGGCCGTATCTCTGCATTATCAGTTCGGGAGCCCGTGGCGCAGGGCTTCCCCGGCTCTGGGCGCGGCTTTCGAAGCCCTGCGGCGGGGAGAATACGCGGCCGCGGCGGATCTCCTGGAAGATCCCTCGGGCTGGAGCCCGCCCCACCGGCAATATCTGGCCAGACGCAAGGCCGAGGCTATGCTCCTGCGCCAGGCGGAGAAAAAGGCATGACGGAGGGCTGGGGCCTGGCCGCCGCCGGCATAGCCGGCATTGCCCTGGCTGTCGTTATAGGCGTCCTCTTCTGGATCAACGCCGGGTTGAGGGAGGACAAGGCCGTTCTGGAACGCAATGTCGTTGTCCTCCAGGGGGCCGTAAGCGCGGGAGAGACGGCCTTGCGGGAAATGAGGGCAGCGGCGCAAAGGGCGGACGCCGCCCTGGAGGAATGGATCAATGAAAGAAACAGGACGGAAAAGAGCCTGGAGGAAAGCAGACGGGAGATCCGGGATTTGCGCCGCTCTGACGAAGCTGTTGCTTTGTGGCTTGATGGCCTTGTGCCTGATTTTGTACACGGGGTGCTCGGCCAGGACGGAAATGGTGCCCGTGCCGCAAGTCATCCGGGAGAAAATACCGGCGGTTCTGCTCCGTCCGATTCCGGCGCCGGAGTGGCGGGGGAAGACCAACGGGGATCTCTTGGATTACGCCAGGACGCTGGAGGCGGCTCTGAATGAGGCTCTGGCGCGGATAAGGGCCATCCGGGAAATATGCGAGGCCGGCGACGATGGCGATTGAGGCGGAAGTGGAATATGCGTTGCGCGACGCCTCCATCTACTGGGAGGTTCTGCACAGGCTAATCCCCATTGCTATGGTAGGAGGATTTGTAGCTATGACCATTAATTTCAGGACGATTTTGCGGGCCCCTACCTGGGCCAGACGGCTGGGACTGTGCGTTTATGTCGCCGCCGTGGGCTTTATCGGCGCCGGGGTGGCGGCTCTGGGTCTTTCCTTGTTTATTCAGTCTCCGTCGCAGGAGACGCAGATTCTGGTCGCCGCTCTGGCGGGGAGCTCCGGCCAGAAGATTTTCGACATTTACGCCCGCCGGATTTTCGGCGTCTATACCCGGGCCAATGACGTTTCCGGCGACGAGGGAGGAGATTGATGGCTGGCGTAACTCCGCTGAAGATAGAGATTAATGCTTTCGAGGCGCAGGAAATGGCCGGATACTTTTCTGATGGTGGCGGCCGCGGGTACTCCACCCGGGTCACCATTGCCACGGCCAGGGCGATCAACCGCGCGCTGGCCCACATGCAAACCCTGGTCATCAAAGATATCCGCGCGGCTTATAACGTCAAGCGCGCCGATGTGGCGGCTGTCATGAAACTGAAAAAGGCCACGGCCAAAAAAATCATGCAGGGCAGCCTGGAATTTGAGGGCCGCGCCTCATTGTCATTGATCCGCTTCGGAGGCAGGCGGAACAAGCACGGCGTTTCCGTGCGCGTCCTCAAAACATCCAGAGCCGGAAACATACAACCCGGCGGAACGCATAAAATCCTGGCCACAAAAAAAGCGGGCCGCGCGGCCGTCTGGATCGCCAAGGGGGTCATCATGGCCCGCACAGAGGAAGCGGAGCATCCCATTATGCTCTGGGGACCTTCGTTTCTGGCGTACTTCCATCGTCCGGGAATTGCTGAACAGCTCAGAGAGCGGGCGGCGGCCAAATTCCGGGAACGGCTGAAGCATGAAGTGGCCTGGGCGCTGGAGAATCAGACATCCGGCCATGGCCGGAACGGCAAGGCGGGACAGAAATGACCCCGACCCCATTCCAGGATCTGCTCGATGCCGACACATCTCTGGCGCTGGAAGATGTTCTTGGCCCGGCCGAAGAGGTGACATTGATTGACGGCGAGGGCAACGCCCATGCGCTGCGCGCGCTTTATGAGGCTCCCGGCCTGGACGTGACGCCGGATTCCTCCCATGCCCCTGTGGTAAGCACGGCCCCCAGGCTGCACATCCAGATGAGTCTGGTGCAATCCATCCTTGGCAGGCCGCTTTCCCGGCGCGACTCTTTTCTGGCGCGCGGCAAGTCCTACCGCGTGCAGCAACCGCTGGAAGACGGCTACGGCCTGCTTGCAGTTAAACTGCTGGAGAAAAATGATGCCTGAGTTCGTCCCCCCGCATCCCCGCGCCCTGATCCGGCATGCCGTGGTCCGTACTCTTAAGGAGCATCCGGCCGTCGCCGCGCTGCTGGGCGAGCGCGTCTACCCGAACCGGGAGGAACACTGGCTGCAGGACGAGCTGCCCGCCGCCGGCGTCTATACTCTCTCCGAGCAGGCCCTGGATTCCGACGTCTCGCCGGATCCGCGCGAGCGGCGCATCGATCTGGCGGTGGAGATTTTGGCCGGAATGAGCGAGGCCGTGGACGATACCCTGGACAGACTCTGCCTGGCCGTGGAGCGGGCGCTCTGCCTGGACGCCATCGGCGAGGCTATGGGCGCCATCATCAATGAGATGCGCGCGGCCGCGGGCCTGCCGCCCATGGAAAAAATCCGGCGCGACGGCCGCCTGCTCTGGCCGGTGGATACCCTGCTGACCCTCAAGCTGACCGGCACGGATATCGGCATAGCTGTGGAAGGCGACCGCCAGATAGGCGTGGCCGTCCTGTCCTATGATCTGGAATATGACGCCCTGGCCGGGGCCGGCCCCCTGCCGGATTTTCTCCTGGCCATGGCGGGCTGGGACGTGGAGCCGCACGACGGTAAAATCGACATGGAAAGCCGGATGGAATTTGAGCCTCCGGAAAATGAATAAAAGGAGTTAACCATGCCCCATCCCGAGACATTTTTTATCAAGCCCGCCCAAGGCATACGCATGGCGGATCCGAAAAGCGGCGACTACCTGCCGGAAAGCGGCGCTCTCATGCCCCGCTCGGGCTTCTGGCTGCGCCGCCTTAAAGACGGCGATGTCATTTTGTCCGCTCCGGCGGGCGTGACTGATGCTTCGGCGGCAGAGCCGCCTGCGCCCGCCCTTGTCGCTCAAGGCGCTGCCGCGCGGACTCCGTCGGCTTTGTCCGCTCCGGCGGGCGTGACTGATGCGGCTAAAAACTAATTGCTGTCTTCATCCGTAAGCCGCTTGCGCGGCAACGGCTGAAGCAAGGAGTAACCCATGTCCATATCTTTCCCGTCTTTGTCGGATACGGTGCGCCTGCCTTTTGCGTATGCGGAATTCGACCCCAGCGGGGCCTCCGACGACCCCGCGCTCATGCCCTATACCGTCCTTCTGGCGGGGCAGCGTCTGCCCTCCGGCTCGGCTCCGGCGCATACCCTGCAACGCCCCATGTCCGCCTCCCAGGCCAATGAGCTTTTCGGCCGGGGATCCATGCTGGCCGTCATGTGCGCGGCCTATCTCAACGCCAATTCCGTGACCAAAATGCTGGCCATGGGCGTCAATGACGACGCCGCCGGAGAGGCCGCCGCCGGGGCGGTAACCTTTAGCGGCGCGGTGAGCGCGGCCGCCCCGGTCTGCCTCTACATCGGGGGCAAGCTGGTCAAGGCCGCCGCGCCTTACGGAGCGGCGGCGGCGGACATAGCCACGGCTCTGGCCACGGCCGTCAACGCGGATGCGGATCTCCCGGTCAGCGCCGCGCATTCCTCCGGGCAGGTCACCCTGACCGCCAAGCACAAAGGGGAGTGCGGCAATGACATTGACCTGCGCCTCTCCTACTACGACGAGCCCAGGCCCGGCGGTATCCAGATAGCCATCACGCCCATGGCCGGAGGAGCGGGCAATCCGGACGCCGCTCCGATCATCGCGGCCATGGGCGACGAGCAGTTCCACGTCATCGCCTGGCCCTGGACGGACGCCGCCTCCCTGGCCGTATTGCGTGACGAGCTGGATGACCGCTGGGGGCCGCTGCGCCAGATCGACGGCCAGGCAGTGGTGGTCAGGCGCGGCAGCTTCGGCCAGGTCAGCACTTTCTCCGGAGCCCGCAACGACAAGCATCTGACCGTGCTCCCCTCCGAGGGCAGCCCCACTTCTCCCTGGGAGGACTGCGCGGCCAGCGTGGGAGTCATCGCTTACTACGGCAACAATGATCCGGCGCGCGGCTTCAACACCCTGCTCATTCCGGGAGTGCTGGCTCCGGCCAGAGAGGACGTCTGGCCGGGTTTCCCGGAAAAAAACCAGGGGCTTTTCGAGGGCTTGTCCACAAGATATGTGGCTCCGGACGGCACAGTGCGCTTCCAGAAGCTGATCACCACCTACCGCCTCAACCCCCTGGGAGCCGAGGACAAAGCTTTCCTGAGCCTCAACAGCCCGCTCACGCTCTCCTATCTGCGCTATGACTGGAACAATTACCTCAAGCTCAAGTACCCCCGGCACAAGCTGGCCGGGGACACGGACGCCGCCTGCTACGATCCCTCGCAGCCCGTCATGACCCCCAAGCTGGGCAAGGCCGAGGCCATAGCCCGCTTCACGGACGTCTGGCTGCCCATGGGGCTGGTGGAAGGCTCGGACCAGTTCAAGCGTGACCTCCTCTGCGAGCGCAACGCCAGGAACGAGAACCGCCTGGACTGGCTGCTGCGGCCGGATTTGATGAACCAGTTTGAAGTCGCCGGAACTCTCTTCCGGCACATAGTCTAGGAGGTGCGACATGCCTGGGACAAACAACAGGCGCGCCGGGCGCGTCTATCTAAAAATCGACGGCGCCCTGCACGACGCCAAGGGAAGCTTCAGCTACAACCTCGGCCGGGACAAAAGAGACGGCATCGTGGGCGCGGACGGCATCCACGGCTACAAAGAGACGCCGCAAATCCCCTACATTGAGGGGGCCATAACCGACCGGGGGGATCTGGATCTGGAGGCCCTGGCCACGCAGGACAACGTCACCGTGACCCTGGAGCTGGTCAACGGCAAAACCATAGTCCTGGCCAACGCCTGGTTTGCGGGCGAGGGCACGGTCACCACCGAGGAAGGGGAAATCGCCGTCAGATGGGAATCCCGTTCCCCGGCCACGGAAAGCGTATAGGGGAGAATTATGTTTGAACCCGTAAAAATTACTTTGAAAAGCCCTGTTATGCACGGGCAGGAAGAAATCCGCGAGCTGGTTTTCGGCCGGGAAATGGTGGCCGGAGACCTGCGCGGGGTTTCAGTGGGCGATATCACGCATGACAATATCTGCGAGATCGCTTCCCGCATAACCGGAGTGCCCACGCCGGTGCTGAAGACTCTGAAAATTTCGGATTACATGGAAGTGGCCGGAGTGGTGGGCGGTTTTTTCGGCGATTCCCCGCCGATTGGCGGGAAGGGGTAGCTCTGTTGGCCTGGGTGTTCCATTGGCCGCCGGAATCATTGCTGAACCTTACGGCTGAAGATTTGCGTTTTTGGGGTAACAGGCTGAAAGATTTGAAAAAGCCTGGTTAGCCCAAAATCCACTGCAGCAGATCTCGGAGCAGACCCAGGGCGGCCCCCACGATTTCCGCGAATGTGCGCAGCAGCCAGGCCAGAGCCCGCAGAGGCATTGACGGTTCGGCGTCCACTTCCGGCCTGGGCGCGCCGAAAGAGAGAAGAAAGGCGGCCAGCAGCAATACTCCGAAAATAAGGGAGTTAACGGCGCTGATGATGGTTTTCATGATTTTTTTATAAGCCCCGTATGCGGGAAGTCAAGAATTATGGCGGATTCATCTGGAAAAAAAACGGGATTCACCCTGGTCATCGGCGCGCGGGATAAATTTTCCGGCGCGTTTAAGGGTTTCAACGACAGAGTTGACCGGGCGCGCGCCTCGGTAAAACGTCTGAGTGAGGATTTTCGCGGCCTCAGCCGTGCCTCCGGGATGGATAAAGTGGGAAGCGCCATGAAAGGGGTGTTTCTGGGAGCGCGGGCTTCGGCCAAAGATTTCCAATCCTTGCTGGGCGGCGCCATGGGTTTGGCCGGCAAGCTGAGTCTGGTCATGGGTGGAGCCGCGGGCGGCCTTTTCGCTCTGGCCAAGAACACCGCCGACGCCGGGGACGCTGCCGTAAAAAGCGCCCAGCGGGCCGGAGTGGGCCTGGAAATCTGGCAGGAGTATGCCCACGCGGCCAATCTGGCCGATCTCTCCCAGGAGCAGCTCATCAAGGGCTTCGGCGGCTTGCGGGACGCTGCTGGAAAGGCTTTTCAGGGAGACAAGGCGAAAGCCGGCGCTTTTGCCGCCCTGGGCATAGACCCCAAGACCATGAACGGCGAGGTGAAATCCGCCGATTCCCTCTTTCTGGAGCTGGCCGACAAGGTCAAGGCCCTGCGGGAAGCCGGGCAGGGGGCCAAAGCCGTCAACCTTCTGGGCGATCTCCTGGGTGATAGAGACGCCCGGGCCTTTATTCCTCTCTTGTCCGCCGGCAGGGAAGGTCTTCTGGATATGCGGCAGGAGGCGCACAAGCTGGGACTGGTGTTTTCAGAGGAGGACGGCGCGGCATCCGAGGCCTTTAACGACTCTCTCAGCAGGGGATTGGCCGCCGTCAAGGGGCTGGGCTACACCTTCGGACGTGTGCTGCTGCCGCCCCTGAGCGCGCTGGTGGACAAATTCACCGCCTGGGCCGCCGGACAGCGCGAGGTAATAGGCACCGGCTTCGCGGACTGGGTGGCCGGTCTGGATATCGACGCCATCTGGCGGGGTATGGAGTCGGGCCTCGGGACTTTGAAGGGGTTTTTCGCGGGGATACAGAATTTAGTCGGTCTTCTGGGCGGCCTGAAAAACACCGCCATTTTGCTAGGCGCGGTGATTATGCACAAACTTGTCTTTTCCCTGGTAAAGTTGGCTTTCTCTGTGGGCGGCGTGGCCTTGAGGCTGGGCAGCGTCCTGCTGCCCCTGCTGCCCGGTCTGCTCAGCGCCCTGGGAGGGCTGGCCGCCGGCTTCGTCAAAGTGGGCCTCGCCATCCTGAGCACGCCCGTGGGCTGGTTCATCGCCGGCATCGCGGCCATAGGCGCGGCCGTCTACGCCATTTACAAAAATTGGGACGGGATTGTGGCCTACTTCCAGGACTTGTGGCAGGGCGTCAAGGACGCCTTCTCCAGCAACTGGCTGGAGGGCATAGTCAAGTTTTTGTGGGATTTTAACCCGCTACGCCTGATTCTCAAGGGCATGAACGAGCTTATCGCCTATTTCACGGGCATTGACCTCATGGAGTACGGAGCCAGGATCATTGATTCCCTGGGCGCGGGCATATCCGCCGCCTGGCAGTCCCTCGTGAACTGGTTCGGAGGCAAGATCAAGTGGCTTATGGACGGTTGGGGCAAGATCAAAAACTTTTTCAGCTTCGGCGACGAGGAAGCGCCCTCGCTTCCGGCTGACGATTCCGGCGGCTGGCAGGGCTCAGGTTACGGCGCGCCGTTGAACATGGGAGCGGACGCGCGGGCTGTTTCCGAAAGCCGCTCGGAGCATGTGGAGCGTAACGAGGTCAGGCTTAAAATCGAGACCCCGCCCGGAACCAGCGCAACAATGGAGGGGGACGGCGGAACCTCAATGCAGGTAGGTTGGGAAGCCTATGCCTACTGAACGGAGCCTGAAATATGTCCTGGCGTGAAAGGATGCGTCCGGCCTCCTTCCGGGGGGTATCCTTCGGGGTGAGCGGAGATGACAAGGAGTCCGGCCGCCGTACTGTGCTGCACGAATTCCCTCAGCGCGAAGAGGTTTACGTTGAAGACCTCGGCGCGGTTGCCACCCGTTTCACGGTGCAGGCTTTTGTTTTGGGCTCTGATTACATGGAGAGGCGCGATGCCCTAGAACGAGCCCTCTCCGAGCCGGGGCCCGGCACTCTGGCGCATCCCTGGTACGGGGAGATTACGGTTTCGCAGTTTGCCCCCTACAAGGTCAAACATAGCGCCCAGGACGGCGGCATGGCCGTGTTTACCCTGTCTTTCGCGCTCTACTCCCGGCCTTCCAGCCCGGCCGCCGTGGTCAACGCGCATATCAGCGCCTTGGACAAAGCCGGGCGGGCCGGGCTGCTCGCCTGTTCAGCGTTTGACGCCGCTTTTAAAATAGCCGGAGAAACCTTCTATGTGGTCGAGCAGGCCTACAACTCCGTGCTCTCCGTTTTCACGCGTGTTCAGGCCGCTCTGGGCGGAGATGTCAGTCAGATGATCGGACTCCTGGGCGCGGCTTCCGGCTACGATTTTTTCCCCTTGCTTTCCGTGGGGCGGAAACTTTGGAGCGGTTTCCAGGCCTTGGGCACGGCCGCCGGCAAAAACGAAGCGGGGCTTGCCGCCGACTGGCAGGCTGTGGCCTCTTTGAATGCGCCCACGCCCACGCCCGCCAATCCCGGCTCCACCCGCGCCCGTGTCGCCGCCAATGCGGCGGCCGTGTATTCTTTCACCCGGCGCATCGCCATGGTGGAATCCGCCAGGGCCATGACCCTGGCCACTCCCGAGTCCCGCGCTCAGGCTCGGGGTTTGCGCGAAGGCTTCACGGATGCCCTGGATTTGGTTCTGGCTGACGGATATGAAGAAGGAGAGGAAAAGGAAAATGATCTGTACGCCTCTTTCACGGCCATGCGGGCCTCCACCCTGGCCGCGTTGGCCGAGGCCGCGCGTTCCGCGCCCGATGTGGTCAGCTATACCCCCGCGGCCGTGCTCCCCTCTCTGGTCCTCTGTTACCGTCTTTCCGGCGACATCAGGCTTGAGCCCGATCTCGTGGCCAGAAACAGCGTTATCCATCCCGGTTTCGTGCCGGTGGAGCCTCTGGAGGCGCTTACGGCATGAGCCTCGAAAAGGAATCAGTCACTTTGCGCCTTGACGGCGTGGATTGGTCTTACTGGAAAAGCGCGGAAGTTACCCGCCAGATGGACGCCATAGCCGGGGCTTTTTCCGTCGCCCTGGCGGATCGCTGGACGGACGGAGCGCAAGCCTTGCCCATAGCCGCCGGCATGGAGTGCGAGCTGCTTATAGGCGATGAGCCGGTGATCAAAGGTTACATCGACAAGTCCTCGCCCTCTTTTTCCGCTCAGGCGCACGGCCTCACTATCTCCGGACGCGATAAAAGCGCCGATCTGGTGGACTGCTCCGCCCTGCACAGCCCAGGGCAATGGCTGGGCCAGAACGCCCTGCAGCTCGCGGGCATTCTGGCCCGGCCATTCGGCGTGAGCGTCAGCGCCGAGGGCGACGTCGGCGCCCCCTTACCCAATTTCAAGCTGGAGCAGGGCGAGACCGCCTTTGAGGCTTTAGATCGCGTCTTGAAACAGCGTGAGCTCCTGGCCTGCCCGGACGGCGCCGGGGGCCTTGTGCTGCTTAAAATCGGGGCGAGGGAAAACAGCATCGCCCTGGTTCAGGGCGAAAATATCCTCTCCGCCTCGGCGGACTTCGACCTGACCGACCGTTTTTCAGTTTATCTGGCGCAAGGCCAGCAGCCGGGCAACGACGAGGTCTATGGCCTGGCCGCCTGCGCCGTGCATGCCGAGGCGAGGGACAGCGCCGTGACCCGCTACCGCCCGCTCATCCTGCGGGCCGAGAGCAACGTGGATTCAGCCGCCGCCGGGCAGCGCGCGGCCTGGGAGCGCGCCGTGCGCGCGGCCCGCTCCGTAACTGTCTCCGTCACGGCGCAAGGCTTCCGGCAGGGCCCGAATGGCCCGCTCTGGCGGCTCAATGCCCTCACCGGCGTGGATATACCCTTTTTGCGCCTCCGGCAGCGGCTGATGACAAGTAAAGTCACCTTCCGCAGGGATACGGGCTCCGGCAGCGTCACTGTCCTGGAACTTAAAGACCCGGCCGCCTTCAGCCCGGAACCAAAAGAAGCAGCCACCTCCGCCAGTAGCTCGCCCATTGAGTCCGAAAAGGACCTGCAGACCCGCTTTGCGGAGGACGCCGCCCGGCGGCAGGAAGAAATCAGGGAGGGGGCGAGGTGAATACGGAAATCCTGCGCTATATACGCCGCCTCTTTGAGCATCACGCGCGTAAAATGCGCAATATCGTGGCACGGGGAGAGGTATCCCTGGTGCTGGACAGCCCGAAAATGCAGACCAACCAGATCCGGCTCCTGGACGGCGAACTCATCGACGAAGCGGAACGCGCCCAACAATATGGATTTACCTCGCACCCCCTGAACGGGGCTGAGGCTTTCGCGGTTTTTGTGGGCGCGGCGCGCGAGCATCCGGTGATCCTGGCCGTGGATGACCGGCGTTTCCGGGTAACGGGCCTGCGGCAGGGCGAGGTCTGTATCTATACCGACGAGGGCGACGCTATCACTCTTAAACGGGGCAACAGAATAGAGGTCAAGACCCATTACGCCGATGTCCTGGCTGAAAAAAACATCACAGCCCGGGCCGGAGGCGATATTTCCGCGCAGGCGGCCGGTAATATCGCGGCCAATGCCGGACAAAACCTTACAGCCCAGGCCGGAGCCAAGGCCGCTCTCACAGCCGGAACGGACATAGAGCTTATAGCGGCCGCCTCCGTCAAGTTGTCCGCCCCGAGTATCATTCTGGCCGGGAGCGTTATGCTCCTGCCCGGGCCAGGGGGCGGAGCCTCTTCAATTCAGAGCGCCGGGCCCATAACCGTGAACGCGCCGCAAATCAGCCTGAACGAGGATTAATATGTACGAGGCATCTTTTAAAGGAGCTATGCACGGCGGCGCGGGGGACAATCCCCCCAGCCCGGCGGTGGAAGGGTCGAACAATGTGCTGATTAACGGCAAGGCCGCCCTGCGTGTCGGTGACCATTTTGCCGACGGCAGCGCCGTAGCCGCGGGCGCGCCGCATGTATTCATCAACGGCAGGCCAGCCGCCAGAGTCGGCGACCCTGTAAGCAACGGGGCGAGCGTGGCCCAGGGCAGCGCCACTGTCAGCATCGGCAACGGAGGCGGTGCGGTGGAGGCTCCACATGCCTGATCTGTCTCTGTCTTTTAATTCCGAGCGTTTCGATTTCGACCTGACTTTGGCGGGTGATGGCGTCAACAGAGATCTGGAAGGCGATGACGGCCTGCTCACCGCTGTGATCATATCCTTATTTACTGACCGCCGGGCCAGGGACGACGACCCCCTGCCCGATGAGCGCGTGGGCGTGCCCTCTGACCAGCGCGGCTGGTGGGGAGACTGTATTCCGGAGGAGGGCAGGCGGGATCCTATAGGCTCACGCCTCTGGCTCCTGGCGCGGGAAAAGGACATGCCCGTGGTGGTGGACCGGGCCAGGGAATACGCGGAGGAGGCCCTGCAATGGCTTGTCCGCGACAGACATGTGGGTGAGCTGCGCGTGGAGGCCTCGCGCGTAGGCCCCGGACATCTGGGCCTTGACGTCCGGGCGCTGCCTCTGCCGGGCACGGGCGAAAGAACGCGGGAATGGAATTTTTTTTATGATTACATTAATGCGCAGACGCTGAAAATCCAGGCTCCGGGGGTATAGCATGCCTTGGGATCGTCCTACCTTGAAACAACTTTTCGAGCGCATTTCCGGCGATTTTTCCGGCCGCCTGCTGGACGGCGGAGCTCCTCTCCCGCGTTCCGTCATCGCCGTGCTCTCCAAAGTCTGGGCCGGGGCTTGTCACCACATGCACGGCATGCTGGCCTGGCTTTTTCAGCAGGTTTTTGTGGATACGGCCGAGAGTGTCTATCTGGAACGCTGGTCAAGGATCTGGGGCATATTTCGCAAGTCGGCATCCCTGGCCGCGGGCATGGTGACGTTTTCCGGCGCGGACGGGGCTGTGATCCCCTCCGGTACCATCCTCCTCCACCAAGCCACGGAAAATCGTTATGCGACCGATTCCGACGGGGAGATTGCCGCCGGAACCGTGAACTTGGCCGTTACGGCCCTGGAAGCTGGAGCGGCCGGGAATCTGCCTGCCAACGCTCCTCTGTCTCTCATCGCCCCTATAGTCGGCATCGTCTCCTCCGGTGCCGCCGGCGCCGATGGGCTGACCGGTGGCGCGGATGAAGAAACAGACGAAAGTCTGCGCGACCGCTTCCTCGCCCGCTTACGCAACCCCCCGCGCGGAGGCTCCAAATCGGACTATGAAGCGTGGGCCTTGGAGGTTCCGGGCGTCACCCGCGCCTGGTGCTACCCCCTGGGCCTGGGCATCGGCACGGTGAGTCTGGCTTTCGTCACTGATAACGCGCCCGAAGGCCCGATACCTTCTCCGGAAATGGTGGCCAGGGTGCAGGCGCACATCGATCCCCTGCGCCCGGCGTCGGTAAAGGAATGGCTGGCTTTCGCCCCGGAGTCTCTTCCCATTGTCATCCGCCTCTCGGTCACGCCGGATACTGATGCCGTACGCGCGGCCGTGCGCGCGGAACTCGCCGATCTCATAACGCGCGAGGGGCTGCCGGATACCGTCCTTTACCGCTCGCACATCGACGAGGCCATAAGTTTGGCTCCCGGGGAAGTGGATCACACCCTCTTCGAGCCGGCAGGCAACATTGAAGTTCCGGGAGGTTACCTTCCCGTGCTGCATGAAGTGATTTTCACGGATACGGACAACGAGACACAGTTATGAGCAAACGCCGGACCGAACTTCCGATGCGCGTGGCCAGGGATTACATTGCCCTGCTCCAGTCTTTGCTGCCCCTTGGCCTGGCCTGGACACGCGCGCCGGGCGCCAATCTCACCAGGGTTCTGGGCGCTTCCGCCGAGGAGTTGGCCAGGGTGGATCTGGTCGCCCGCTTGCTGCCCGACGAAGTCAATCCGGGAGCCACTTTGGGCGCTCTGGAGGATTGGGAGCGTGTGCTCGACCTGCCGGACAAGTGCCTGCCCGCCGGCTCCTCCTTTCAAGAGCGCAAGGAAGCCGTGCTGGCAAAGCTGCGCGATACCGGCAGGCAGGACATGGCCTCGTTGTACGAAAACGCGGAAACTCTGGGCTACAGCGTGACCATAGAGGAACATTGGCCCTTTATCTGCGCCTGGCACGAGTGCGGCGACCCACAGGGAGGCTGGACTGAGGAGTCCGGCATGAGCCTGGAGCGCTGGGAGCAGGACGAGGGCTACCCCATCGGCCGCTGCGGACCGGAGGAAATCAGATATTGGCTTAACGTTATAGTGCATGGCGACCGCCTTATTTTGTTCCGCTGCGCCGAAAGCCTCTGTCCGGAGCCTCTTTTGGACTGGCGCGGGGCGGAAGCCCTGGAATGCGTCATACGCCGGGAGAAAGAGGCGCATATCCTGCTAACCTTTGAGTACAGAGAGGTGTAATCATGAAATACAACGCGCCTCCGGGTTCCCAGAACCCCGACGCCCCTTACGTTAACGGCATTCCCGGCCTGCTGAAAGGCTCTCCGGTTAACGCCCAGGCTGTGGAATACCCCCAGCGGGAAATTGTAAACGTAATCCAGGCCGCGGGCCTCACGCCCACCAATGAGCAACTGAATCAGCTTCTGGAGGCAATCCCAAAAGTAATCCCCGAGGCCAGCGCGGACGAACCCGGCCTTACAATGTCGGCGGTGGAGTCTCTGCCCGGCACGGCGGTGTTGCGCGACGCCGATGGCCGGGCGCAAATATCCGCTCCTGTAGAGGCAGCGGATATTATGAATCTCGGCAGCAAGTACGATCTCTGCGAATTTTATTACTTTCGGCATCCTACGCTGAAGCCAGGTTTCCAGGCTTGCCAGGGCGGTTTGTTGGCTGATGCCGCGACGCGCTACCCCGAAGCCTGGGCATACCTCCAGACTACCGAAGGGCAACGGCTCTGCAAGACTGAGGCGGATTGGCAGGCTATGACTACGGCCACGTGGGCTACGCTGGCAGACGGGACAAAAGTCGGCTGGAACGGCATAGGCGGCGCTCCGTTCTTCGCGCCGAATACTGGCACGGGCGCTTTGCGCCTGCCGGACTTGCGGGGCATGTACGCAGAGGCGGCCGGTTACGACTCTCTCGGCGTGGGCGGCACGCATGGGGATGGAATACGGGATATTCGGGGGCGGTCTATCGCGCGTATAAACAGCAATTATCCAGCTACTGGAGCCTTTGTAAACACAGGCATTCTTTATCCTGACGATGACATTTACGGTGGGTCTGGCAGAC
>JAISOL010000062.1 GCA_031275645.1 Deltaproteobacteria bacterium
GCGTCTGCCCAACTACCTCACTTGGCGGCGCTTACATGAATGTCCCCTTATTTCACCTCAAGACTGGCTTCAGGCAATCATAAAAGGGAAAATACACACTAAACGCAACTAGAGCCAAAGCTGTTGTTGAAATTGAGTATTCTGGAAAAATCGCTGAACCAGAAAATTATCTCCGGCCTGGAAGCAATATTTAAGCTTAACATTTTATTATCCTCTCTTTTGGGTGTTTATTTTGTTTTCACGCAGCTGCCACTTTTTATAAGCATTATTCATGCCAAAACTTTACTCTAATAATATCCTTTTATTTCATCATGTTACCCTTTGAAATATTCCGGATGCAGAGCGCGGGCGTTCATCTGGTGAAATTATTCCCCGGCAAACGTACCCCTGAGCATTTTATGTTCGAATTCGGCGCGGGTTTGTCTGTGAAACTCAAACATCGGCGTTGTAGCAACAGAGCTTGACAAGCCGGAGGATTTTGGTGATTATTTTCACCTAAGTTGAAATTTATCACCGCCAAGGGGGAAAAATGCGGAACAGGATTCAGGAACTGGAAAAAGAAGTTGATCGTTTACGCAAATTGAACCGGGAGTATGAGGTTACTTTTGAATCCTCCATTGACGGCTTGGTGGTCGCCGATGGCGAGGGCAGGCTCCTGCGCGTCAATAAAAGCTATCTGGCCATATCCGGCGCCAGGGAGGAGGAGGTGGTGGGGCACACGGTATACGAGCTGGCGGAGCGGGGGTTTTTTACTCCCTCGGCCACACAGCTCGCTGTGGAAAACAAGCGCCCCGTAACCGCGGAGCAGATCTTCCAGAACGGGGCCAGACGCACCCTCAACACGGCCAATCCGGTGTTTTGCGAAAAAGGCGCGCTTATCCGCATAGTGACCAATGTAAGGGACATGTCCGAGGTGCACAGGCTGAAATCGGAACTTCAGGTAGCCAAGGCTGATGCCGCGCGTTATGCCGTAATTCTGGAAAGCATGAGCCGCCGGCTCAAGGAAGAGCATTATACCGCCAGGAGCGCGTGTATGCGGGCGGTGTTCCGGCAGGCTCTGGAATACGCCTCCACTTCAGCGCCGGTGCTGATAACCGGAGAATCGGGCACGGGCAAGGAAGTAGCCGCTGATTTCATGCACCGCAACAGCCCGCGTAAGGATGTGTCCTTCCTGAAAATAAACTGCGGCGCCATTCCGGAACAGTTGCTGGAAGCGGAGCTTTTCGGGTATGAGGGCGGCGCCTTCACCGGCGCCCGTAAACAGGGGCGTACAGGACTTTTTGAGGCTGCGGACGGTGGAAGCGTCTTTCTGGACGAGATTGGGGATCTGCCCCTTCCCCTCCAGGTCAAGCTCCTGCGCTTTGTGCAGAACAGGGAATTTTACCGTCTGGGAGGCAACCGCCTGCTGACTGTGGATGTGCGTATCATGGCCGCCACCAGCAGGCCGCTTGAAGAAATGGTTGAGCAGCGTACCTTCCGTCCGGATCTCTTTTATCGCCTGAATGTTCTTTCTTTACGCATGCCCGCTTTGCGGGAACGGAAAGAGGATATTGTGCCCCTGGCGCACCATTTTTTACAGCGTTTCAACGCCCGCTACAAACAGGATAAAGCTCTTTCTCCGCAAGCGTGCCTGCTGCTGGAAGCTTACTCCTGGCCGGGGAACATCCGTGAATTGGAAAACCTGCTGGAGAGGATGGCCGTCATTCACACGGGCCCGCTTATTCTGCCGGAACATCTGCCGGAACACATGCGCCGCCCGGAGGCCGCGCAGACTTTTTCAGGAGTTTTACCCCGTTACCGGGAAGCCCAGGAAGCTTTTGAAAGAGAATACTGGAGCGGTTCCTTAAAACATTACTCTTCCTACAGGGAAGCGGCCGCCGCTCTGGGGGTGGATCATTCGACCATTGTGAAGAAGGCGGCCCGCTATGCCATAAAAGCCCCCTGGATGGCAAACGGTATAAAAGCGTACTAATACATCGTGGCCGCGTACAGTTCCATGACGTGCCGCACTTCCACCTTGTCGCCGCTGCGCGAAAGCATGTCCTTGATCTGCAGCATGCAGGCAGGGCAGCCGGCGGCCACTGTTTCCGCCTCGACCGAGACTATGTTGTCGCGCTTGCGCTTGCCTATGTCCGTGGACAAGTCGTAATGGGAAAGGGTAAAGCTTCCTCCGCTTCCGCAGCAGCGGTCGGCCTCGGGCATTTCCTTGAAGTTGAATCCGGGCAGAGATTTCAGAATGCGGCGCGGCTGCTCGGAAACGCCGAGGGATTTTTTCAGGTGGCAGGAATCGTGATAGGTGACGGTTCTGCCTCCAGTTCCCGCCGGAGGCAGCTCCACCTTGAGCACATCCACCAGGAAGGCGCTTATGTCCAAGGTTTTTGAGCTCAGTTCCAGAATTTGCGTTTTCTCCTCCTCGCCGCGCCTTTCCTGGGTTTTGGGCCAGAATTCCTTGATTGTGGCCGTACATGTGCCGCAGGGGGTCAGCAGATAGTCAAAGTTCCGGCCGGTAAAAAGCCGGAGGTTGTGCCGGAGCAGATCGTCATAAGAAGCGCGCTCGCCGGAGGCCAGGGCGGGTATGCCGCAACAGGCCTGCCCGGCGGGCATGAAGATTCCCACTCCGTGCTTTTGCAGAGCCTTGATTGAGGCTTCGGCCACTTCCGGAAAGATTTTGTCGGAAAGGCAGCCGGGGAAGAAGGCCACGCGCAGTCCGCTTTTTCCGGAGGGGGTATCCAGATAGGGGCGGCTGGAATGAAAGGGGGTGGAAGCCAGACGGGGAATGTGCCTGTCGCCTATAAAAGGGGAGAGCAGGGGAGCGCGGCAGGTGCCGGCGTACTTGCTGGCTTCCCGGAGAAACAACCCCTGCAGGCTGCCGGACAAGGCCAGAAGGGCGTTGAAGAGTCCGGGGCGGCGCAGTATTCCGCGGAAAATAAGCTTTTTCGCCGGGGAAAGGCCCAGGTAGCCGGTCACAATGGAGCGGGCGCGCAGGTATATATCCATGATCTTAACGCCTGAAGGGCAGTTTGCCTGGCAGGAACCGCAGAGCAGACAGCGGTTGAGCTTGTCGTTGACGCTCCCGGCGTCCCGAATCAGGTTGTGGGCCAGATTGTTCAGAAGGGCGAGTTTTCCCCGGGTGACGTCTGATTCTTTCATGGTCGCGCCGTAGACCGGACACACGGCCATGCAGAAGCCGCAACGCATACAGGTGACGAGGAGGTCGTCCAGCTCCATGAGCATTGCGGACAGGCGGGTCAGATCCCGGCCCTCCGCCCGGCCGGCGCTTGGTGCGCGTTCAGGCACGGCTCCTCCTCCCTCCTGGTGGTTCGCGCTTTCAGACATACTTCTTGCCGGCGTTGAACAACATTCTGGGATCAAGAGCGCGGCGCAGGTTCTTGGAAAATTCGACGGTGGCCCGGTTGGTTTCCTTTTCCATCCATTTGGCCTTGGCCATGCCTATGCCGTGCTCTCCAGAAAGGGTTCCCTGGAATTTCAGAGCCGCGTCAAAGATTTCATCCACCGCGGCTTCCACTCTCGCGAATTCCTCCTTGTCCCTGCGGTCGCAGAGTATGGAGGGATGAAGGTTGCCGTCGCCGGCGTGACCGAAAGTGGCGACATCCAGTTTATGCTTCAGGGCTATATCGTCCACGGCCGTCACCATGTCGGGAAACCTGGAACGGGGCACGGTGGCGTCTTCCAGCACTATGCTCGGCCTGGCCCGGGCCAGGGCCGGCAGGGCGCCGCGTCGCGCTTCCCATATTCTGGCCTTTTCCTCCGCGTTTTTGGCCACGCGCACATCCGTGCAGCCGCATTTCCTGCAAACCGCAATCACTTTGGCCGCATCCTCCTCCACCATCTGCTCGTGCCCCCCGTCCACTTCAATCAGCAGCACGGCCGCCGCTTCCACCGGGAGCCCGGCGCGGGTATCGGCTTCCACATATTTGACGGTCTTGTTGTCCATGAATTCCAGAGTGCAGGGGACAATATGCGCGGCGATGATTCCGGCCACGGTTTCCGAGGCCCTGCGCGCGTCGCTGTACAGGGCCAGCATGGCCCTGGAGGCCCTGGGAGGCGGAACGAGTTTGATGATGATCGTGGAAAAGACCCCCAGCGTGCCCTCGGAACAGGACATGAGCCCGGCCAGGTTGTACCCGGTCACGCATTTGACCGTGCGGGAGCCGGTTTTCACCAGTTCCCCCCGGTAGTCGAAAATATCCATGCCCATGATGTAATCTTTGGTTACGCCGTATTTGAGGCCGCGCAGGCCGCCGGCGTTCCGGGCCACATTTCCGCCCAGGGTGGATACGGACTGGGAGCCGGGGTCAGGCGGATAAAACAGGCCGCGCGCGGCCACGGCGGCGGCGAAGCGGGCCGTGATCACTCCCGGTTCCACCACTGCGTAAAGATCTTCTTCGTTTATTTCCAGTATCTTATTCAGTCTGTTGGTCAGAATGACAATGCCGTCCCCCTGTTCCGGAATGGTCGCTCCGGAAAGGTTGGTGCCGGAACCGCGCACGGTGATGGGCAATCCGTTTTCATAGGCCAGCCTGACGGTACGGCCCAGATCTTCCTGCCTGTCGGGAGCAGCCACCAGGGCGGGCACTACCGGATTGAGCACGGCTCCGTCATAGGAATAAGACTGCCGCTCCGCCTCTTCGGTAAAAACATTTTCCCTGCCGAGGATTTTTATGAACTCATGGACGAGATTCTGACTGATGGGCATGGCGCTCCTCTCCGGATGATCTTGCAGCAGATGTGAGACGCTTACGGCAAAAAGTCAAGACATATGCCGCGGGCGATATTACTCCGGCTTGCTCTGTCCGGCTTAAAAATTGACCTTTCGGCCCGCAACTGTTAACGATCCGATCGTATGGCTGAAACGGGCTGCCACGCTCCTTCAGCCTGCTTCCTTACTCCGCCGAAGGGGCGGTTCCTTTGAAAACCGTTTTATACCTCCGCCGGGCGGTTTTTGCCGGATTATCCGGCCAGGCGTTAACTGCGAGGAGAAGAATATGGCAGAGACAGAAGATCCCCTGGTTTCGTTATTCAAAAAGAGGGCTACGGCGGTTACGGCCAAAGTGGTGGAAGTGAAGGATTTGCGGGAGGCTATGTCCTATGCCTTGGAGGTTTGTGAGAAAAAAGATTTTTGCGAGCAGGTTTACGTGGGCGATAACGTGAAACTGGGCAGCTACGGTAAAGCCGCGCAAAAGATGCTTGCGGCTCCCGGGTTGAGCAAACAGAATTTCGCTATGCTGGAAAAAAACGGCAAGGAAAAAGGTTTTACGGTAATTCGCGGGGGACTGCGCGCTCACGTCTCCGGCATCGATGTGGGCTTTTCCACCGCCGAGATGGGCATAGCCAGCACCGGCACTTGCGTGCTGACCCTGAACAATGAGGACATGCGCCTGACGACCATGATCTGCGAGGCGCACGTGGTGGCTCTGCCCAAATCCAGGCTCGTGAATGATCTGGAGGATGCTGAAAATTTCCTGAACAAGATCATGAACAAGGGTGTCATGTACACCAGTTTCATCTCCGGACCCAGCCGTACCGCCGATATTGAACGCGTGCTTGTCATAGGCGTCCACGGCCCCCTTGAAATGCATGTAGCCCTGATGGAGTCGTAAAATGCAAACCGCCGCGAATATGAAGTCTTACCTCAAGGATCTGGACGAGGCTCTTGCGGACAAGTTTCTGCGCCGGACTCTGGAAAAGTTTGCCGTAGCCTACCGGGCCGGGCGCAAGGCAATTTTCGCCGACATCAACGAGAAGGCTTTGGTTGCGGAAATATCCGCTTCCAAAGTCGAGGCTCTGGGGAAGATGGAGGAGCTTTATGCCAGATTCAAGGCCGAGGCTGAAAAACGCGGGGTAACAGTCCACCGCGCCGCCACCGGAGCCGAGGCCTGCGAGATCGTCTGCCGCATCGCCAGGGAAAACAACGTCAAAAGAATTGTCAAATCCAAATCCATGACCGGAGAAGAAATCCACCTCAATCATCCCTTGGAGGAAATGGGCTGCGAGGTGACGGAAACGGATCTGGGCGAATGGATCATCCAGTTGCGGAAGGAGGGGCCTTCGCACATGGTCATGCCCGCCATTCACCTCTCGCGCCACCAGGTGGCCGACGTCTTCAGCGAGGTCGGCAAAGAGAAGCGGGACGGCGAGGATATAGCCGGGCTGGCCAGGTTCGCCCGCCGTTCCTTGCGGGCCAAATTCGCCGCCGCGGATATGGGCATTTCCGGAGCCAACTTCGCTCTGGCCGATACCGGCAGCATAGGCATCTGCACCAACGAGGGCAACGCCCGCCTTACCACCACTCTGCCCAGAGTGCATGTGGCCGTCTGCGGCATAGACAAAATAACTCCATCCATCAGTGAGGCCATGCGCATCATCAAGGTATTGCCGCGCAATGCCGTGGGTCAGATCATCACCTCCTATGTCAACTGGATTACCGGAGCCAATGAATGCGCCCTGAATCCGGGCGGGAAAAAGATTCTGCATGTGGTCTTTCTGGATAACGGGCGCAGCGCCCTGGCCAAGGATCCTCTCTGCGGCAAGGCCCTGAGCTGCGTGCGCTGCGGGGCCTGCGCCAACGTCTGTCCCGTTTTCCGTATGGTGGGAGGGCACAGGATGGGGCATGTCTACATAGGAGCCATAGGCCTTATTCTCACCTACTTCTTTCACGGACGGGATAAGGCCAGAAATCTGGTGCAGAACTGCATCAACTGCGAGGCCTGCAAGGATGTCTGCGCCGCGGGCATAGATCTGCCGTCCATTATTCAGGAGATCCGGGCGCGGTTGAACGAGGAGGAGGGTTCTCCCATGGAATCTTCCCTTCTGAGCAAGGTTATGGCCAACCGCAAGCTGTTCCATACCCTGCTGCGCTTCGGCAAATGGGCGCAGCGGCCGGTTACCGGAGCTACGCCCTTTATCCGCCACCTGCCGGAAATTTTCATGTCCGGCCAAGGCTTCCGCGCCCTGCCGGCCATTTCGAAAAAAGCCTTCCGCGACGAGTGGAAAACCCTGAAAACCAGCCTGCCCGCCCGGGGCAGATACCGCCTGGGGCTTTTTGCCGGTTGCGCCCAGGACTTTGTTTATCCTGAACAGCTCAAGGCCGCGCTGGAGATATTCAGGGCCGGAAACTGCCCGGTGGATTTCCCTCCGGAGCAGAGCTGCTGCGGCCTGCCTGTGCGCATGATGGGCGAGAGGCAGGCGGCGGAAAATATCGCTCTGCAGAACGTGCGCGCCTTTGCGGCCAGAGACTGTGATTATGTGATCACCCTCTGCGCTTCCTGCGCCTCACATATAAAGAACAACTACGGCCAAATCCTTGCGGCTTACCCCCACATGGCCTTTGAGGTGGAGCAGTTCTCCGGCAGAATCAGGGATTTCACCTCCTTTGTGCGGGATATTCTGGGCTTGGGAGCGGATGTTTTCAAAAAAACCGGCGAAGCTGTCGCCTACCACGCTCCCTGCCACCAATGCCGGGGCCTGGGAGTGATCGAGCAGCCCCGCGCCCTGATCGGCGAGACGGGTGAGTACAAACCCAGCGATGAAGAGCAGACCTGCTGCGGTTTCGGTGGTACCTATTCCATCAAGTTCCCGGAGATATCCGCTCAGATTCTGGACGCCAAGCTGAGCAGCTTTGAAGCTACCGGCGCTTCCACCCTGGTGACGGATTGCCCGGGTTGCGTCATGCAGTTGCGCGGTGGCGAGGAAAAACGCGGCAGAAAACTCAAAGTGGAGCACATGTCAGAATTCCTGGCCAGAAATATCAAAACCTGAAAAGTCAGAGCGCGGAGCGGAGGCTCGGCCCCCGCCGGAGCTGCCGGCAAAGTCGGCGTGTACAGAAAAATATGGCAATTCTCCGTAGAAAATGGAATAAGGGGCAGCTTGCCTGCAAGGATGGAACATGGAAAATATTGTCCTTATTTTTCTCTGCATAGCCGCGGGTTTTCTGCTCCGCCGCCTGACGCCCCTGCCTCCGGACTCCTACAAGGCCGTGAACGTCTGGGTTCTGTATGTGGCTTTGCCGGCCATGTCGCTGCGTTATCTGCCGGGCGTCATCTGGAATACGGAGATGCTGCTGCCGGTGTTGGGGCCTTTCCTGCTCTGGGGGTTGGCTTGGGTATATGCCGCCATATACGCCCGTCTGAAAAAAATCGACAAGGCCACTCGGCTGGTCATGCTGATCAGCTGCGGCCTCGGGAATACCGGTTTTCTGGGCTTTCCGCTGGTCAGCGCCTTTTACGGCCCCGAAGGGATGAGCATAGCCATTGTATTTGACATGGGCGTTTTTATCCTGTTCTGCACCGTCGGCGTGGCCGCGGTGCTGAAGACCGCGGGACAGGGGAGCGGAGAAAAGGTAAAAATCACATATTTATTGAAGAGGATGATTTTTTTCCCCGCTTTTTTAGGCTGCGTCAGCGGCCTGATTTTGCCGCATTTTCTGGACATCTCTCCCCTTTACCCCCTGCTGGATCTCTTCGTGCCTACAGTCGCGCCTCTGGGCCTGTTCGCTCTCGGCCTGCAACTGGAATTCAAGGAATACGGCAGGAGCGCGGAGCATATCGCCTTTGCTCTGCTCTATAAGCTGATTCTTTCTCCGTTGCTCGTGCTGGGCCTGAGCCTGCTTATGGGGGCCAAGGGCCTGGCGGCCCAGGTGAGCGTGATGCAGGCCGGAGTGGGGGCGCATGTAACGATCAGCCTGATGGCCAGCCAGTTCAACCAGAATCCCCGTCTCTGCGGCCTGATGGTAGGCACAAGCATAGCCTGCGCCCTGGTGACCGTGCCGCTCCTGTATTCAATGCTGAAGTTTGTGTTTTAGAGATATAATGATTGAACGAGTATAAACAAAGGTCTGTCCATCCTTGCATCCCGTGGGCTATGCTCTTAGCATAAAAAAACACGGCACAGAGCCACAATCAAGGAGGACAGACCAATGAA
>JAISOL010000021.1 GCA_031275645.1 Deltaproteobacteria bacterium
ATTGGTCTGTCCTCCTTGATTGTGGCTCTGTGCCGTGTTTTCTTATGCTAAGAGCATAGCCCACGGGATGCAAGGATGGACAGACCTTTGTTTATACTCGTTCAATCATTATATCTCTAGCCCGGCTTTCGCCTTGAGCCCGTCCCCCTATCCGCCGCCGAAGACGCCTTCCTCAAAGCGGGTAAAGGCGGGAATATAGCGCAGAGTTATGCTGCCGGTTCTGCCGTTGCGGTGTTTGCCGATGATCAGTTCCGTATAGCCGAGCTTCCCGGATTTTTCTCCGTGTTTTTCCTCGTCTTCCGGCTTGTTCTGCTCATCCCGGTAAATGAACATGATAAGATCGGCGTCCTGCTCAATGGCGCCGGATTCCCGCAGATCCGAAAGCATGGGGCGCTTGTTTTTGCGCTCCGTTTTTTCAATATCGCGATTAAGCTGGGAAAGGGCTATGACGGGAATATGCAGCTCTTTGGCCAGCCCCTTGAGCCCGCGGGAAATTTCGGCTATTTCCAGCTCGCGGGAGTTCATGCGCCGGGGGGCATGCATAAGCTGCAGATAATCCACCACCAGAAGCTCGATGCCTTCCCGGCGGCGCAGACGCCGGGCCTGAAAGCGCAGAGCGTCGATGGTGAGGTAGTCGGTGTCGTCAATAAAAATGCTGGCCTTGCTCAACCTGTCCGCCGCCTTCTGCAGCCCGGCCCAATCCTCTTCACTGAGAGCGTTGCCGCGCAAATCGGAAAGATTGACCCGCCCCTCGGAACAGAGCATGCGCTGAATAAGCTGCTCTTTGGCCATTTCCACGGAAAAGATGGCCACGGGCACGCCGGGCCAGTCGTCATGGCTGAAGGCGGCGCTGGCCAGCAGATTGAGCGCCAGGGCTGTTTTGCCCATGCCGGGACGGGCGGCCAGGATGATAAGATCGGAACGCTGCAGACCGCTGGTCAACTGATCCAGCCGGGAGTATCCCGTGGGTATGCCGGTGAGGCGCTGCCCGGAGGAGGCAAGCTGGTTGAGAGTTTCAAAAGCCTTTTCGGCCAGTTCCGCGGAACTGCTGTAGTTATGATCCGTGCGCCGCTCGCCCGCGGCCAGAATCTCCTGCTCGGAGGAATCCAGCAGTTCCGTGACGGAAAGACCGGGCTCAAAGCTGCGGCTGATAATCTCGGAACAGACCCGGATAAGATTGCGCACCTGGGCCTTGTCGCGCACAAAGCCCGCGTGGTAATCGGCGCGGGCCGAGCTGACGGCCGTTTTGCCCAGATCGACCAGATAAAGCGTCCCCCCGGCTTCTTCCAGCAGACCGTGTTCCTGAAGGTAATTCTTCAGCGTCAGACCGTCCACAGGGGCGTTGCCTTCGGACAAATCCAGAAAGGCTTTGAAAATGAGCCGGTGCGCCGGAAGATAGAAATCCTCGGGCTGGAGCAGAGGGGCGATTTCCTGCAAGACCTCGGGGGTGAGCAGAATAGCGCCCAAAACAGCCTTTTCCGCGTCCAGACTGTGCGGAGGCAGCTGCCGGAGCAAATCCGCCTCGGCCCGGGCCTGAAGAGCGGCCGACTCGTCCCCCCTTTCCAGGGGGGAGCCGTCGGCGGCGGCAAAAGAGCTACTCCGCCGGCGTTTCGGCCTCAGGAATTGGGGAATCCTGCGCTGCTCCTGACTCGTCATCATGAACCGTCCTGTCTTCCGGCACTACTTTTACCCGGAGTTTGGCGTTCACATCGGCATGCAGGCGCACCCTGACTTCAAACTCGCCCAGACTCCTGATGGGAGCGTCCAGCAAAATACGGCGGCGATCCACCTCAATGCCGAGCCGGGCCAGGGATTCGGCGATCATGGCCGAGGTCACGGAACCGTACAGCTTATCGTTGTCGCCCACCCGCATGACGATGGAAACCTCCGCCGCGCTGACGCGCTGAGCCAGACCGGCCGCCGCGTCGCGGATTTCGTCCATTCTGGCCTGCAACTTCCTGCGCTCCTGCTCGAAGAGCTTGAGATTGGAAGTTGTGGCCTGCCGGGCAAGACCTTTGGGCAAAAGGCAATTGCGCCCGTAGCCGTCCCGCACGTCCACTATGTCGCCAAGCTGTCCCAGATTTTCGACGTCCGCCCGGAGAATCAATTTCATGTCTCTCTCCTACAATACGCTCTTTTTGAGCACTTCAGCGGAATGCGTGGCGGTATAGATCATAAGGCCCAACTGACGGGCGCGCTTGATCTCGACGGTCAGGGCGCGCTGGTGAAAGGCGCAGGTGCCGGTAATGCGGCGGGCAATAATCTTGCCGCGCTCGGTGATAAAATCACGCAATATATCCGGACGCTTGTAGTTCAGGGGCGTATCCTTCTCCGCGCAGAAGCGGCAGAACTTGCGGCGCGGGGCGAATCTTCTCTTGTTGTTATTGTACATGGGGGGCCTCGGCTGTTTCTTCTTCAAGTCTTACGCTGACGAATCTGTAAATGTTTTCATTGATGCGAATATTGCGCTCCAGCTCGGCCACCAGGGGCGGCGGCCCCAGATAGACCAGACGCACATAGTAGCCGCGGGTCTGCTTTTTTATGGGATAGGCCAGATCCCGCGCTCCCCAGTGGTCGGTTTCCAGCAGCTGCCCGCCGCCGCGCTCAATGATCCCGGCCAGGAAGGTCAGAACGCTTTCGCGCGCCTCGCCGGACAATTCCGGACTCAAGAGCAGCATGGTCTCAAATTTTCTCATCCGCTTCTCCTTATGGACATAGGCCCGTTCCGGAAGAACGAGCAAGGTTTGAAGATCAATTCCCGACAGCTTCAGCCGCCGGGACGAATTTATCCAGCAGGTCAAGAGCCTCGGCCACGGCCCTGAAAGTGACGGCCCCCTTGTAAATGTTCAACCCCAAAGCCAGGGCGGGAATCTCCCGGCAGGCCTTTTCCACCCCTCCGCCGGCCAGCAGCAGCCCGTAACGCAGGGTAGCGCCGCTGAGGGCGAAAGTGGAGGTGCGCGCATAAGCGCCGGGCATATTGGCAACGCAATAATGCAGCACCCCGTCCACCACATAGACGGGATCGGAATGGGTGGTGGGATGGGAAGTCTCGGCGCAGCCGCCCTGGTCAATGGCCACATCCACAAGCACGGACCCGGGTTTCATCAGGGAGAGATGCTTTCTCGCGATCACTTTGGGCGCGGCCGCGCCGGGAAGAAGAATAGCGCCCACGACAATGTCGGCCTCAAGCAGGCAGCGTTCCAGGTTTGCGGCGTCGTTGTACAGGACAGTCACATTGGCGGGCATAATCTCGTCCAGACGGGCCAGACGATCCTGGCTCACTTCCAGGATGGACACTTCCGCGCCCAGACCGGCGGCCACGCGCGCGGCGTTGGAACCCACCACCCCGCCGCCGAGCACCGTAATCCTGGCCGGAGCGACGCCCGGCACGCCCGTGGGCAGTATGCCCCGCCCGCCCTGAGGCCTGGCAAGATAAAAAGCCCCCATCAGGGACGACATGCGTCCCGCGACCTCGCTCATGGGCCTGAGCAGGGGAAGGGAAGAGCCTTCCTGCACGGTCTCGTAGGCCAGGGCCACAATGCCGCGTTCCAGACAGGCCACGGCCAGAGGCTTGTCGGCGGCGAAGTGGAAATAGGTGTAAAGCAACTGCCCCTTACGCATACGCGGGTATTCGGAGGAAAGCGGCTCTTTGACCTTGACCAGCATATCCGCTGTTCCCCAGACTTCGTCCGCGGAAGGGACAATCTTCGCCCCGGCCGCGGCATACTCCTCATCCGGAATGGCCGAGCCCAGCCCGGCGCCCTTTTCCATAAACACTTCATGCCCCGCGGCCACATAGGAGCCCGCCGCGCTGGGGGTCAGCCCGACCCGGTTCTCATTGTCTTTTATTTCTTTCGGACAGCCTATCTTCATGGCAAAGACCTCCCCCGGGAATTAAGCAGACCTGGGCCGGACAACGGGTTTAACCACGGCGCCGGAACGCAGACAACGCGTGCAGACAGAAATGGTCACCACCCGGCCGTTGCTTTCCTGGTGCCGCACCTTTTGCAGGTTGGGACGGAAAAGGCGTTTTGTCTTGATGTTGGAATGGCTTACCCAGTGGCCTACCTGAGACTTTTTGCCGCAAATATCGCATTGTCTGGCCATATTGAATCTACCCTCCGGACACGTCGGAAAATGACCGCAAAATTATGCGCGAGAAATAGGGGTTTTATCCAGCGACCGGAAAAAAAGCAAGCCTTTTTTAAAGAAGCTCTCCCTCTTTCTTGACAAAGCGCCGCCTGTACAGGTAGTACATCCGTTCGGGCAGGATTCCGCCTGCCCCGTTTTTCGCTCCGGTAAAATTATGCGTACAGGCTGGATACTTCTGCAAAGCATTTCAGATCAGAAAACGGAGCTTGTTCTGAGAGAGCAGGCCATATGGGAAGACCCCATACGGGAATTCGGGCTGGATTACCGCCTTGTCTCTCCGCTGGAGGTCAGGCTGATCCTTCTGCCCCAGGCCGGAGGACTCCTGATCCGGGGCCGGATCACCGGGCGTATTGTCCTGCCTTGCAATCTGTGCGCCGAGGACGCCCTGGTGGAATTGAATCGCTCCTTCGACAGTTTCGAGCCTTTTCCTCCGGAGCCGGAAATTCCGGGAGGGGCCAAACGCGGCCCCGGCCCGCTCCGGGTTCACCCGGCGGCCGGTGCGATCTCCCGCCGCGGATTGGAGGAAGACCCCGAGGTGGACGAATATTTTATCCGCTATTCCCCCCAGGGGCTGGGTCTGGAGATAAATCCCGGCAATCTGGCCTGGGAGGAATTTTTGCAATCCGTTCCCCTGCGCCCTCTCTGCCGCGAGGATTGCGCCGGGTTATGCCCGCTATGCGGACAGAATCTGAACCAGGGGCAATGTTCCTGCAAGCGGGAAAATACGGACTCCCGCCTGGAAAAACTGCGCGCTTTCACCGTGACAAGGAGATAGATATGGCTGTTCAGCAAAACAAAAAATCAAAATCCAGAAAAAACATGCGCCGCTCCCACGACCGCGTGCGCGTGCCCAATGTGGTTCTGTGCAAATGCGGCGAACCGACCCTTCCCCACGCCATATGCCCGTCCTGCGGGACTTATCGCGGCAGGCGGCTGACCGCCGGGGACAGCGGGGAGGAGAGCTGAACCGGCATGGAGTCGGAACTTTCCGGAGCTTGCCGGACTCCGGACTCATCTTCCGCCGTCGCGCCGAATTCTTCCCCGGCTGTCCCGGTAATCGCCGTGGATGCCATGGGCGGGGATTTCGGCCCTCCCGTGACTGTACCCGGCGTCTTGCAGGCCGCGCGGGAATGCGGCTGCAAAATCCTCCTCATCGGACACGCCGCTGAAATAGAAAAAGCTCTGAAAACGGAAGATTCCTCCGGCCTGTCTTATGAAATAATTCACGCTCCGGACGTGGTGCTCATGACCGACAAACCCTCGGACGTGCTGCGCCGCAAAAAAGATTCTCCCGTCCAGGTGGCCTGCCGCCTGGTCAGGGAAGGCAGGGCCGACGGCATGCTCAGCCCTGGCCATTCGGGAGCCACCGTGGCCTGCGCCATGTTCATCATAGGGCGGATCAACGGAGTGGACAGGCTGGCCCTGGCCTCCATGCTGCCCTCGGAAAAAGAACAACCCACGCTTCTTCTGGATGTGGGCGCCAACGTGGACTGCAAACCCCATCACCTCTTCCAGTTCGGCCTGATGGGCTCGGCCATGGCCGGGACAGTGCTTTCCCGCATAGAACCCAGAGTGGGCATACTCTCCATCGGCGAAGAAGAAGGCAAGGGCAACTCCCTGGTCAAAGACGCCTACGATCTGCTGAAGCAGGCCAATAATCTGAATTTTCTGGGCAACGCCGAAGGACGGGATATCTTTACCGGCGATTTCGACGTGATCGTCTGCGACGGGTTTGTGGGCAACGTGGCTCTAAAGCTGGCCGAAGGGCTGGGAACCTCTCTTTCCCGCATCCTCAAAAAGGCGCTCTTTTCTTCCACGGCTTCAAAGCTGGGCACCCTGCTGGCCAAAGGCGCCCTGACCCGCTTCGCCCGCATCGTGGATTACGCGGAATACGGCGGCGCGCCGCTCCTGGGTCTGCGGGGCGTATCCATAATCTGCCACGGCAAGTCAAATTCCAGAGCCATATGTTCGGGCGTTAAAATGGCTGACGCCTTTGTACGGAAAGAAACCAACAAACTGCTGATGGAAAGCATCAGCGCCAACGAAGAGCTCACCCTGTACAGCAGGGCGACGAAATAACCGCCCCGCGTCCGGACAGGGCCCGGCCTTTTTCAGGATAAAACCATGCAGCACAGCCCGACCTATATAAAAGGCTTCGGTTATTACGTTCCCGAACGCGTCCTCGACAATTTCGAACTCTCCACCCTGGTGGACACCTCCAATGAATGGATTATCGAACGCACGGGCATAGAGCAGCGCCGCATCGTCGCCCCCGGAGAGACCTGCTCCGATATGATCTGCCGGGCCGCGGCCCAGGCTCTGGAATCCTCCGGCCTGCAGGCGGCTGATATAACCCATGTGCTGGTGGGCACCATTTCCGGAGACGACAGTTTTCCGGCAACGGCCGCGCACGTGCAGAACAAGATGGGCATCAGGGGCATGGCCTTCGATTTTGCGGCGGCCTGCGCCTCCTTTATCTACGGCATGCAGATCGCCCGCGGCCTGCTGGCCTTTGAGCCGGAAGCAAAGATTCTGCTGGCCGTGGGAGAAGTCCTTTCCATAAGGACCGACTGGACGGACCGCTCCACTTGCGTGCTTTTCGGCGACGCCGCGGGCGCGGCGGTGCTGAGCAACGACCCGGAGGAGCCGCGCACCAGGCATCCGCTCAAGGGCAACGCTGTCCTTGAGGGCGTCCTCTGCGACGCCGACGGGAAATGGGTGGACCTTATGTTCTGCCACGGCGGAGGATCGAGCTTCCCCTACAAATTGGGCGCGGTGGTGGGGCCGGAAAATTTCACCCGGATGAACGGACGGGAAATATTCAAGCACGCCGTGCGCGATATGCTCGGCATCAGCAGGAAACTCATGGACAGTCTCGGCTGCGGGCTGGAGGATCTGGATCTGGTGGTGCCGCATCAGGCCAATCTGCGCATAGTCAGGGCAGTGACGGAAAGGCTGGGCGTGCCCAGGGAAAAAGTTGTGGAAACGGTACAAAAATACGGCAATACCTCGGCCTCTTCCGTGATCCTGGCTCTGGGCAACGCCATGGAAGAAGGCCGGGTCAAACCGGGCTCCCGCGTACTCATGACCGCCTTCGGCAGCGGCCTGACCTGGGGATCGGCCATACTCAGGTTCTGCTGAGCAGATTTTCGCTTGCCCTTGAAGGGAAAAACACGCATGATGCTCCGGTCAGGAGAAATCCGCATGCTCCGTCTGAAAACCTCTCTCAAGTCAGCCGCCCGCCGGGTTCTGGCTGTATTGCCGGCAGCGAGCGTCATCTGTCTCGTTCTTGTCCTGACCCCGGCTCCCGGGCTCACGGCCCAGGGCTTGAACAGCCAGCCCCCTCCCGAGGAATGGTCCAGGCTGGTGCATCAGTATTACCAGAACCTCAAAAGCATGCACGCCACCTTTGAGCAGATCATTACACACAGGGAAAGCGCTGTCGAAGAGCAGCGCACGGGCGAGCTTTATTTCAAGAAGCCCTTTCTGGCCCGCTGGGCGAGCGACGAGCCCTACCCGGAAGTTCTGCTGGTGAAAGAGAACGTTCTCTGGCAGTTTTTTCCGGAGGAAAAACTTGCTCTTAAATTCAGCGTGGAGGATATCAACGCTCAAAGCGAATTTCTCACGGTAATCACCGGCCAGGTGCCCCTGAGCGACAAATTTAAAATCAGCCCGCGGGAAGAAAGCGAAGGAGTGCAATCCCTGCGCCTGACTCCCCATTCGCCTTCCACCAGCCTGGTGGAAGCCACCATCTGGGTGGACATTGAAAGCGGCATCATCCTGCGTCTGCTGTTTTCGGATTTTTACGGCAATCTTAACGACATCTCCTTTACCAACCAGGAACCCGACGTATCCATTCCTCCGGACATCTTCGCTTTTACCCCTCCCCCCGGCACCACAGTAGAAGATTACACCCAACGCTGAAAAAAATGCTTCCTCCTCCCAGAACCGCCACAGGGTTCCGGAGCCGTTTCTTTACGGACCAATTAATCATGGCACATACTTTTCTTGACGACATACGCAATATGCACAGCTTGCTGCGCATGCATATACGGCACGCCTTCAAAACCGGACTGGCCGCCGCCATGGCTTATGCCATTTCCTCCCTTCTGGGCTCAAATTTCGGCATCTGGGCCGTGATTTCGGCCCTGATCGTCATGCAGGGCATCAGCGTGGCCGATTCGCTGCAGGAAAGCCTCTCCCGTTTCACCCTGATGAGCTTGGGAGCCCTGCCCGGTATGCTCCTGCTCGTCGTTTCGCCCAAAAACACTCTGCTCCTGACCCTGGAGACATTCTCCATCTGCTTTCTGGGGGCGTATCTGGGCCGCTACGGCAAACAATTCACCCTGGCCACCACCGCCGCCTGCATCGTGCTCCTGACGGGCATGCAGTACATTCCCCAGGCCACGCTGCTCAAATACATCATGTTCGGTCTCACCCTGTCTCTGGAGGTGCTTCTGGGCGTGGCCTGCGCGATAAGCGCAAGCGCCCTGCTCTGGCCGGTGCGCCTCGGCGACACCCTGCGCTCGGACATTGCCGCCCAGTGCGACAAATGCGCCGCGCTCCTTGATACTGTGGTCAACGCCTACCTGGATCACCAGAACCATGTGCCCTACAACCAGTTTGACGGCCTCTGCCTGCAGATCCGGAGCAACCGGGAACGCCTGCTCAAGGCGCGCAAACTGGAAGCGCACATCTATCACTACGAGTACAAAAGCCTGGAGTTGCGGGTGGAAGCCATTGAACGCTGCATGGAAAGCATGCGCGCGCTTATCGACGCCCTGAACGAATATGACGAGGAAGCCTGCGACCCTCCTCTGGGGCCGGAGCTGCGCGCCCTTGCGGATGTGGTGATGCGCGCCTTCCGCCGCCTGGGAGGAAAAGACTCCCCGGAGCCGGAATCGGAAATCGCGCGCGACCTGACCATGGCCATAGACAAGGCTGAGGCCAGACTGACTTTCCTGCGCGGAGGGCATACGCTGAACCGCATGCCTCTGCACCGCATTCTGCAGCTCTATACTTTTTACCAGGTGCTGCGCCACCTCTCCGAAGCTTTGCTGCTCTCCATGCGGAACCTGCAGGCCCTGAACGGACAATCCGGAGCTGGAGCAAATTAACATCAGCTGAAAAAACAGGGCCGGAGGACGATAATTTTATGGAAAAATATTGACTTCCGGAGCGGGTTGAGGCAAATGAAGTTTCTTACCCGGGGGTGTAGCTCAGTTGGGAGAGCGCATGAATGGCATTCATGAGGTCATCGGTTCAATCCCGTTCACCTCCACCAGGAAAGCAAGGGTTTTGCGAAAAATCGCAAAACCCTTTTTTTTGCCGGAGTTAACCAGGATAGCGCGCGAGCGTTCCTGAAGGGGAAAATTCCCGCTCAAGGTCGCGCTGTTCGGCCGCTTCCTTCAGATCCCGACGCTGGTCGTGCATTTTTTTGCCCCGCCCCAAGGCCAGCCCGGTTTTGATTCTGCCCTTGCTGAAATGCAGATCCAGCGGAAGCACGGTCAGGCCCTTTTGCTCCACCTTCGCGGCCAGGATGCGGATTTCGCGCGCGTGCAGCAAAAGCTTGCGTTCCCGATCAGGCTCGGAAACTACATAACCCGCGTTGGCGTAAGGAGCTATGTGCAGCCCCTGCAAAAAAGCCTCGCCCTGACGAAAGATCACATAGGCGTCGTGAAAGCCGACCTGTCCGGTCCGCACGCTTTTCACTTCCGGCCCGGTCAAGACCAGACCGGCCTCGACGAAATCCAGCAGCTCGTAATGATATCCGGCCTTTTTATTCCGGGCGATCTGCGCCGGAGAACTTTTTTTCTTCATGGTCAAAGATCCGTGTCGTTGAGCAGGTTTATGAAATGCAGTTCCGTCCTGAAGCGATCGTGAATATGGTGTTTGACAAGACGGGTGATGGTGCGGACAGACGAACTGTTGTACACTTGGCGCAGGAGTTCGCCCAGCTCCGCCGTGTCGAAATTGCGGATCATATACTTGATGATGGGTATGGCCTGCGGATTGACGGAAAATTCATCAACACCCATAGCCAGAAGAATGGGCAGGCAATACGGGTCCGAGGCCATTTCGCCGCATACGCACACCGTAATGCCGGCGGCGTGCGCCGCATCCACCACCAGGCGTATGGCCTGGAGCACGGCCGGATGCAGAGGCTGATAAAGATAGGAAACGTATTTGTTGCCCCGGTCTATGCCCAGGGTATATTGGATGAGATCATTGGTGCCTATGCTGAAAAAATCAGTTTCCGCGGCCAGAGCCCGGGCCTGAAAAACAGCGGAAGGCAGTTCGATCATGGTGCCCACCGCCATATCTTTATCATAGGCTATGCCCTGGTTATCCAGTTCCTGGCGCACTTCTCCCAGAACGGACTTGGCCTGGCGCAGCTCCAGCAGGCCGGAGATCAGGGGGAACATGATGGCGGCCCTGCCGTTGGAGCCGGCCCGCAGTATGGCCCGGAGCTGGCGGCGGAAAATATCCTGATGCCTGAGAGAGTAGCGTATGGCGCGCAGGCCCAGAGCCGGGTTTTCCTCCTCCAGCCTGCCCCCGCCCAGAGATTTGTCCGCTCCCACGTCCAGAGTGCGCAGAACCACCGGCGCCGGAGACATTATTTCCACCACCCGCGCGTATTCGGCGTAAAGCTCATCTTCGGAGGGAAGGCCGCTGCGGGCCATATAGCTGTATTCCGTGCGGTAGAGGCCTATGCCTTCTCCTCCCAGGAGGCGAATCTGGGCGGCCTCGTCCATAACCTCAATATTGCCGTACACCGCCGCCCGGATGCCGTCCACGGTTTCCGCCGGAAGGCTGGCCTCCTGGCGGATGCGATCTTCATACCGGCTGAACTCTTTCTGCAGCTCGGCATATTCCAGAAGCTCGGGCTCGCCGGGGTTGACGATGATCAGCCCCTGGATGCCGTCCACAATGACCTGGGCGCCGTCCAAGGCCGCTTCTTCCAGCCCCGTCACTCCCACCACGCAGGGCAGGCGCAGACTTCGGGCCAGAATCCCGGTATGCGAGGTATGACCGCCCATTTCCGTGGCCAGACCGATAACGCTTTCCGGGGTCAGAGCCAGGGTATCTGCCGGGGTCAGATCGTGGGCGAAAATTATACACTTCTCCAAGCCGGCCGGAAGCAGATGGCTCTCTCCCCGCAGGCGCGCGAGAATGCGCGAACCGACGGCCCGGACATCCTCGGCTCTCTCGCGCAGGTAAGGAGAATCCATTTTTTCGAAGGCTCCCACCACGGATTGCACGGCTCTTTCCCAGGCCCATTCGGCGCTTACCCTCCCCCGGCGGATCATGTCGAGCGCGAGGGCAAGCATTTTGGGATCCCGGCAGATCAGGATATAGGCGTCCAGGAGATCGGCCTGTTCCCGCGCGGCCGGGCCTAGAGACTGGGATGAAAGCTGGCGCTTGGCTTCCTCAAATTCCATAACCAGAGCCAGGGTGGCTTCTTCCAGGCGTTCCTCCTCCAGAGGAATTTTTTTCGCGCTTATTTTTACGGGGGTGGAGGCAAAGCCCAGACGGCGGTTGATAAAAAGGGATCTGCCGACGGCTACGCCGGAAGAGACGGCGATGCCGCTCAGAATGCTGCGTCGTCGGATATCCGTTTCCGCAGGCGGACTGGCGTTCAGAAAAGTCATAAAGCCCGCGCGAAGTTAAAATTTCCGGCTGCTGGAAATCAGGCCGGAGGAACGTCTTTTTCCAGATTGAACCTGGTTTCAAAAAGCCTCACTAAAGCCTGCCCCGCGTCCAGCGCGTCGGTCCCCCGGCAGACTATGGTCAGGGCCGTGTTGCGCGCGGCCGCCAGACCAAGGATATCAAGAATACTCTTGGCGTCGGCCGTCTGCTCCCCGAGGCTCAATGAAATATCGGCCTGAAAAGCCTGGGCGGTTTTGGCCAGATTGGCCGCCGGGCGGGCATGTAATCCGAAATCGTCCAGCACGGTCACTCTGGCCGCAAAGACTTCCGGTTCCGTATCGTTTTCCGCTCTTTCCGCGGGAGGCATAAGCATCGCTGTCGTATGCGGGGCTGAAGATTCCAAGGTAAAGCATCCTTTTACCATTATACTTATATGTTATACATGCGGACGGGTTTCATGTCCATTTCTTTTCAGATAATCAGGGCCGACAACAGAAAAAAAACCGCAAGCACCGGGGTGCGCGCTATATGCAGGTACGCCACCACGTAATCCAGCAGCAAAAGCATGAGCACGGGCAAAAACCAGAACCGCAGCGCCGAGGGAAGGCTCAGGGGGAGCGGGGCCGGAGCCGGCCAGAGGGCCAGGGCCAGAAAAGCGGCAAGCAGCACGGCGTTCAGCACTTTGAGATAATCTCCCTTGTTCACCAGAGCCATGCCCGTGATGCGGCTCAAAACCGTCAGGCCTCTGGACAGGCCGATGTAAAACAGGACAACTTTGAAGAGCAGAGACAAAAGCAGCCAGAGCAGGAGCAGAACCGCCAGCGCGGACGTCTCCTGAAGCAGGGCGAGACAGGAGAGGGACAGAATAAATGAAACCAGTAAACTGCCGCTGAAAAAAGAATCGCCTATGGCCGAAAGCGTATTCAGGGTGGTCTCAATGAGCGGATCCATAAAATCCCGGTTAAAGCTTTCTCCGGACGACAGGCGGCACTCCAGATGCAGAAAACTTCCGACCAGAAAAGGAGCCCAAAAGGCATTGCAGTTGAAGCGCCTGGAGTAGCGGGCGCAGCCGGCGGCGAAATCCCGGTCGTTCCTGTACAAATCGCGTAGCCCCGGCATAAGGGCGTACAAGAAGCCTATGCTTTGCAGCCCCTGCTCCGTATACAAAAAATTCAACATGCCGCTACGGAGAAAGCACCGCAGGCAAGCCCTTATGGAAATTACCGGAACCATGCCCTATTCCCCGCTCAGAAGCTTGTAAATTGAGCCGGAATCCCAGCCGGGAGCCTGTTCCCGCACCCGGCGCGCAAGCTCCCGGGGTTTAAGCCCGTCTCCTCCTTCCCGGCGCGCCCCGGCGATCAGGGACAGCACCTTTTCTTTTTCCGGGCGGATCGTTTCCAGAGGAGGCCCGGCCACAACGGTTATCTCGCCCAAAAGTCCTTCCGGGAAACGCCCGAAATCACCCAGAGTAAAAAAGATGAATTCTTCGTGAATTTTCGTCAGTTCGCGCGCAAGGCAGATTTCGCGCCGGCCTCCCAGGCGGTAAAGCTGTTCCAGCAGTCCGCGCAGCCGATCCCTGCGCTCAAAAAAAACCAGGGTGAGAGGAAGAGAGACAAAAGGAGAAAAGAATTTCTCCCTTTCCCCGGCCCGACGGGGAGGGAAGCCCAGAAAGATGAAAGGCTGGGGCGGCAGGCCGCTGGCGCACAAAGCGGCGGGGACGGCGCAGGGGCCGGGCAGGGGAGTGACCTTGTGGCCGCGAAGGCGGCAGGCCCGCACCAATTTGTAGCCGGGATCGGACAAAAGCGGAGTTCCGGCGTCGGAAACCAGGGCCAGCTTACGGCCTTGGGACAGCTCCTCCAACAGGGCGGGCAGGCTTTCCTCTTCGTTGTGTTCGTGCAGGCGGATAAGCCTTACTCCCCTGAGGCCGCAGGCCGCCAGCAAAAGACCGGCGCGCCGCGTGTCCTCGGCCAGCACTCCGTCGGCCAGACGCAAAGCCTCTCTGGCCCGGAAGGAAAGGTCACCAGGGTTGCCAAGGGGAGTGGCCACAATCCACAATTCCCCGGCGCAAGGTTCCGAAGCTGAGGACATTCCTGAAATGCTCCAGTTTGCAATTATGATCCGGATACAGGGTAATGCAGAGCAAATCAAAACGGCACGGCCGCCGCCACAGTCCCGCTTCTTCAAGATACAGGGCCGCGGCCTTGAGCAGACGCCCGCGCTTAGCTCTGGTGAAGGCGTCCAGCGGACTGAAATCGGAACAGGGCGAAAAGGAGCGGGTTTTCACCTCCGCGAAAACCAGAATGTCGCCTTCCTGAGCGACAATATCCAGTTCCAGCAGAGAAAGGGCTCTGCCGGCGGAAGCCGGCGGGCGCCAGTTGCGCTCCAGCAATTCCAGACCAAGACTCTCCAGATAGGCCGCGGCCGCGTCCTCTCCCGCCAGCCCCGTGGCCAGATGCCCAGATTTTCCATCAGTCCCGCCGCGCATGGGAGCATAATGCCCTTTCCCGCCTCCCCTGACAAGAGGCTTCTCGCGGCGCGGGCGGCACTTCGCTTTAAAATTTGTAATCAGCCCGAAATTCGTGTATGTTACCGGAGTTCGGAACAATTTCATTCTGAAATCGCTCCGGCGGCCGCTTTAAAATTCGTGCGGGACAGGCGTTAAAACAACAAGGTGTATGGCAATGGAAAAGAGGAGTTTCTCAGCCGGGAATATCATTAAAGCCCTGGGGGGTCTTCTCCTGGCCGCTCTTGTCATAACCGGCCTGTTTCTTAAACTGTATGACAGGATGACGGACGCCAGCCTTGAAGAAAATTACAGTATAGCCCTTGCGGAGCAATTGAGCGAAAGCGTGAGCCTGTGGCTTGGCGAACAGATCAGGACGGCCCGCATCCTGGCCGCGGATAAGTCAATCGTCGACTACGCCAAAAACCCGCGGGATATGGAACAGCGCATGGAGGCGCAGAATTTTCTGGAAAAGAGGCATGCCCTGCTTCCGCAATTAGCCCGGATCAGCCTCGTTCACTATCAGCAGGATCCCGAAAACCCTCTGCAGATCACTCTGGACGGCCAAAAGCTGGACATAGGCAACGGCTGTTTCATCGTGGATTCCATCAAGAACCGCAGCCTGGGGAAAGGAGGCCTTGATTTCAACTATATAAGGGCCGTGCGCGAAGGGTCTTCCGCTTTTATCAGCGAGGCCGGACACAACAGCATACCCGGACTGCCGCCCGTTTGCGTTCTGGCCGTTCCGGTGTGCGACGAGCAGAACAAACTCGTCGCCGCTCTGGCGGCGGATATCAAGCTGGAATATTTCAATCGCGAACTGATCGGAAAGTTTGCCGCCAGAATGGGCGAAGAGGTGGAAATTATCGACGAGCGCGGCTTTTTCATCGCCTCCTCCGCCAATACCTCCAGAATCCTGAGCGAAGCCGCGCTCCCCGAGGGCAGAACCATCCTGCGCCGGGTAAGCCCGGAAAAAGGGCTCGCCTTTACCGCCGAGGCGCGGGGAGAGAATTTTCTCTTTTCCGTTTCACCCGTTACCACGCCCCACGACATGCCGGGCCGCTGGTGGAGCGTCCTGCGCAGTCCGGCCCAGGGCGCGCGCACGGTGCAGCAAAGCTACCGCCCCTGGCTCATCGTCTTTGCCGGAGCGGCGATCCTGCTCCTGGCAATACTCGTCATCAATGCCGCGCTCTATGTCAGGCGTCTGCGCCTCTTTTCAGAAGCGGGAGCAGCGGACGGGAACTCGGAGGTGGCGGACTGCGCCCCTTATCCCATATTGAGGCTGGATCAGGACCGACGTATCCGCGAAGTGAACGAAAACGCCTGCCTGAGCCTGGGTTACGCCAAGGCCGAAATGCTGGATCAGCCCGTGAGCAGATTTATCGCCACGGACGAAGATAAAAAAATGGAAGCGGGCGTGACGGCCCATTCCCAGGGCCATTGCCGGGGGCTGCATAAACGCGGGATGAGCATAAAATACAAGTATGACTTTTGCTCCGACAGCTCCGGACGGTATATCCTGTATCTGCTGGACCTGAATCCGGCAACGGGCGGCCCGAAAAATTCCCTGGTTTCCGAAGAGCTGGCCAAAGCTCTGCATGAAGCCGAACATATGCGCCTGGAAGCGGAAAAAGCCAGCCAGGCCAAGAGCGAATTTCTGGCCACCATGAGCCATGAAATCCGCACTCCCCTTAATGCCATTATCGGCATGTCCCATCTTCTGCTGCAGCATGATATGGAAAAAAGCCTCCACCAGTACGTCGAAAAAATTTACAGCGCGGGCAATTCTCTGCTGGGCGTGATAAACAGCGTCCTGGACTTTTCGAAAATCGAAGCCGGCAAAATGCAACTGGAACAGATCCCCTTTGATCTTGATTTCGTGCTGGAAAATATCCGCTCCCTTTTCCAGCAGCAGGCCAAGAGCAAAAATCTTTTCTTCAGAATAGAACTGCCTGAGGGGACACCCACCCGGCTTATGGGCGATCCCGTGCGCCTGGGGCAGATCATCACCAACCTGGTCGGCAACGCCTTCAAGTTTACGTCCCGGGGCGGCGTAACCGTGCGTATCGCCGCCGATTCCTCAAAAGACCGCGCGCCTCTCCCCGCCCATGAGGAAGAAAAACCGGGCGGGACAAGCGCCCCCCAGGTTGAGGACTGCGTCCTGCGCTTCTCCGTATGCGACACCGGCGCGGGAATGAGCGCGGAAGAAATGAGCCGCCTTTTCATGGCTTTTTCCCAGGTGGACGCCTCCATAACCCGCAAGTACGGAGGCACGGGGCTTGGACTCGTCATCGCCAGAAGCCTGGTCGAACTCATGGGCGGCAAAATAGGCCTGAAAAGCACTCCCGGCGAGGGCACGGAATTCAGTTTTACCGCCCGCTTCCATCTGGATCACGCCATAGAGACCGCCTGGAAGGAGGAAACGGAAAACGACGTCGACGCTTATGCGCGGAAGCTGCAAAACAAAAAAGTGCTGCTGGTGGAAGACAACCTGATCAACCAGGATGTGGCTTCGGAGTTGTTGAGCAATGTCGGGATCAAGGTAGACATAGCCGACAACGGCTCCATCGCCGCGGATCTGCTGAAAAACCCGGAACACGGCTTTGATCTGGTGCTCATGGATCTGCAGATGCCCGTAATGGACGGTTATGAAGCCACCAGGCAAATCCGCGGCTTCGCCCACAATGAAGCCCTGCCCATCATCGCCATGACCGCGCACGCCATGAGCAGCGAAAAGGAGCGCTGCCTTGCCGCCGGCATGAACGACCATCTGGGCAAACCCATTGACGTGGAAAAACTTTATGAAACTCTCAGTGCCTGGATGAACGCCGCGCAAAAGTAAAACACGGAATCTGTGTCGCAAATGACACAATTCACCTCTGAAAAAACACACAGCTCCCAGGTTTCTCTATCAAAAATATTTTAATATCAGCATATTACATTATATAAATTCTGGCACCGTTCTTGCTTGTGTCCACCGCGGAAGGACACTATTTCGGAAACGGAGAGATTCATGTTTCAGACCACGCTGAAAAAACCTGTTCAATGCTCGGGGGTGGGGCTGCACAGCGGCAAGATGGTCACCATGACCATGCGCCCGGCGGAAGAAAACAGCGGCATAAACTTTTATGTCACCACTCCTCAGGGCTCCCAACGTCTGACCCCGCGGCCGGAGCTGGTCATCGCCACCGGTCTGGCCACGACCATAGGCAACGGCAGCGCTTCCGTTTCCACAGTGGAGCACCTGCTGGCCTCCATACGCGGCCTGGGCGTGGACAATCTGCGTATTGACGCCCACGGCGGCGAGCTCCCGATCATGGACGGCAGCGCGGCGCCCTTTGTCCTGCTTATAAAAAGCGCCGGGATCCGCCGGCAAAACGCCTTGCGCCGCATTTTGCGCGTGAAAAAGAAGTTTACCCACAGCAGCGGCGATAAAAGCATAAGCGTCGAACCTTATGCCGGATTCCTGGTAAAATATACAATCGACTTTGCCCATCCGCGCATCGGCGTCCAGAAAATGAGCCTTGAGCTTACGCCGGAAAGCTTTGGCGAGGTGGCCAGAGCCCGCACCTTCGGCTTTTTGCGGGAAGTGGAAGCACTTTACGCCCGCGGCCTGGCCTTGGGAGGCTCTTTGGACAATTCCGTGGTGCTGGATGAAAGCGATGTGGTAAATCCCGACGGACTGCGCTATCCCGACGAATTCGTCCGCCACAAGATTCTGGATTTCATAGGCGATATGGCCATGCTCGATCTGCCTCTGCAGGGCCGCTTCACAGTGTCCTGTTCCGGGCATGCCCTGAATAACCAGTTCCTGCGCCTGCTGAACGAAAACAGGGACATTTACCTGGAAGAAGTCAGCTTGGGCGGGGCGGCCGCCTTGCGGAAGCCCGCCTCGGCTCCAGAGGGGGGCAAGGTTCGGGCGCTTCCGGATTCGCTGGCCGCCGGAGTCTGAAAAAGCCCCCGGCCCTAATCAGGGCAGGGTAAGGGACTCCAGAGCTTTCAGGATCGCGGCCTTGCGGCCTTCCACAGTGTTGACGGCCAGAGAGGATTCGCTCTCCACCACCACAGCTCCGGGCTCAACCCCGGGATCGCCCAGCACTTTCCACTGAAGCAGTTCCGGAAATCTTTCCTTGGCGCAGCCTATAATGTCCTCCACCGCCGGGGCGTCTTCGGGATTGCACTTTACAGTCAGGCTGCGACCGCTCTCCAGATTCCGCACGGCCTGAAGATAAAACGCTTCCAGTACGGCTCTCCTTTCCTCCCGCAAGACCAGCCCCATACCCTGCTCCACGGCCAGACGCAGCAACGCGATCAAATCATCCCGCCACTGCTGAAAAATCTTTCCTCTCTGTTCCTGGATGGCCGAAAGCACCTCTCTGGTCATCTCTCCCATGGAAGCGCGCAGTTCAGCCTGCTCCAGCTTCGCCTGCTCCAGGCCGGCGGCATAGCCCTCGTCCCTCGCCTGTGCGCGCAGGACGCGCGCCTCGTTTTCCGCGGCCAGAAGAATTTCCCTGGCCTTGTCCTCGGCCTTCCGGCGCACAGCTTCCAGATAGTCCCTTTCCTCCTTTTCCGTCCAAACACGCGATCTCCCGCGCTCCACCCCGCCGAGTTCAGCCATGCGGCCATCTACAAAAATGCGCCCCCACTCTCCGCCATTGCCCTGATCCGCCGCCATATTCCATCCTTCGCGCATTGTTACGGCTAAATGAACACTTCTCCGCTGCCCCGGCTGACAATAATCCGGCCTTCGCCCTCAAGTTTGCGCACCGCCTTGATCACGTTCATCTGGGCCGCTTCCACGTCCGACAGACGGGTGGGCCCCATGATTTCGAGATCCTCGCGGATCATATTGGACTGGCGCTCGGACATATTGCGGAAAAAGACATCCCGCATCTCGTCGTTGGCTCCGCGCAGGGCCATAATCATATCCTCAGTGGTAATTTCCTTGAGCAGCTCGCGTATAGCCTTGTCGTCCAGGGTTTTGACGTCGTCAAACACAAACATGAGCGCGCGTATGTCTTCGGCCATCTGGGCGGATTCTTCCTCGATCTCGGACATGACTTCCTCTTCGGTGGCCCGATCCACAGCGTTGAGTATTTCCGCCACGGCCTGCACGCCGCCGACCTTGCGGCCTTCCTTGCCGCCCATAGCTATAATCTGGCTTTGCAATACCTTGTCCACGGCCACAAGCATCTCCTCCGGCACCGCTTCAAGCCGGGCCAGGCGAATAAGCACCTCGGTGCGCACCCCGGCGGGCATATTGACCAGAAGTTCCCCGGCCCGATCCGGGGGAAGATGCCCCAGGATCAGGGAAAGGGTCTGTGGATGTTCGTTGCGCAGAATCTGGGCCATCAGCTTGGGACTTACATTGCCCAGCTCGCGGAAAGGCTGGGTCATGGCGTCCAGATGGAGCAGGTCGGTGATATACTTGGCTGTATCCTGATCCACATTGTTCAGCATGAGCTTGCGCACGGCGTCATTCCCGCCCCGCACCATCTGCTGCCCCGTGACCAGGGCATGGTGAAACTCGCGCAACACCCCCTCCACCACTTCCTTGGGAATGGCGTCCAACTCCGCCATAGCCTTGGAAATGGCGACAATTTCCTGACGCTCCATGCGCTTGAAAACCTCAACCGCGAATTTCTCGCCCATGGACAAAAGCAATACCGCCGTCTTCTGCGGACCATTCAACTGCTCTATACTATCGGGACTAAGCGCCACAACTCCCTCCCCGGCAACATGTCAAATCCATACCTCTGCTGCAGGCAATTTGCAATTAACATGCCGAAAGGAATCTGAGTCCGGGACAAGGATAAAGACAGGCCGCTGTCATGGGGCCGGGGCAAGGCTTCCTCAGGGCGCGGGCGGGGCCCTGAAAGCCCGTTCCCGCTCGGCGTAGCGGCGCCACAGTTCGTCGCCGTTATAAGCCACGCCACTGGCTTCCTGCTCCAGCAGGGCCGCCACGTCGTCGCTGCGGGGCAGGTAATATTCGTAGGCCGCCAATACGGCGCTATCCTGAAGGCGCACCGCGCGCACGGACAAGAACACCCTGTCCCGGCCGAGGGAGTAAGTTCCCACCAGCACGGCATGGGCATCATGGTTGCCGGCGAGCAGGAGCAGGCTCTCACGGGTGAGCATGAATTCCCCGCTCTTTTTGTCGAAACGCAGAGTTGAGGAAAGACGGGGTTCCAGAACCTTGAAACCGTGCTGGCTCAGGCGCGAAGATATCTGCTGCATGACTACCCGGCCCAGAGGCGTTGTTTTGTCAAAGTCATCCAGGTCCACCATAGTCGCCACCAGAATCCCGCTTGCGGAGCCCAGACGGGAGAGGAGTATCCTGCCCAGAGAATCCCCGGCCCTGATATTGGCCCTGAGCATCAGCGCCCGACCCGGCGGCGAAATCCGCGAGGCATGGGGCAGAGGCGTTTCGCCTTCCTGTTCCCGCAGCTCCGCCGCGGAGCAGGAGGTGGCAAAAATCGCGGCCAGACAAAGACCGCCCCAGAACAGCCTCCGGAGCACATTCCTGTCAACTGATATTTCTCTTTTGAACATGACAGCCTACTTTGTTGTAATTCTTATGTTACGCCTGCTTTCCGCCAGAGGATCAGCCGCCTGCGGATCCTTGTACAGGCCCAGATCCGCGTCATTGATGTAGCGTATGCCGGAATAATGCATAATGAAGCGGTTACGGTAAAACATTCTGGCGTTGACGATGATTTCATGGTTTGAGGCCCGCCCCTTTCCCGACCAGTCCGCCCCGCCGGAAGAAAGCTGAAAATTCTCCCTGAAACGCCCGGGATCAAAAGGAACGCTCTGCACGGCATATTCCAGCAGCGCGCTGCGCGGCTCAAGGGCGCTGGATATCTGCACGCCGCGCGAAACCAGCTCGGTGCGCAGCAGATTGTAGAAAGCCACGGTAAAGGGGCGATTGTTGGGCGGGGCCACATAGAGGGGGAATTCCAGAATATCTTCACGATCCTCATAAGCCTTGTAAATCTTCGCAGCCACCTCAATGGCCATGCTCCGCCAATGTTCCGCGGCTTGCATCGTAAGTTGGGAATAAGCCCCATGATCCGCCGGTACCGGCGCGGGCGAGGTCGGCCCGCCGTAATCGCGAGCAAGAGCCGCGGATTCGTTTTTCCCGCCGGCGGCGCAGCAGCCGGCCAGAAACAGGGCCAGAGTCAGAGAAAGCAGCGCCAGAGCATATGTACGGTATTTCATGTGAAGATCCCCAAAGCAAGCCATGTTTCCCTTGCTCTTTCCATATCGGCGAATCCGGAAAATTCTTGAGGTATGAAAGAAGGCAGGCAGGCTTTTCGGGCGCGGCCCATATTCGCCATTTACGGATAAGGCCGGGCAAGGTATATAGGTTCAGACAAAAAACACGTGGAGCGAAACGCATGACCTTTCAAAATCTGATCCTGGCCCTGCAGAATTTCTGGGCCGGCCAGGGCTGCGTTCTTCAGCAGTCCTACGACCTTGAATGCGGAGCGGGCACCTTCAACCCTTCCACCTTTCTCAGGGTAATCGGGCCGGAACCCTGGAAAAGCGCCTATGTGGAGGCTTCCCGCCGTCCAAAGGACGGCCGCTACGGTGAAAACCCCAACCGTCTGCAGCATTACTTCCAGTTCCAGGTCATCCTCAAGCCTTCACCGGACGAGATTCAGGAAATCTACCTGCAAAGCCTGGCCGCCCTGGGAATCAGCCCGGAGAATCACGACATACGCTTTGTGGAGGACGACTGGGAATCTCCCACCCTCGGAGCCTGGGGCCTGGGCTGGGAAGTCTGGCTCAACGGCATGGAAGTGACCCAGTTTACCTACTTCCAGCAGATCGGCGGGCTGGATCTTTCCCCCGTCAGCGCGGAAATCACTTACGGACTGGAACGCCTGTGCATGTATCTTCAGGAAGAGGAATCCGTCTACGATCTCCAATGGAACGAAAGCGTGACTTACGGACAAATCTACCACCGGAACGAGGTGGAACAGTCCCGCTTCAACTTTGATGCCTCCAGTCCGGAACTTCTCTTCCGGCACTTTGCCGAATACGAGGGCGAAGCCCTGCGCCTGACCGAACTCGGCCTGCTTATGCCGGCCTATGATTATACGCTGAAAAGCTCTCATACTTTCAATCTGCTGGACGCCCGCGGCGCCATCTCCATAACCGAGCGCGCCGCTTACATCGGCCGGGTGCGCAGACTGGCCTCCAATGTGGCCCGCCTGTACGCCGCCCAGAGGGAAGAAATGGGCTATCCCCTGCTGAAAGAAAAAGCATAAACCACAAAAACAGGATACAGTATGCCCTCTTTCGTGCTTGAAATCGGCGTTGAAGAAATTCCGGCCCGCTTTCTGGAAGGTCTGGAGGAAGAACTGCGCCGAAAATTCACCGAAGCCCTGGCCCTGGCCGGATTGAGCCACGGCCACGTTCTTGTTTGCAGTACCCCGCGCCGGGCGGCCATCTATGCGGAAAACCTGGCCGAGTATACCGAAAAAAGCGAACGCGTGGTCACCGGGCCTCCACTGCGGGCGGCTTTCGACTCTTCCGGCGCGCCTTCCAAAGCGGCGGAAGGCTTTGCCCGGAGCCAGGGAGTGCCGCTTGCCGATACCTTTACCCTCAGCACGGACAAGGGTGATTACCTGGCCGCCAGAGTGAGGGGCGGCGGAGAATCGGCCCTGACCCTGCTTACGCGCCTCTGCCCGGAAATCATCGCCGGCCTCGCTTTTCCGAAACGCATGCGCTGGGGAAGCGGGAATTTCACCTTCGCCAGACCGCTACGCTGGATTCTTGCCCTGCTGGACGGGGAGATCATACCCTTCAAAGCGGGAGATACGGCTTCCGGCAGATGCAGCCGCGGGCACCGCGTACACGGGCCGGGACCTTTCGTCCTGGACGAGGCCTCCAGATACCTTGCCTTGTTGCGGGAAAAAGGCGGCCTTGTCCCCGACGGCGGGGAAAGGATATCCCTGATCCGGAAAAGCGGGGATCGCCTGGCTCTGGAAGCCGGGGGCAAAGTCATCTGGAACGACTCCCTGTTGCGCGAAGTGCGCGGCTTGTGCGAACGACCTGTCCCCCTTCTGGGGAGCTTTGATCCCGGTTTTCTGGAAATGCCGCGGCCAGTGCTGCTCACCAGCATGGAACACCATCAGAAAAGTTTCGGTCTGGAAGACGGGCAAGGGAGGCTCCTGCCGCATTTTCTGACCGTGCTCAACCTTGTCCCTCCAGACACGGCCCTGGTGCGCAAGGGCTGGGAGCGCGTCCTCCGCGCCCGCCTTGAGGACGCCCGTTTTTTCTGGCACTCCGATCTGAGGGATAATTTTGAAATCTGGCTGGAGCGGCTGGATAAAGTGGTCTTTCTGGCCGGTCTGGGCAGCATGGGCGAAAAAGCGCGGCGCCTCGGCGCCCTCTCCGCCAAAATTGCCGGAAAACTCCTCTGCTCGCCCGAAGACGCGGCCAGAGCCGGACTCCTGGCCAAAGCCGATCTGGTCACGCAGATGGTTGGAGAATTCGACACCCTGCAGGGCATCATGGGCTCCATCTATGCCGCCGAAAAAGGAGAAAAACCCACCGTGAGCGCGGCTCTGGCCGAGCAATACCTGCCTGCCGGGCCTGACAGCCCGCTTCCCTCCACTCTTTGCGGAACTGTGATCTCACTGGCCGACAAGGCCGATTCCCTGGCCGGCTGCTTCGCCCTGGGGCTTGCGCCCACGGGCACCGCCGACCCCTATTCTCTGCGCCGCGCCGCCCTGGGCATAGCCAGAATCCTGGTGGAAAAGAAACTGCGCCTGGATGCGCCTGAACTTTTCGCCCAAGCTCTGGAGCTTTACGGGGAAAGAGGATGGAAATTTCCAGGCCGGGAAATTCTGGAACGCCTGAACGAATTCTTCGCCCAGCGTCTGAAAAATTATTTTACCGGCCAGGGCGCGGAAACCTTACTGGCTGAATCTGTAATTTCCGCCGGCTGGCACGACGCCTGGGGAGCCGCCGCCCGTCTGGAAGCCCTGAAACGCTTCAGCCGGCGGCCGGAGTTCGCCGAAGCCGTGCTCACCTTCAAACGCCCGGCCAACATCCTCCGCAAACAGGGCACGCATGCCCTGCTCCAGGCCGGGGAGAGCGATTTTGACCCTTCCCTGCTACGGGAGACCGCGGAAAAAAATCTGGCCCAGGTTCTGGAGGAGCTGAAACCTCTTTTCGACGAACTCCTGGCCAAAGATGATTTTGACGCTCTGTTCGCCCGTCTGTCCGTCCTGAAACCGCTGGTGGACGCCTTTTTCAACGAGGTGATGGTCATGTGCGAAGATGAAAGAATCCGCCTGAACCGGCTGAAGCTGCTCCGCTCCCTGGTGGACAGGCTGCGTTCCCTTACCGACTTTGACGCCTTGCAGGTTTGAGGCCGTGTTTTCTTCATCCCCCATTTTCCCCGCGCTCCTTATTCCGGCCTTTTTCCTGCTTTCCTGCGCCGGGCCGGAAAATACGCCCCCATCCGGGGTAAGCCCGCAGCCGGACCCGCACGGCTTCTCCTCCCGTTACAATCAGGAGGCGCAGAAGCTTTTCGCCCGAGCCAGGATTATGTGGGATCTGGAAGAAAACTGTTCCGACCCTGAACTGGCCCTGGAATATCTGGACGCGGCCATAGTCCTGGAGGAGAATTACGCCGAGGCCTATATGCGCCGGGCGCTGGCAGCCAGCGAGACCGGAGAGTGGGAAAGCGCCTTTGCGGACAGTTCCAGAGCCATACGCCTTCAGCCGGCGGCGGATCACTATGCCTCGCGCGCGCTGATCTTCATCCGCCAGGGAAATTACCTCGGCGCGGCCAAAGATTTGGAACAGGCCCTGCGCCTGGATGCCGGCAATCCCAGAACGGCCGAATTCCTGCGCCGGCTGGAGCGGCTGAAGCAGTAAAGAATATGGATGCGCCCCTGTCCACCGAAAAAAATACCGACCGCAAGCCGGCCCTGCCCAAACTCATACTTTTCCCGGCGGCCGCCGGAATACTCCTGGCTCTGCTTTCGGGCATAGTTCTGCTCCTGCCGCCCCAGGCTTCCCGCCGGAGTTTACGGGCCGAACTGGACGGGCACTCGGAAGAGCTGGTCGCGCCCATAAACGGCGAAATACTCTTCATCGCCGAACCGGGGCAATATATCCGGGAGGGAGAGATACTTCTGAGCCTGGATACGCGCGAGGAAAGCCTTGCCCTCAAGGAGGCGGAAAGCCTGCTTGAAGAAAAAGCAACGGCCCTGCCCCGGCCTTACAGGGAATTGCTGTCCGCCTATCTGTTTTACAGGCAGGAGCAGGTCACGGAAAAAGACCTGCTGGAGGCGGAGGAAGAAGAAAAAAAAGCCCTGGCCTCCCTGCAGGCGGAAAGCGTCCGGCAGGCCGGCCTGGCCCTGCGCCTGCGCCGTCTGGAAATGAAGCAGGGGAAAACGGCCCGGGAAATGGGTGAACTGGAGTCTTTGCGGGCGGAAGAAGCCCTGGCCGGGACAAAATTGGCCGAAAGCCGCGCGCGGCACGAAAAAGCCGCCCTGACCAGGGCAGAGCTGGGAAAAAAACTGGCCCGCCTGAATGAAATCGATCTGGCTCTACGCCTTGCGCCGCCGGAAATCCGGGAAAGCTTCGCCCAACTGCGCTCCCTGCGCCTGCGGGCGCAAAATCTGGAAGAGCGGATTCTGAAGAGCGAGATCCGCGCCTCCCGGCCGCTCCGGGTTATTTTCACCTTTTTGAAAATAGGGGAGGAAGCCGCGGCTGGAAGACCCGTTCTCCGGGCCATGCCCGAAGACAGGGATGAGATAAGCCTCACGGCCTACTTTGACGGGAAAACCGCCGCTAAACTCCGGATCGGCGCTCCCTGCCGCGTGGAATTCGGCGCGCGCAGCCTGAAGGGAGTGATCCGCGCAAGGCGGCCCTATGCGGATCTGGGGCCGGAAACACTGATTCCCTTCAGCGTGGGCATTCCTCTTCCCCTGCGGGCGGAGGAACTGGCCGGAATAGATCCTGGGGAAAGTATACGCGTCTTTCCCGACTAAAGCATTTTAACTTTAAGACGCTCACTTCGGCGCCTGATGGCGAAACGAGTTCCGCCCGCGCCTTCGTGGCGGGCGTCCGCCGGAGCATTTCGGCAAATGTATATTTTGAATGTTGAAATACCCTAGAGCGTGTTAACACTATCTGAGAGCTTCAACAATAAGAGCAACAACGACAAAAGCTAGAAACATGACATCAAGCTTGTCATACCGCGTAAAAACACGTCGGAACCCTTTGAGGTTCATCCGGTTAAAGCGTACTTTGCCTCGTGAATGGCGAGGATTCTGAGTTTGAAAAACTCTATGTCTCTGTATCCGTAGGCCATTCGTTTCAACACTTTGATTTTGTTGTTCGTG
>JAISOL010000003.1 GCA_031275645.1 Deltaproteobacteria bacterium
TTCTCTATTTCCCAATGCCGACGGATCAAATGCAAAAGCTGGTTTCCAAAGTCTCTTGACATATCCCGGACAAAAGCCTATAAGCCTCCTGTCAGTGAAGATCAGCCCGTAAAACGGCCGCTCTTCTCATCCTGTGGGGGTATTAAGCCCATTCGGGGTGGCCTGAAAGGCCTCCCTTTTTTTTGGATGTACATGCATAAAAATCCGCTGCTGGAAAAAATCGCCGCTCTGGCCGAACCTCTGCTGCATTCTCTTGGTCTTGCCCTGTGGGGCCTGGAATTCGTCGCCGGCAGGCGCGGCGTGCTGCGCATATATATTGACCGCGAGGCGCGGGAGAGGGAAAATCAGGGCGCGGGCATAGACGAATGCGCCGAAGCTTCGCGACTCATCGGCCTCAGCCTGGATGCGGAAGATCTCATCTCCTCCCCCTATGTGCTGGAGGTTTCCACACCCGGATGGGACCGTCTTTTCTTCACCCCGGAGCAACTGGCCGCCCACGCCGGAAAAAACGTGGAAATACTCCTGCGCGCGCCCGAAGACGGCGGGCGCGGAAAATTCTCCGGAGTAATCACCGGCGCGGAAAAACGTGCGGAGGAATGGCATTTCTGTCTTCGCTCCCTTTTCCCCTCCGGCTCGGAACCGGAGATCTTGGAGTTTGACTGGACGGAAGTCAAAAAAGCCCGCCTGCTGCATATTGAGCCGGAAAAACCTGGAAAATCTCTTGCCGGAAAAAAGGATAGCCGGGCTGGCGGCAAAAACAAAAAAAGCAGACCGCTATCAGGCGGAACAACCCCGGCCCCGGCCGGAGCGGATGAAGCCTGACAGGCTAAACCCCGGCGCATTTTCACGGAGGACGTAAGCATGAACCTGGAACTCAAAAAAGCCATTGACCAGATCAGCAAAGACAAAGGCCTGAACCGTGACATGTTGATCCGCACGCTGGAGGATGCCGTGCGCTCCTCCGTAAAACGCAAATATGGCGATGACCTGGACATAGAAGTCGACTTTGACGATGAAAGCGGCGATATCAATGTCTTTCAATACAAAATCGTGATGGACGACCCGGCGGACGACAACAGGCAGATCAGCCTGGAAGACGCCAGGAAGTATGATCCGGATGTGCAACTGGACGACGAGGTGGGTTTTCGCCTGCGGGTGGAAGACCTGGGCCGCATTGCCGCTCAGGCGGCCAAACAGGTGATTACCCAGCGTATGCGCGAGGCGGAGCAGGAAATAATTTACGAGGAATACAAGGATCGCAAGAACGAGATCGTTTCAGGCATTGTCCTGCGCCGGGACAAGGAAGGCTGGATCATCAACCTGGGGCGGACGGAGGCCCTGTTGCCCAAAAGCGAGCAGATTCCCCGCGAACACTATAAACGCGGCGACAGGATCCAGGCTCTGATTTTGGATGTAAACAACGGCAAAGAAATGCGCGGGCCGCAGATCAGTGTTTCCAGGGCTCACCGCGACTACATGGCGGCCCTGTTCAAGCGCGAGGTTCCGGAAGTGGATGACGGCACAGTGCAGATCATGGGCGTGGCCCGCGATCCGGGCAGCCGGGCCAAGGTGGCCGTACTGAGCCGGGACCGCGATGTGGACCCGGTGGGGGCCTGCGTGGGCATACGCGGTTCCCGTATCCAGAATATCGTGCAGGAACTCCGGGGAGAGCGCATAGACATCGTGGTCTGGAACCAGGATATAGCTACCTATGCCGGCAACGCTCTGGGCCAGGACAAAATTTCCCGCATCTATGTGGATGAGGAGGAAAACCTCCTGGAAGTCATCGTGCCGGATGAGCAGTATACCCCGGCTATCGGTAAAAACGGGCAGAACGTCAAGCTGGCGGCCAAGCTCCTGGGATGGAAAATATATATTTACATGGAAAGCCGGTACCGGGATATGGAACAGCTGGCCAGCGTGGCCGAATTGCCGCTGGAGAGCTTTCTGGATGCGGGCTTCAGCAGCCTGAGGGACGTGCTTGAGGCCACGGATGAGGATCTTATGACCATCCGGGGAGCGACCGACGCCAAAATCGCGGACATACGTTCAGCCGCCAATTTCATCCAGCCGGCCGTTGACAATGGCGGAGAGGAAAACAGGGAAAACCCGGAAAACGGGAAGCATGCGGACAAGGCCGAAAAGCCCGCCGAGGACGTGCGCGATGAATAATGCCGCTCCAAAAACGCGCCGGGCCGGGCACAGCCCGGTGCGCATGTGCGTTGTCTGTCGGAAGCGGTTTTTAAAGGCCGAGCTTCTGCGCTATACAGGAAACGCGCGGGACGGAGGCACGGCTGACCCCGGACGGACGAGACCGGGACGGGGTTTTTATGTGTGCGCGGATGCGCGCTGCGCAGCGAAGCTGAGGCAGCGCCGGGCGCATTGCAAGGGGGGATCAAGGGAATGAGCGACAAGACGCGGGTAAAGGATCTGGCGGCTGAATTAAACAAACAGTCCAAGGAATTGCTTGCTCTTATAAAGGAACTCGGCATCCCGGCCAAGACCGCCGGAAACCTGCTTACCGAGGACGAAATCAAAAAAATCAGGGAGCGCCTGCTCCCCGGGAGCACGCGGGAAAAAGGCGAAAGCGTTGACGTCGTCGTCCGCCGCCGCCGCCGGGAACCTTCCCCGGAAAGCCCTTCTCCCCGGGAAGAAGACGCCGCTGGGGAGGGAGTCGCTCTCTCCGCCGCCACGGACGCCCCCGTTGATCAGGAAACCGTGAAGGAAACGCCGGAAGCCGCGCCCGCCGCAAAAACAAAGGACGCTCCCCCGGCCGGAAAAAAGGAACCCCGCCGCGGCCAGCCCGCCAGAACGCGCGTTTCCGCCGCCAGGATAGTAAGCCTTCCGGAGCGGGAACTGCCGCCCGAAAAGACGGAACAAGCGGCGAATGTAAATACGGAGAACGATGCGTCCCAACCGCAGCCCTCTTCCGCGGAAGAACGCCGCCCCCCCCTCCCCGATTTTTACGCCGTCCCGGAAACAAACGCCGAAGGGCAGCCCGTCTCCTCCGCTCCCCATTTCGCGGAGGCCGGAACAAAAAACCGGGGAGAATCCGGACGGCAGGAAGGCGAAGCTGAAAGCCGTAATAGAAACCGCGCCCCCAAAACTGACAGAACGGATGCCCCGAGAAGGGAGGGTGGAGTTCGGGTGATTTCGCGTCCGCTCGCGGCCCAGCCCTCCGAACGCAGCGGAGAGGGAGAACGGAAGACCGGAAGGCTCTCCCGCCCGGATCGCCCCGATGGCCGGAGCGGCAGCGTCTGGCCCAGGGACAGCCGCGAGGATCGCCCCGCGCTCCGGAACGGCGCAACCGGGCGGCGAAGGGCGCCCGCAGGGGCGTTACCCTGGCGCCGCCGCGCATCCCCTGAGCATTTTGCCCGAGGGAGAAACACGCAGCAAAAAACGTTCCGGCGGCAAACGCACGGTGGAGTTCGGCGAGGAAAAACGCTTCCGGAGCATGGACGGCGATGAAGGCTGGATGAAAAGCACACGGCGCAAGGGCCGCAAAGGCAAAATCGAAGTCAAGCCCGTCGTTTCTCAACCTCTCAAGGCGGCCAAACGCAAAATCCGCATGGAGGAATTCATCCGCGTCTCCGATCTGGCCCACCAGATGGGGCTCAAAGCCGGAGAAATCATCAAGGTGCTTTTCAATCTGGGGGTGATGGCCACCATCAACCAATCTCTGGATTTTGACACCACAGTCCTGGTAACGGCGGAATTCAACTACGAAGTGGAAAAAGTGGGTTTTTCCGAGGAAGAATTCGTTGCCGAGCTGGCTGATGAGGATCCTTCCAAAATGTTCACCCGTCCTCCTGTGGTCACGATTATGGGCCATGTGGATCACGGAAAGACCTCCCTCCTGGATTCCATACGCAGAACCTCGGTCACCAGCGGCGAAGCCGGGGGCATTACTCAGCACATAGGCGCTTACCATGTGCATACAAAAAAAGGCGACATCGTCTTTCTGGATACGCCGGGGCACGAGGCCTTCACTGCCATGCGCGCCCGGGGGGCCGAAGTGACGGATATAGTGGTGCTGGTGGTCGCGGCCGATGACGGGGTCATGGAACAGACCCGCGAAGCCATCAACCACGCCAGGGCCGCCAACGTTCCCATCATGGTGGCTGTGAATAAAATTGACAAGCCCGAGGCCAATCCGGAACGCATCCGGCGCGAACTGGCTGAACTGGGCATGCTGGCCGAAGAATGGGGAGGCGAGGTCACTTTCTCCTACGTCTCCGCCAAAACCCGCGCAGGTCTTGACGATTTTCTGGAACTCCTGGCTCTGCAGGCGGAAATTCTCGAGCTCAAGGCCAACCCGGACAAAGCCGCGCGCGGGCATATTGTGGAGGCCAAGCTGGACAAAGGACGCGGAGCCCTGGGAACTGTGCTGATCCAGCAGGGGACCCTGCATGTGGGCGACGCCTTTGTCTGCGGCGTGCATCACGGGCGCGTGCGCTCCCTTTTCGACGACCAGGGCAGAAAGGTAAATGAGGCCGGCCCTTCCATTCCGGTGGAAGTACAGGGCTTTGAGGGCGTGCCTGAGGCCGGGGAGGAGTTCATCTGCATAGCCGACGAGAAAACCGCCAGGCGCATTGCCGAAACCAGGGCCATGAAGCAGCGTGAGCGCGAGCTGGCCAAAGAATCCAAGGTCACTCTGGAAACCTTCCTTACGCGGCGGGCTCACGAGGCTGAGGCCCTGACGCTCAATCTGGTGCTCAAGGCCGATGTGCAGGGTTCTCTGGAAGCCATACAGGATCAGCTTAAAAAGCTTTCCAACGAAAAAGTGCGCATCAACGTGGTGCATAGCGGAACCGGTGCGGTTTCGGAATCGGACGTGCTCCTGGCCGCCGCCTCCGAGGCCATTATCATCGGCTTCAACGTGCGCCCCAATCCCAAGACGAAAGCCCTGGCCGAGCAGGAAAAAATAGACCTCCGCTTTTACGACATAATTTACAAACTGGCGGAGGAGATTACCAGCGCTATGGAAGGCATGCTCTCGCCTGTGGAGAAAGAAGTTTTCCTGGGTTCGGCCGAAGTGCGCGAACTTTTCAGCGTGCCCAAATTCGGCGTCATCGCCGGCTGTATGGTGGCGGAAGGCAAAATTGCCCGCGCTTCCCAGATCCGCTTGCTGCGCGACGGCGTGGTGACCCATACCGGCAAAATCTCTTCCCTGCGCCGTTTCAAGGATGACGTCAGGGAAGTGATCAAGGGATATGAATGCGGCATAGGCTTGGAAAACTTCAATGACATCAAAGCCGGAGATGTGATAGAAGCCTTTGAAATCGTAACCGAAGCCGCGCATTTATAGGCCTTTTGTTCAAGGCGGGCCGGCGGCCCCCGGCTGCGCGAAGCTGATTGTTGCCGGACGGCAAAGAGGCGGGAGCGGCTTGCCCGACGGGTGGTTTTAATGTTTATCGACAGCGCCGGACGCAGGCAGAAAAGCAGACCAGCCTCCAGGCTGTTCTGGAGAACGGCCTGGATTATTCAGGCCGCGCTCTGGCTGTTCCTGATCTTTCTTGTCGCGGACTACCGGCTGTACGAGATCCCGGCGACCAGAAATTACTACGCCGCCGGGCTGGAACAGGGCTTTGACAGTCTGGCCGGCATTATTGCCGCTATGGATGTATACTGGGAAGAAACCCGCCGGATCCGGGGAAGCGATATTCCGGAAAGACTCCACCGCCTGCAGGGGGATTCCGCCTTCAATGTCTGGCTGGAACTGGACGAGATGCCCTCCTGGAACTCGGGACTCGGCTGCCTCAAATTTGACAGGCAGGGGCGGCTCCTCTGGGTGCGGCGTTATTTTATCTCCAAGCCGCCGCTTCTTGCCTCCAGACAGAGCGGAGGAGCGGAATTTTCCGTACTCAAGCCCCGGCTGGATTTGCGCCCTTCTCCAGCCCCCGCCCGCATAAATGCCGAAACAAACGGAGATGGAGGACGGAGATGATCGCGCATGCCCTCCTGAGCCACCCGGCAGCCAGAAAGTCGCCGCTACGGCGCATCCTGATCTATTTCGGGCTGCTCCTGCTCTTCTGGGTCCTGCTCTTCTTCGTGATCATACCTTGGGAAAACGGCGGGGAAATTCCAGAAGACGGCTTCGCCCTCATTGAGGGGCAACGCGCCTACGCCATGCTCTTGCGGGAAAAACGGCCCACCCTGGCCGTGACCATAAGAGGGTTGCACATGGCCGGGGCTCCCTACAATCAGAAAAGCTCGGAGGAGGGGCGCGTCATCAGCAGCGGGAATATACGGATTCATTACGATCGTAACGGCGAATTCGTCCGGCTGGATATAGCCCGGAGCCCGTCCGGAGATTTCTGAGACGCGGAAGAATTGAGGAAGGAAAGAGACATGTTTGTGGGAATTCTGCGGCTTGAGTTCATCCTGCACGGCAACGAATCCCTGAAGGATAAGCGCCGGGTGGCCCAGAGCCTCAAGCAGAAACTGCGCAGCCGTTTTAATGTGGCTGTGGCCGAAGCCGGGAGCGAAAACAATATGAACCGCCTTTCCCTGGCTCTTGTCTCGGCAAGCAACGATAAAAGGCACCTGGAAGGGCGCCTCGGCAAATGCCTGAACCTGGCCCAGGCCGCCTGTGGAGAAGAATTGATTTATGACGACCTTGAAATCATCGGCACAGAATGATCCGCCCTTTGACCCTTCGGCCGCGGCGGAACTGCTTTTACAACGCCGTAAAATACTCGTTACCGCCCATGTGAACCCGGATGGCGACGCCCTGGGTTCCCTGTGCGCCCTGGCCAGGATCTGTCTGGGACTCGGCAAGGAGGTGCGCCTGGTCTGCCAATCGGAGGTGCCGGACTTCCTCTCCTGGGTGGAACTTCCCTGCCCCCTGTATTCCGGGTATGCCGAACTGGGCGGCTGGATCCCGGATCTGGCCGTTTTTCTGGATTGCGGCCGCCCGGAGCGCGCCGGGACCGACGGAAAGGAGCTGGCGCGGGGGAATGTTCCGCCGGCCTGGGGCCGGGTGGACATATTGAATATAGATCACCACGGGGACAACCCCAGGTTCGGCCTGGTAAATTTTGTGGAGGAGAAGGCCGGAGCCACGGCCGAGCTGGTCGGTCTGCTGGCCGAGCGTCTCGGGCTCGCCCTGAGCGGCCCTCTGGGAGAGAATATCTACCTGGGGCTCTCCGCCGACAGCGGCAACTTTTCCTTTTCCAGCGCCACTCCGAACCTCTTTTCCATGGCGGCCCGTATTGTGCGCAACGGCCTGAAAGTGGAGGAGTTCATCGCCAAAAGCGAAAACAACTGGAGCCCCGGCCGCATGCGGCTCTGGGGAGAACTCCTGCTCCATCTGCGCCTCTTCGCGGAAGGCCGGGTGGTTTCAGTGCTCATAACCAACGACATGCTGGCCAGATACCACTGCAAGCCGGGAGATCTGGAAGGCCTGGTCTCCTTTGTGCGCCATCTGCGCTCGGTGGATGTTTCCCTTCTGGTGAGGGAAAGGGGCGAAGGCAGTAAAATAAGCCTGCGCTCCATGGGCGGGGCAAGAAGCGTCAATGTGCAGCGGGTGGCGGCGCATTTGGGCGGGGGCGGGCACAGGAGCGCCGCCGCCGCGGAGCTTCCCCTGCCTCCCGCCGCCGCCGAAAAGGCCGTGCTGGAAATTCTGCTGCCGGCGGTGGAAGAATTCTCTGCCGCGACACTGGACGAAATTGGGGATTCCGCACTATAATGAGCGTTGACGGAGTGCTCGTGCTGAACAAGCCGGCCGGCATAAGCTCGGCCGCCTGCGTGGGCAGGATCAGACGCCGTTTCGGGCAGAAAAAGACAGGGCACGCCGGCACCCTGGATCCCCTGGCCACCGGGGTGTTGCTTATCCTGCTGGGGCAGGCCACAAAAATCGCCGGCCTCCTCATGGAAGGCGGAGAAAAAATTTACAGCGGGGTGATCCGTTTCGGCCTGAGCACGGACACCTGGGACGCCGAGGGCAAAATAATCTCTGAAAGCGCGCTTACTAAGGCACTGACCCAGGAAGCGCTGAGCGGCGCTCTGGCCGATCTGCTGGGAGAAAGCCTCCAGGAGGTGCCCTCTTACTCGGCCGCCAAATATCAGGGGCGCCCCTTGTACGCTCTGGCGCGCCAAGGCGTTTTCGCACCGGTCAAAACAAAGACCGTAAAAATTTCACGCGCGGAGCTTGAGTGGTTCAGGCCTCCGTTGGCCCGTTTCCGGGTTGCGTGCGGTTCCGGCACCTATATACGCTCCCTGGCCCACAGCTTGGGGAAGCGCTTTGAATGCGGCGCCACGCTCATGGAACTGACCCGGGAATACAGCCACCCCTTTGGACTGGAGGAAGCGGTCGCGCTGGAAGAGCTTGACTCCTGGACCTCCATCCCGGCGGAAAGGGTTTTCGGCCTCCAAAAGGCTCTACCCCATATTCCGCCCCTTACCCTGAACGCGGATTTGTGCCGCCGGGCAAGAAACGGCCGGCCTCTGCCGGCTGAAACGCTCCCCCGCCTGGATACGGAGCGGGCCTTCTTTCTGGACGAAAGCGGGCGGGTTCTGGCCCTGGCGCAAAAACACCGCGAGCAAGGACGGGAAACGTGGATCATCGGGCGTGGACTGTGGAATGACTGAATCCCTGGAGGATAACGCTGTGGCTCTGGCAGTTGAAAAAAAGAAAGAGATTATGGAGCAGTTCGGCAAACATGAAGGCGACACCGGTTCACCGGAAGTGCAGATCGCCCTCCTGACCCGCCGTATTGAGTATCTGACCGAACACTTTAAATTGCACAAAAAAGATTTCCACTCCCGGCAGGGTCTGCTCAAACTGGTGGGCCGACGCCGTAACCTGTTGAATTATCTCCGTAAAATAGAAGTTCAACGCTACAGGAGCATTCTGGAACGACTCGGATTGCGCAAGTAGGCTATTATCCGGGGGCCGCAACGCCCCCGCCTTTTATCGGAGCCGCCATCCCGGCGGCTCCGGACACCGTCTCCCTTCACGAGGGAAGACGAAGCAAGGGGGATCCGGGCGGAGGATTCAGATTTTTCTGGATATTTCGGCCGGAGTCCCCTGAAGAGAGGAATTCATGAGTGTTTTTGATTCCATAAGAGTTACAGCCGTTGCCGGAGGCAAGGAATTCGTTTTTGAGACCGGGCGTCTGGCCAAACAGGCGGACGGCGCCGTCTGGCTGCAATGCGGCGGCACGGTGGTGCTGGTAACGGCCTGTTCCGCGCCTTTGGCGCAGGAGAAAGACTTTTTCCCGCTCACTGTGGACTATTCCGAAAAAATGTACGCGGCCGGGCGTATTCCCGGAAATTTCTTCCGGCGTGAAATAGGCCGCCCCTCGGATCGCGAAACCCTGGTTTCCCGCCTGATTGACCGCCCCATACGTCCCCTTTTCACCTCCGGCTTCCGGGACGAGGTACAGGTTCTGGCCAGCGTGATTTCCGCGGATCAGGAAAATGAATCCGACGCTCTTTCCATTACCGGAGCTTCCGCCGCCCTGACCATTTCTTCTCTGCCCTTTGAAGGGCCGGTGGCGGGGGCCAGGGTGGGCCGGATCAACGGAGAATTCGTGCTTAACCCCACGGTGGCGGAGCAACAGCAAAGCGACCTCAATTTCATCATCGCCGCTTCCAGGGAAGCTGTGGTCATGGTGGAAGGAGAGGCCGCCGTGGTGCCGGAAGAAGTGGTCAGCGCGGCCTTGAGCTGGGCGCAGAAAGAAATGCAGCCCCTGATCTCCGCCCAGGAAGAACTGCGGGCTAAAGCCGGCAAGCCCAAGCTTGTCCCCGCTCCGGGCAGGGATTTCAGCGAATTGGAGGCCTTTATCCGCGAGCGGGCGCTCCCGGACATAAAAAACGCCATGACGGTACAGGCCAAGCAGGAACGCAAAATCGCCAAGTCCGCCGCCAGGAAGAATATCCTGGACGAAATCCATGCCGCTGGTTCCCCCTGGGCCGACGACGCCGAAGCCCTCAAAGCCGCTCCGGATATAGTGGGCAAATTGGAAAAACAGGTGGTGCGGCAGCGCATCAAGGAAGAAGGGTTGCGCATAGACGGGCGCGACACCAAAACCGTGCGTCCCATCCTCATTGAGACCGGCGTCCTGCCCCGGGCGCACGGTTCGGCCATTTTCGCCAGAGGAGAAACCAAGTCTCTGGTCGTCACGACCCTGGGCAGCTCCACCGACGAACAGCGCACGGATTCCCTGACCGGAGACAGCACCAAGAGATTCATGCTTCATTACAACTTTCCTCCCTACTGCGTGGGCGAAGTGAAGCCTGTGCGCATTTCCCGCCGCGAAATCGGACACGGCGCCCTGGCGGAAAAGGCTCTGCGCCAGGTGCTGCCCAAGGAGGAAGCCTTCCCCTTTACCCTGCGCGTGGTGGCCGAAACAATGGAGTCCAACGGCTCCTCCAGCATGGCCGCGGTTTGCGGGGGCTGCCTTTCCCTCATGGACGCGGGCGTGCCCGTCAGCGCGCCTGTGGCCGGCGTGGCTATGGGGCTCATCCGTGAAGACGACAACTATCTCATCCTCACGGATATACTGGGAGATGAAGACGCTCTGGGCGACATGGACTTTAAAGTCGCCGGCACGGCCGAGGGAATCACCGCCGTGCAGATGGACATCAAGATTTCCGGCATCCCGCCGGAAGTCATGGGTCTGGCCCTGGCTCAGGCCAGGGAGGCCCGCCTGCACATACTGCGGGAAATGTCCAGGGTTCTGCCGGGACCGCGCCCGGCGCTCTCTCCTTACGCCCCTCAGCATGAAGAGGTGGAAGTCAACCCGGAAATCATCCGCCTGATCATTGGCCCCGGCGGGAAGAACATCAAGCAGATCACGGCTGAAACCGGCGCCTCCATTGATATAGAGGATTCGGGCATTGTTTCCATCTTCGCCCCCACCCAGGAATCTCTGGAAAGAGCACGGGAAATGGTGCTGTATTATGATCAGCGCGCCGAACTGGGCAAAAACTACCGGGCCAAAGTCAAAAAACTGGTGGAAATCGGCGCTATTGTGGAAATACTCCCCAACCTGGAGGCTTTGGTGCATATCTCCCAGCTCGACACCGGGCGGGTGGAAAAAGCGGAGGATGTGGCCCAACTGGGGCAGGAAATGGAAGTAAAGGTCATAGAGATCAACGGAGACAGAATCCGCGCCTCCCGCAAAGCCGTAATTCTGGAAGCCAGAGGCACCCCCTGGGATCCGGCGTATACCTCCCGCCCCCCCCGGCGTGAGGGCGGTCGCCCGGAACGGGGAGAACGGGGGGACAGACACGAGCGGCGCGGCGAGCGCCTCAGAGAAAGAAGATAATTCCTGTTCCGTATCAAGGAGAAAGCATGCGCAGCGACCAGATGAAAACCGGAATTACAAGAATTCCCCACCGCTCCCTTTTCAAGGCCGCCGGCCTGACCGAGGAGGAGTTGCGTCGGCCGATTGTTGGAATTGTAAACTCCCAGAACGATATTATTCCAGGGCACATACACCTGGACAGCATGGTTCTGGCGGTAAAGACCGGCGTACTCATGGCCGGGGGCACTCCCCTGGCCTTTCCGGCCATAGGCGTGTGCGACGGCATCGCCATGGGGCACGACGGCATGCGCTATTCCCTGATCAGCCGGGAACACATAGCCGATTCCGTGGAAATCATGGCCATGGCCCATCCCTTTGACGCGCTCGTCTTTGTGCCCAACTGCGACAAGATTGTGCCCGGCATGATCATGGCCGCCCTGCGCCTGAATATCCCCAGCATCTTCGTCAGCGGCGGCCCCATGCTGCCGGGTTTTGCCGGAGGGCGCAAACTGACCCTCTCCAATGCCTTTGAAGCGGTGGGAGAGGCCGGCATAGGCAAAATCGGAGCGGACCGGATCCTGGAAACAGAAGACAAGGCCTGCCCCGGTTGCGGCTCCTGCGCCGGCATGTTTACGGCCAACTCCATGAACTGTATGACCGAGGCCGTGGGGCTCGGCCTGCCCGGCAACGGCACCATCCCGGCGGTAAACGCGGCCCGCATCCGCCTGGCCAAACACGCCGGGATGAAAATCATGGAACTGTTGAACAGGAATATACGCCCGCGCGACATCGTCACGGCGGAATCCTTGCGCAACGCCCTGAGCGCGGATATGGCTCTGGGCTGTTCCTCCAATACCGTGCTGCATCTGCCCGCCATCGCTCATGAGGCCGGGCTTACCCTGCCCCCCTCCGAAATCAACGCCGTCAGCAAGGTCACTCCCCATCTGGTCAGGCTCAGTCCGGCCGGGCCGGACACCCTGGCGGATCTGGATCAGGCCGGAGGCGTGCAGGCGGTGCTCAAACTACTGCTGGATTACGGCCTGCTGGACGGAAACTGCCTCACGGTCACCGGCGGGAGCGTGGGCGAAAATCTGCTCGGGGTCAAGGTATTAGACCCGGAGGTCATCCATGACAGGGAAAACGCCTATTCTCCGGACGGAGGCCTGGCCGTCCTCTGGGGCAACATCGCCCCCGAGGGCGCCGTGGTGAAAAAAGGCGCCGTGCTTCCGGAAATGATGACGCACCAGGGGCCGGCCAGAGTATTCGACAGCGAGGAAAGCTGCGTTGATGCCCTGCTCGCGCGTTCCATCAGGCCCGGCGACGTAATTGTGGTGCGCTACGAAGGGCCTAAAGGCGGCCCGGGTATGCGGGAAATGCTCACGCCCACATCCACCCTGGTCGGCATGGGTCTGGACAACAGCGTGGCCCTGATCACCGACGGGCGTTTTTCCGGAGCCTCCAAGGGAGCCTCCATCGGGCATATCTCTCCGGAAGCCGCCGCGGGCGGCCTGATCGGCCTGATTGAAGAAGGGGATCCCATACGCATAGACATACCCGGCAACAAACTGGAACTCCTGCTTGACGACCAGGTCATAGCCAGACGCCGGGCCGCCTGGAGCCCCCTGCTCAAAGACGTGCCTGACGGATATCTGAAACGTTATCGCCGGATGGTCACCTCGGCCTCCACCGGCGCCATTCTGGCGGACGAGCCAAGCTGATCCTGTTCCGCACAAAAAAACAATCCACATTCAGTCGGACTTGTGTTATAAATGCGGCGTAAACAGCGTTCCCGCGGTTTGCCAACGAACGAGGTTTATTATTATGATCAGAGCAACCTACCTCTCTCTTCTGGTAGCTGAGAATCCATCGGAAATGGCCGCCCTGGCCGCTGAAATACTTGAAAAGCAGTGCCGGGAAGCTCTGCTGGAGCGGCGGGTTTTCACCCTGGCTGTTTCCGGTGGCAAGACCCCCGCGGATCTCTTCCGCCTGCTTGCCTCTCCGGCTTGGCTGCCGCGTCTGGACTGGGAGAAAACCGCCCTTTACTGGGTGGATGAACACTGCGTCGGGCCGGAGCATCCGGAAAGCAATTACCGTCTGGCCAGGGCCGAACTGCTTTCCCGCGTTCCCATCACCCGCTTTTACCGCATGAAAGGCGAAGATAACCCCATTGAAGCCGCGGCCGCCTACGAAAATCTGCTGCGGGAGCATTTTTCCCTGGCTCCCGGCGAAGTCCCGCATTTTGACTGCATACTGCTGGGAGTGGGGGACGACGGGGCCACCGGTTCCCTCTTCCCTGATACCGGCGCCCTGGAAGAAAACAAGAGGCTGGTGGTGGATCAATACCTGCACCACCTCAAAAGTTCGCGCCTCACCATGACCCTGCCGGTGCTGAACAACGCGCGCTGCTGCGTCTTCATGGCCAACGGCGGCGGCAAGCACCATGTTCTTTCCACCGCCCTAAACCTCATGGCCGAACCCGTGCTGCCCGCGCAGATGGTCAGACCCAGAGACGGAAAACTCTGCTGGATTATCGACGAAGCGGCCTACTCCGGAGCATGAGGAAATAAAGGAGAGAAGACGTGACTTCGCAACTGAAAACTTTGCTTCTCCTGTCCGGTCTTTCCGGTCTGATCCTCCTTCTGGGGGGCCTCGCCGGAGGCCGGGAGGGTCTGTTCATGGCCTTTGCCCTGGCCCTGCTCATGAATCTGGGCAGTTACTGGTTCTCGGATAAAATAGTCCTTTCCATGTATTCGGCCAGGGAGCTTTCTCCCGGAGACGCCCCTCTGCTGCACAGGCTTGTGGATGAACTCGCCCGCAATGCCGGCATACCCAAACCCAGGGTGTGCGTCACCCCTGACGAAGCCCCCAATGCCTTTGCCACCGGGCGCAATCCGGAACATGCCGTGGTGGCGGTGACCGAGGGCCTGCTGCGCCTGCTGGATACGGAGGAATTGCGCGGAGTGCTGGCGCATGAAATCGGCCATATCGCCAATCGCGACATTTTAATCCAGAGCGTGGCCGGGGTCCTGGGCACGGTGATCATGCTCCTGGCCAGCATGGCCCGCTTTACGGCCATTTTCGGAGGACGTGACCGGGAAAACAACAATCCTCTGGCCTTGATCCTGATGGCGGTTCTGGCCCCCCTTGCGGCCACCCTGATCCAAATGGGAATTTCCCGCTCCAGAGAGTATCTCGCGGACGCCAGCGGAGCCCGTTATTCCGGCAATCCCCGCGCCCTGGCTTCCGCTCTGGGAAAACTCCAGGCATACGGCCGGAAGATCCCTTTGCGGCGCGAATCTCCGGCCACCGCCCACATGTTTATCGTCAATCCCCTGAGCGGCCTCAGCCTGAACAAACTTTTCAGCACCCATCCGCCGGTGGAGGAAAGAATAGAACGCTTGTTGCGTCTGAGCAGGTGAAAAGGGAATTCTTATGCCCGGACCTTTGTCTTTTCTGTTGCTTGTGTTGTTCAGCCTGCTTCTGCTTCCGGAAGCGTTTTTCTCCCCGTTTGCCCGCGCCTGGGGAAAGCAGCCTTCATCTCCGGCTTCTTCCGAAAACGGCGGGAGCGCGGAGGACAAATTTTCCCGGATGGACGCCGACGCCGACGGCCGGGTGGAGCGGGAGGAATTTTTCGCGCTCTATCCGCAGATGCGCGAAGCGGCCTTTGTTGCCATAGATTCCTCCGGAGACGGAAGTCTCAGCCTGCTGGAGTGGCTGGAATTCAGCGACGGGCACGCCGTTGATATGGCCCGGAGCCTGCCGGAAGCCCGTAAGGGCGACGCGCCCGAAAAAGCCCCGGCGGACGGCGGGCGGAAGCAAGCCGCGCCCGATCTTTTTAAACTGGCGCCTCGCGGCGGAAAATAATTTCCGCATCGAAAAGCAAGGAGGAGAATATGCCCTACGAATGGTCCAGTGAACTGGAAACCGGAAACCAAAATTGACAATCAGCACAAACAGTTGGTGGCCGCCGTAAACGACCTTCTGGACGCCTGCGGCGAAGGCAAAGGCGATGTGGAACTGGGACGGACTCTGGAATTTTTGAGCGGCTACACCATAAAGCACTTTGCCGACGAGGAGAAAATCCAGATTGAAAACCAGTATCCCGATTATCCGTACCATAAGCGTTGCCACGAGGAGTTTAAACCCGTGGTGCGCGAACTGGCCGAAGAGCTGTTGCGGGAAGGGCCGACAGGCGACTTGATCAACAGGGTTTACGCAGCGTGGGCGACTGGCTGGTCAACCACATCAAGGGAGATGATTTCAGATTGGCCGCCTACCTGCGCTCGCGCAATCAGTGTTGACCCGGGCCTCTCCATCCCGGCGTTTCCAATCTGGGCAGAAGGCGGGGTTACCCCCGCCGTCCTCCCGTGCCGCCGCATAATACGGTAGCGGTCTTTCCAGCATTAATGCGGTTCTATGTTAATTTACGCCAAAATCCTTGCTGACCTTCTTCAACGCCGCCTTCAGCGCCTGAAGAGCATCTTCCGGGGCTACGATGTCTTCCTTGCCGATGGTGAAGGAGATGTCCACTTTGACCTCTGTATCCCACGTTTGCTGAATTCGCAAAAGCTCCGGAACGATATCTCCCGCGTCCTGCAACTGGTTAAGGGTTATGGACGAGCGGAAAACCCGCATGTTCGCGGGCATCGGCGCGGCGCCATACGGCGCGTGAGGTTCCGCGACGCCGCCTGCCTCCCTCTTTCGCAGCAGACGGATCTTGGATGCCTCCGCAAGCGCGCAGGGCCAAGGCGGCGATATGGGGTCAAGGCTGACGAAACGCGCATTCAAAGCCGTATCCACTGCTTCTTTGATTGTTTTCCAAGGGAGCGTCATGCCGATTTGCCGCGAGAGCTCGGCGGCCACGGCTTCAACCGTTGTGGCGTCATCCTGCCAGGCATAACCTATGTTTGCGGGCAAAAGTTTCATAGGGCCAATAGCGTCGGGAGGAGCAGACAGACGGGCATTTTCGTTCAGCACTCCGAGCGGCACAGGTTCGCCCAGCACGCTGGCCGGAGGACTGTAGAGCCAGAGCAGGCCGTTCTCCACATTTTTCTCCAGTGCGGCCAGAACGGCTTCCCGCGTGGCTTTGGGCACGGGGATATCGGCTGTGTAGTCCTTCAGCGGACACGACACGACGCGGGAGCCGGAAAAATACTCCAGCGCGTCGTTGACCGTAATCCGCGGCTTGTCTCCGTCCGGCCAGAGTTCGGGCAGCGCGCGCGGCAACAGGATGTCCGGGTCAAGTTCTGTCAGTTCCGCTTTGTCGGGAAGCCGGAGTTCAAGTTCCGCGTCTTCCAGGGCGGACGCGTCGGGACGCGAACGCCACCATACGCGGGCGGAGCCGTCCGGGCGGGCAAGACGCAGGACAAGGATGCCGTCCGCGCAGCCTTGGGCCAGCGTTTCCAGCACAGCCCTGGTTTTGAGCATTTTGGGCAAGTGCGGGTATTGGGCGAAAGCCGTATACAGGTCTTTGACGCGGCGGGAGACGTCCCCCGGACGCCATAAATCATACGGGCCATTCGGGAGCAGGGCTTCCGCGTTCAGGGCCGTATCGAACAGGCGCGAGCGCTGATCCTGCTTGATGGCGGAAAAATGCGGCGCCTCGCCGATGTTCAGTTTGAAACATTGCGGCTCGCCTTTTTCCGAAAGAGTCACCACCATGCACCATGCCTGTCTGACGGCTGCCCCGGCTTTGCCGTCAGCCGTCGACTTGTTGCTTGTCAGCGTGGACATGCGCACAGGGTCGACGTCCTGTCCCTGTTGGCGCAGGGCATGTAATACCTGTTCCCAGGCAAGCGCATCCCGCAATCGCGTCCGGGCGACATCCAGTCCATCGGAAGACGGCGCCAGCAAAATAAGGGCGTTACGATACACCCGCGGCCTGTTCGCGCCGGTTCCCTCCAGCAGGAAACGAACGGCATCAGGCGCGATCCTTCCGGGTCCGCTCGCGCATTCAGGATCCAGAATCGCGTAATGGAATTTGCCGTCATCGGCGACATCCCTGGGAGATTCCGGCAAAATGTGAACCTCAAGGCCGCTCTCCCGCGCGCCCATGCTCAGAGCTTTGCTTTTGGACAACTCATTGATCAGGCGGCCCCGCACAATGTCGTCGTTGATCTCCAGCTTGGCCTGAGCATGCATCTGGGTAAGATTGGGCCGGTTGCCCAGATGCCATGCCTTGGGCATCAAGTTTTCGGCGGCATTTTGGTCGTCCAGCCAGAAACTGTGTTCCGCCCATCCGGCGAGCCCCTTTTCAAGCACTATCCTGTCCGGGCGGGTGGGGGCGATCAGGACAAGCAGTTCGCGGGTTTTCGCTTCCTGGCCGAGCGGCTGCGAATGGAGGAAGGTTCCCATGACCGCTTGCTCCAGTTCACGGAACTCCATATTCAAATCTTTCTGAATGTCGCGGGCGATTTCCAATTCTTTTTCCACAATACCGCCCCAAACAGCCCTGGAGCCGTCAGGATCGGCGTTATCAGAGACGGCCACCAGCTCCCGCACCGCCGGAGAAAGCCCGCTTTGTCCCGGAGCGGCAAGCAGACTCGCCGTGCTGACCAAAGGACTCTGATCCCATTTTTCCGCGTCCCGAAGGGCCAGAGCAAAGGTGCGCAACGCGCCGCGCGTTTTTTGAAAGCCATGAATCTGCGTCCACTTGGCGTAAAACACATCCGTCAATTCCGGATGAAAGGGATAGGATTTGTAATAGCGTTCCTCCAGAGCGCGGCCGCGGGACGCTCCTGTTCCGCTTTGGCTTTCAAGCGCGGCCACGCCCTTGAGCGCCGCCTGGGCATGGGAACGGAATTTTTCCGGATCGCGTATGGATTCCGGGGTAAAAAAGCGGCGGCGCAACACTTCCGCCACATCATCCTTGTCGACCGGCTCCACGGCTTCTTCACGCTGGCGATGGAAAACGTCGTACAGTTCGCTCTGCAGATCCCTCCCCATGATGTCTTCTTTGACAGGATCGGAGGCCAGCAGGGAAGCCACCAGACAGCAGGCGTCCACTTTCGCCGCGGCTTGCGTGAGATACTGGAAAAAGCTGAGCAGATAATTGCGCCAGCCTGGCGTGGCGGCAACTTTGATTCTGGCGTACATGAGGACTTCGTCCACCAGCAGGAGCGGCGCGAGCCCTTCCTTGCCCGGAAGGCTCAAAAGATCCGTCAACAGGCTTTCCGCGGGCGGCGTGTCGCGCTCGTCGTCCGGACGGTCATGATTGATGACCGCCAGTCCCTCCGGTCCGGCGATTTGCCAGGCGAGAATGGACCAGGGATGGCGCAGACGCCGTTCTTCACCATCGGGGCTTTTAACGGCCAGCCCGTCCTGTACGTCTATCTTGTCAAAGCACAGGGCCGCCACGCGCGCCTTGGGAAAATCGCGTCCGACTGCGGCGCGGAATTCGGCGACGGCCGGAAGATCGGGCAGTTTTTCCGGCTCGCGCGCGAGATGCAGCAAAGTAATGAGCGCGTGGGTTTTTCCGCCGCCATAGGTGAGCTGCAATTGGCGCACGGCCTTGTCGTTTTCTCCAAGCAGGCGCCGGCAGACGTCTCCGGCCAGGACGCGCAGATTGTGGGTGGGAAAAGTCAGCGCGAAAAACTCCGCCGGATTCTCATAGACCGGGCGCAGCCCCTTTCGCATGACGGCTTCATGCAGATCCGCCGCGAACAAATGCAAGGCCAGTTCGCCGGAGCGCAGATCCGGGCGCAGATCGACGACTTTGTGCCAGGGTTTCCAGTTGAGTGCGGGAGACATGGTTAGACCTCCAGTTTGACCGACCGCGTGACAGGCATCGCGCCCTTGGCGTGCAGGTGGTTGCTGATGGATTCGAGCAGACTGCGCTCGGAGTTCGCGGAAAGTTCGGTCAGGGCCTGCAAAAGCTGCATGAAGAGTTCGTTACGGCGCAAGGCGCAGGCGTCAATGTACCTGTCCACCTCCCTCACGTCGCCCGCCTTCCACAGATGCATGAGCTTGTGCGCCCGGTCGATCAGGGGCACGGGAGCGCTGCCGGGCGCTTCCAGGCCAAGCGTCCTGTGGTCGCGTTTCGACCAGGGGAGCAAAATTATTTTTCCGCCGCCGGAAGAGCTTCCGGCGGCGGCGCTTTCCGATTCCTCATCCTCTTCGGCCTCATCGTTCGAATCAGGTTCGGTTACGGACGAACCTTTTTTTGACACAAGGCGATACACGCTTTCCAGATCCCTGTCCGTCAAGCCGCAGGCGGTGGCGTAAAAATACAGGCTCCGGCCGGCGCTTCCTCCAGGCCGAAGTCGTTGCGGTGCAGCAGGTAATAGTTCGTCACGTCGTCCATGCGCTGTTCATCGCTTCCGCTGCCGGCATCGGTTTTGAGAACGCGCCCGACCACGAAGTTCACCACCATGCGCCGGACATGGCCGAGAAATTCCGTAACGCTCATGCTTTCACCGGGGCTGGATGCCTTCTTGACCACCGGGTGGGCGGAATAGGCGGTCAGGGCAGGGCCGGTGGCGGCCCAGACAAAGTCCGGCCCGCGTATGCCCGCGTCCCAGAAGGCGCGCAATTTTTCCGTAATGCTCTTTTCCATTTCGGCCAGCACCTTGTTGTCCCAGCCCGGCATGGCCGCGGGCGGGCGCTTTCCGCACACCAGCCAGACCGAGGAGGAGAGGGCGGCGGAAGATAAGCCGCGCATGCGGTTGCCCATTTCCGTCTGGATAGGCCAGGAGGCGGTGACGGTGAACCCGGCCCGGATCATGGCCGAAACCAGCGTTTCCCAGGCGTCCGGGTGCTTGTGGGCAAAAACAACCACCAGACGTCCGTCTGGAGCGAGGCTGTCGTGGCAGCGCGCGAAGACCTGGGCCATGCCGTCCTCATACGCCTTTTTAGACGCGCTTCTGTCGCCGCCATGGCGCGAGGCGTCGTCGATGAGTTCGCCGTCCTGAGTATCGTTGTTCCATTTTGGGGCCAGGGGCGCGGCGAACAGGCCCTTGTCCAGAATGGTGCCGTGGGTGACGCGCTTGAGCCAGACGTAAAAGAAATCCATGCAGTCGGAATAGGGAATGGCGTCGTAATACGGCGGGTCGGTGACAACGGCATCGTAAGTTTGGCCGAAGGGTTGTGTCGCGCTTTGCTGCGTGATGCTGGGAGGCGGGGAGGAGCGAAAAGCGGCAAGGGCGTGTTCAATATAACGTGCTATCCATTCCATTCCGGAATAAAAATTGCCTGTGGAATCCGACAGTGGATTCCCTTCGCAAAAATCCCAGGTGATAGGCAGGGCAAAGCGGACGAACGTGCCTTGGAGCTTTGCATATCCCTGATCCCACCGACATATGGTTGACTGCCGATCAGCGATGCGATCCATGCCGACAGCCAGATACGTCCCTATGGCCTCCACCCATTTCTCGTCATAGCCGAATTCCCCCCGCTCACGGTCGCATTCGGCAATAGCCTTGCGCACGCTCCCGACAAGCGTGCCCAGAGCCAGAAGCTGGCGGGGGGAAAAAAGGTCGCGCCAACGATTAAATCCATACTTGGGTATACGCATTCCAAGCGCGTTTTCATCCGGCATCGGCTCTTCAGGCACTCCGAACGGCACATCTTTGAAAGCGGCTTGCATTTCTTCAGATGAGACATTTGCCATATTGATTTCGTCAATGAAATACGGGCGGTACTCTTTGCTTTTTCTCCCTTCGGCCACAACAGCGGTGGGCATAACACCCAACCGACCGGCTTTACCTTCACGCCGCAAGTCCTCCATCGTCATGATGTTGCCGCAGTGTGGACAGGTTGCTCCGGCTCCGGACATGAAGCCTTTCCCGACTTCCTGATCGAAAGCGCGTTTCTGGGCAGGAGTCCCTTTGCCAATCGGCACATCATTCCACAGGCCCATGTGGATGATGCCGTCCTTGGTTTCCACTTTCAGAGCAACGCGTTTCCCGGCCTTGGTCTTGCACAGCCATTTTGTTTTGAGCAAAGGAATGATGTTGCGGCAGTTCTTGCATGTGGCGGTGCGCGCCCAGAGGTAGGCTACAGTCGGTCTGGCAATCCAGCGAGGATTGCGCTTTTCTTTCAGATAGGCTTCGCCAAAGTCCTTGTTGAGCGCATCCACGTCTGGTGAGCCATCCGCCGTCAGAGGGACGAGCCGCATTTCCTGTGGTTCATACGGAGCGTTGTCTTCAAGCGGCTCATAAGCCGCGTAGGTCGGGTATCTGCCGCCCAGCGCCTTGCGGGCGTCCCGCAATACCCATTGCCCCCATGCCCGGACATGCCAGGCCAAGTCAGCCAAATAAGGGCTGTCAGAGGGAGCAAGCAGGCGGCCTTGGCGGGAAAGGGCGCCTTGAGCCTGGGGGTGCCGCTCAAGAAACTCCTTCATAAAAGCCGTGTCAGAGCGGATAAAATTCGGCAAACGCAGCTTTTTGTCACCCACGGCCTGGGGATACTTGAGCGTGGCTCCCAGCACAAAAGCCGCCACCGGGTTCAAATCAGCCGCATGGGCTTCACAGCCGAGACGCATGGCTTCCAACGGGATCGCTCCACCGCCGGAGAAGGGATCCAAAACGCGCGGAGCGCGACCGCCATAAGCGGCACGAATCTCATCACGAAACTTCCGCAGTTCCCTTTCCCGCAGTTCAGCCTCGTTCCGATATTTCTCCTTGGCCTTTTTTCCGCTTTTCGGCTCTGTTCCCTGCCAGTGCAAAACACCGCCTTCAGTTTTTTGAGTCGCGCGCTGTTCTTGCCCGGTCGCTTCCACAACCCTGCCGCCGATGCGCTCGCAGAGATGCGCCCTCGCGTTCGCCGCGCCCGGATCCGGCAACAGTGTCGCCAGAAGCGCCGCCCGGCATGCCGCCAAGGGACGGCGGGCCGGCCAGATGTGCAGGGTGGAGAGATGTCCGTGCCGGACGTTTTTCTCATGAACCGCGTCCAGAGACGTCTGCTTCAGAGGAAAGGCGGTTTCAATAAGGCGGGCGTTGTTTTGTGAGTCGGACATTTATTCTCCTTCGGCGAGCGGCAGGATGTCCGCCAGCTTGATGCGCCGCGACATGCGGGTTTGTTCGGCGGGCCGCATGAGCAGCCTCATTGCCGGGTCCTGGATGCGGATCAGGCGCGGGGCCGGCGACGCGCATTCCGCGACCACATACAACCAGTATTCCGAACGCAGGTTCATGGCTCTGTCCCATTCGTTTTCCGTCATTTCCACAGCCTCGGCG